>QHQA01000113.1:0-13900 GCA_003219695.1 Verrucomicrobiota bacterium
CCGAACGCGCCAGCCATGCCGCAGCAGCCGGAATCGAGGATTTCAAAATCGAGGCCAACTCTTTCGAACAGTTCTGCGTCGCACTCCATCTTCATAATCGCCTTATGATGACAATGGCCGTGCACGAGCGCTTTGCGCGCGAGTTTGGACGGCTGATAATCGGGCGCGAATTTCTGCATAAACTCGGCCAACGTGAACGTCTGCTGCGACAGACGGATGGCCTGCTCGTTTTGCGGGAAGATTTCGGTGAGCTCATCACGGAAAACTGCGGTGCAACTCGGTTCGAGCCCGACCATCGGCGTGCCGGCTTCGATTTCACCGCCCAGCGCCGCGAGAATCTGTGAGAGCCAGCGCTTGGCCGTGTCCAGCATTCCGTAGTCGTACAACGGGCGGCCGCAGCAGAGATCGACTTCAGGAACGACAACATGAAATCCGGCGTCTTCGAGCACTTCTACAGCGGCCTTTGCCGTTTCCGGATGAAAGAAATTGTTAAACGTGTCCGGCCAAAGAATGACACGCTTGTGTGGTAGGGCGCGACCGCCGGGCGCGCCCGATCGGACGGCTCGGCGATCCGTCCCTACCATTGAATCGCCCCGGTTCTTTCGAAACCACGTCTTGAATGTCTCCCGCGCGAATGCGGGCATCTCGCGTTGCGGCGCGACGTCAATGAATTTCTTGACCAGGCCGCTCACGATGGGCGCGTGGTTCACGAGGTTGACCAGTCGCGGCGAAACCTGGGCCAACTGCGCGCATACGTGAATCAATCCAAATACGTATGCATGGAGCGGACGCAATCGGTGTTTGTAGTAATGGGAGAGGAACTCGGCCTTGTACGTCGCCATATCCACGTTCATCGGGCAATCGGCCTTGCATCCTTTGCAGGCGAGACATAGATCGAGCGCGTCCCTGACGCTTTCGTCGCGCCAGCCATTTTTCCGCAGCGCGTCACTGTTCAACATCTCCCACAACAGCCGGGCGCGTCCGCGGGTGGAATGTTTCTCTTCGCGTGTGACCATGTAGCTGGGGCACATGGTTCCGTTCTCGTGCCGGCGGCATTTGCCCACGCCAACGCAACGTTCCATCGCGTAGGAAAAACTTCCCTTGTCCTCGGGATACCTGAAATACGTCCGCCATTGTGGCGGATCGTACTTTTCGCCGTAACGCAGATTTTCGTCGCGCCGGTACGGCTGAACGATCTTGCCCGGATTCATTTTCCAGTCCGGGTCCCAGATTTCCTTGAATTCGCGGAAGGCCTGCACTAGTTCCTCGCCGAACAATTTCGGCAGCAACTCGCCGCGCGATTGGCCGTCGCCGTGCTCGCCCGAGAGTGAACCGCCGTAACGCCTGATCAGCTCCGCCGCTTCGTCCGTAAAGCGCAAATACTTCTGAATTCCCTCGTGCGTCTTGAGACCGAAATCGATCCGCGTGTGTACCAGGCCCTGGCCGAAATGGCCGTAGAGGGTGCAAAGGTACTCGTGTTTGTCCAGCAGGGCGCGGAAATCGCGCAGATATTGGCCAATGTCGTTAGGCGAAACGGCAGAATCTTCCCAGCCTTCCCACGTGTCCGGCTGGTTCGGCACACGCGCGCTGGCGCCAAGGCCGGAATCGCGAATCTCCCAAACCACTTTTGCGTGTTCGGGATCGTCAACCAATCGCATCGCCGGCGGGTTCGATTGCGATTTGAGCTCCGCCATAAGACCGCGCGCCGGCGCATCTACTTCTTCCCTCGTATTCCCGCCAAATTCGATGAGCAGCCAGCCTTTGCCTTCCGGCAAAATTTTCAGGTCGCGCGGATGAATCCGCTTGAGCTTCATCGCATCGATCAACACGTCGTCGATACCTTCGAGCCCGACCGGTTTGTATTTGCGAATCAACGGAACATGATCGCCTGCGTGATAAATATCGGGATAACCCAGCACCAGCAGCGAGCGCGCCGCCGGATTGACGATCAGCTCCAACGTCGCTTCAAGAATGACGGCGCAGGTGCCTTCAGTTCCCACCAGCGCGCGCGCGACGTGAAATCCATTTTCGTGAAGCAAGTCATCGAGATTGTATCCCGAGACGCGCCGCGGAATTTTCGGGAACCGTTGCCTGACAAGGTCGCCGTATTTATCGCGCAGCTCGATAAGCTTTTTGTAAATCTCCGCACGTCTGCTGTAGCCGCTGGCATTGACCGCGGGGTTGTAGCCGGCGGCGTTGACGCCGGCCACGCTGAGCTGCGCAGATCCCAGAAGGCCGGGGTCATCGCCCCCGGCTACAACTCGCTCTGTGATCTGCGCTAGCGCTGCATCATCGGTTTTCCCAACGCGCATGATCGTTCCGTCATACAGCAGCACTTCCAGCTCGCGCAGATTATCCGAGCAGCGCGCCCCGCCGCCGTAGAACTCGGCCATGACCGAATGAACGCCGCATGAATTATTGCCGAGCATCCCACCGATGGCGCAATGACTGTGGGTGGCAGGGTCCGGCCCGAAGATCAGTCCATGCTCCTTTAATTTCTTCTGCAACTCGTCAAGCACCAGTCCCGGCTCGACGCGCGCGAGTTTTTTTTCCACGTCGATTTCGATGACGCGATTCATGTATTTGGTGAAATCGATGACTACCGCGACGTTGCAGCATTGGCCGGCAAGGCTCGTGCCGCCGCCGCGGCAGGTGATCGGCGCTCCAAATTTTCGGCAGGCGGCGACGGTGGCAATCACGTCCTCGCGGTCGCGCGGAACTACGACACCAATTGGAATCTGGCGATAATTCGAACTGTCGGTGGAATAAAGCGCGCGGTCACCATCGCTGAAGCGCACCTCGCCGCGGACGTGTTCCCGCAGCTCGGCTTCCAGCGCATTTACATTTACGTTCACTCGTGCATCCATTCCTCTGGCTTAAAGAGCACGGCCCTCTAGATTTTTTCTTTCGCCGCGAGATAGGCGCGATGGAGAAAATCCGACATCGCCACGCTGGCTAAAATTCCAGCGAAGAACCGCGCCGCGCGTGGCGCAAAAATAAATCCAAACGCAAGCGCCCTGGCACACCAGGGCGCCACGCAGTACGGGCATGAAATCAGCTGGCCGATTCCACGCTGAACACCGCGACCGCGCGGTTCCTCTTCCACTTCGCCCGCGCCGGCGCTACGGATGTAAGTGACAAACGGTGCGCGCAGAATACTCGTGATTCTGTCCTTGGCGACGATGCGGCTCAGCTTGTGAGCGGCCATTCCCAGCAGCGCCAGATCAAGCGGACGAAATTTTTTCGGCAGCCGGTTCTGCTCATCGGCGATGCCCGTGAGCGCGGCCACACTAGCAACATGAAACGCGAGCAACGCCGCGTAATCGGCCAGCAATTGCTCATCGCACTCTTCCTTTTCTCTCGTTTTGGCGCCGTACTTTTCGACGGAAAAATCGGACTCAGTCTGGCGAGGCGGCGATCGATCCACATAATTACATCGCAAACTTCTGTCCATTTGCGCGTGGAAGACAGGCAATCCGCGCCCTCGAGCGCGCAAGCTGGAGCCATGAGCTTGTGGGATCCCGCATCCGTGTGTGGGGATGCAGGATCCCAGGAGGCGATTGCGCATGCCAATGTGCCGGCCGACCGCCTCACTTGCTGGCGAGGAGGAGGCAACGCAGCAAAATCACTGTTTCGGCAGCGTTTCCCCGAGGGTGATCCCCTCGGGGATATTGCGGATATTGCGCAACTGATTTAGTGATACAAGAGGCTCACCATTTTACTGGTAAGCGCACCGCCACTTAGCAAGGCTGCTCCGCCAATACACAGGACAGAGACGAGTACTAGTGTTTGCGGAACAATTCCAACTAACGCCAGAATTCCCAGCGTGATGGCTGCGATTCCCACCAGGGCTTGGGCCCCCGCCGCACCTGCGGTCATTTGGCGCGCCATTGCATCGACAATTTGATTGCCAGGTTCAGCTCGGCTCGCACGATAAACAGCCGGGCTGCCAAACAACAGGGTTCCGCCAAAAACAATAACGCTCACTGCCAGCAATGCCACTGTCTCCACGCCTATCAAAGCAAGGATTCCAAGGGCAATACCAGCGAGCCCACCGATGATTTCGGCGCTCATCCCCGTTTCGATCTCGGCCTCGCCACCGCCTGCCTCCGCTGCCAATCGTCGGTATCGCGCCGCCACTGCAGCCCCCTCAAACAGGAATGCTGCTCCTGCGGCGATCACCGCGATCGACGCCAGAATCATTGGGAATAGTCCAGCTAATCCTATAATGGCAAGAATCACGGCTGCTCCGCCGGCGACAGCTTCGGCTCCGGCACCCGTCGCCACGGTTTTGGCGATCTCCTCGTGTGTTGCCATCGTTCTATCTGCGGTCTCAGTTATTGCCATATAATTTCGACCTCCTTTCCTGAATAATATATCAATCGTCGATATAATTTCGCAAGCGAATCTCGCTTTGGCCATCAGGCTGTAGGCGACTCGAGATATAGGGGAAAATACTATCCCTAAGCGCCCACCAGTTGAGGGCCCCCGTGAAACAGGGCCGTGTAAATATCGAGCCTCGATGTAACAAGGGGGGCACGTTATAGTTAACCGATGAGATCATCACTTCTCACCCGGCAGGACTATTACAGCATGGCTTGCTTGCGTTATGCGCTGCGAAAATTTCTGCGCTTCAGCAAAGATTTTGTGCGCGCAAACGCAAAGCTTACGCCGGAGCAATATGAAGCACTGCTCGTTCTGAAAGCGTTTTCCACAGACTACGAAGGCCTCACCGTGGGGCAACTGAGCGAGCGCGTCCAGGTCAAGCATCATACGGCGGTCAGTTTGACGGATAAATTGGCTGCGCGGAAGCTTTTGACCAAGCGGCGCGCACATTCCGACCGCCGCTACGTTTATGTGAAGCTGACGCCTGCGGGTACCAAACTTGTGGCATCGCTTGCGGCAGGCCACCGTCGGGAAATTCGAAAGCACGCTCCTGAAATAATGGAGGCGCTCGCCAAACTTAAAAAATAGTCGTTGCTCAGATCGCAAACTTCCGCGCGTCTGCGCGTTTCAGAGTGAGACCAAGACCGGGCTGCGTCAGATCAGGTTTTAACGCGCCTTCGACGGGTTCCATGACGCCATCGAAAATCATTCGCTCGATGCGGACGTGATCGTAAAAATATTCCGCATGCCGCACGACCGACGCGGCGCAACCGATGTGCACATGCAATGCAGGGGCGCAGTGCGCGGAGAGCGGAAGATGATGCTCATCACAAAGCGTGGCTGCTTGGAGAAAGCCAGTGAAACCGCAGCAGCGTGTCGCGTCGGCTTGCAGAACATCAACCGCTCCGGCATCGAGCATCCGACGGAAATAATTGATGTCATATCCGTATTCCCCTGCAGCGATGTCCATTCCAGCCGGCGCGCGATCCCGGATGAGGCGCAAACCTTCGAGATCGTCTGATGAAACCGGCTCTTCAAACCAGGCAACATTGAATTCTTCGAATGCGCGCGCCTGCGCGAGCGCCTGCTTGCGCGAATACGCCCCGTTGGCATCCACGAAAAGATCGACACCCTCGCCGATCACTTTTCGCGCGGCTGCGATCCGTTGCCTATCGCTCTTCGCGTCGCGGCCGATTTTCATTTTCACTCGCGGAATCCCCTGCTCCACCCAGCCGCGAAGCTGCTCCTGCAACTGGTCGTTCGAGTAATT
This sequence comes from Verrucomicrobiota bacterium, assembly GCA_003219695.1. Taxonomy (GTDB): domain Bacteria; phylum Verrucomicrobiota; class Verrucomicrobiia; order Chthoniobacterales; family UBA10450; genus Udaeobacter. The sequence goes on from QHQA01000113.1 coordinate 5,657, forward strand.
CGTGAACCCGCCGCTGCCGTAAATCGGCAACGCATCGCGGACCTGTCCCAGCAGAGTCACCAGCGGCAAATCGAGCAAGCGCGCTTTCAAATCCCACAGTGCTGTGTCCACGGCAGAAATGGCCATCGCGCAAATACCCGCCCGGCCGAGATTGCGAGTCGAACGCAACATCGCCAGCCACGCGCTCTGCACGGACATCGCGTCGCAACCGATGACAACTTCCTTCAGTTTGTCCTCGATCAATTTCGCCGTTGCTGTGTCCGCGTAACTGTAACCGAGTCCCTGTTTGCCGCCGCCTGCGACCTCGACAATTACGATGGTAGTGCTGTCCCATTCGTAAGTTCCATCTGCCTCCGGTGTTTCAGTGGGAATCGTGTACGCTGAGACCCGCAAACTGTCGATCGTGACTGAATCAACGCGCGTCTTCATTCGGCGGTCCGGCGCGCCCGGCGGTCGCGCTCTACCATTTTCGAGCGCATCGCGCGATCACTTCTTGTGCGGCAGAACGCCTTGCACCGCTTCCTTGAAAGTTTGTTTGATCATGTGGCCAAGGCGCGGCTCGCCCTCGATCATCGATTCGATGAACTTTTTAGCTTGCTCGAAGGTGATGTGCGGCGGCAGCGTCGGGACTTCCGGATCGGTCACCGCTTCGAGAATGACCGGGCGCGACGCGTTTAACGCCTTTTCCCACGCGGGCGCGATTTGCTCCGGCTTATCAATGCGAATGCCGGTAAGGCCGAGCATTTCTGCATAATGCGCGAACTCAAACTGCGGCACGTTTTGCGAGCATTCGTATTTCGGATCGCCGGCCAGCACGCGCTGTTCCCAGGTCACCTGATTCAAATCGCGATTGGCCAGAACCAGGATGATCAAACGCGGGTCGCTCCATTCTTTCCAGTAATGCGAAATGGTGACGATCTCATTGATGCCGTTCATCAGCATCGCGCCGTCACCGACCGTGGCGATCACCACGCGGTCCGGGAAGGCAAACTTCGCGGCGATGGCGTACGGCACGCCCGGTCCCATCGTGGCCAGATTTCCCGAGAGCGATGCCATCATGCCGCGGCGCACCTTCAGATCGCGCGCAAACCAGTTCGCGGCCGAGCCGGAGTCGGCCACGATGATGCAATTGTCCGGCAATCGCGGCGAGAGTTCCCAAAAGACGCGCTGCGGATTGATCGGCTTGGCTTCGTTCATCGCGCGCGCCTCCAAAACTTTCCACCATTCCGCCACGCCGTCTTCGATCTTCTTGCGCCATTGCCGATCCTCTTTGCGAGTAAGCAGCGGTTTGAGGGCGCGCAATGTTTCCGCGCTGTCGCCGACCAGATTCACTTCCGTCGGATAGCGAATGCTCAGCATTTTGGAATCGATGTCGATCTGCACGCCGCGGGCCTGACCTTCCTTGGGCAAAAATTCCGAATACGGAAAACTCGAACCGACAATGAGCAGCGTGTCGCACTCGGTCATCAGGTCCCAGCTCGGCTTCGAGCCGAGCAGACCAATCGGGCCGACGCAGAACGGGAGATCGTCCGGTATGACGGCTTTGCCTAACAGTGCTTTGGCCACACCAGCGCCCAGAATGTCGGCGATTTCAATCACTTCATCGGTTGCACCCAGCGCGCCTGCGCCCACGAGCATCGCCACTTTTTGGCCGGCGTTGAGAACCTCGGCCGCGCGCCGGAGATCGGTGTCTTTGGGTATCACTCGCGGCGAAGAGTAGCCGACCCCGGAATGTACGGTGCCATGTTTGCGCGGCGGCGTTTCCACTGCCGCCATTTCCTGCACATCGTTTGGCATGATGATGCAAGTGACGGTGCGCTCGGCTTTGGCAATCCGAATCGCTCGGTCGATCAAATGCCGGACTGCTGCGGGCGTGGAGGCCATGTGCACGTACTCGTGCGCGACGTCCTTGAACAGTGTGATGAGATCGACTTCCTGTTGATAATCGCCGCCCATTGCCGCGCGAGCCTGCTGGCCGACAATCGCTACCACCGGTGCGTGGTCCATTTTCGCGTCATAAAGTCCGTTGAGCAGATGAATCGCGCCGGGCCCAGACGTGGCCAGACAAATTCCGACTTCCCCGGTGAACTTCGCATGCGCACACGCCATGAACGCCGCCATCTCTTCATGTCGCACCTGGATGTACTCAACGGCGCCGTTGGCCCGGTCGAGCGCACCCATGATCCCATTGATCCCGTCGCCCGGATAACCGTAAATGCGTTTTAATCCCCATTCGCCAATTCGCTTGATCAAAAAATCGCTAACAGTTTCAGTCATCATAATGTCTCCAAATCTTGCATGAACCCCATTGTGTGAATCGCATCTCGACCCTCAATCGCATGGGAAAGCTATCGTCGTAAGCAGCGCGTTCTCCGCCTGGCGCGAATCAAGCCGCGTATGTTCCACAACGATCGGCACGTCGGATCCGATTAAGCTTGAGTACGGTGTGTCCTGGGGAATTTTCTCCCGATCCTCGAAATTGTTAAAGCGCAGGTGCTTGGTGCGGATGTGAAAATGGATTGCACGATCTCGTTGGCGCTGATTCCAGAAGGGATCAGGCAACACTCAGAAAATCTTTAGCGCCTTAGCGCTGATTATTTTTCGTGATGCTAAAAATACCAGAGCGCCGACCAATCCCCAGGAAACCTGGTTGAGGTAACCGAGCGAAGCGGTGAAAGCCGCGATCGCCGGCGGCACATGCGCGAGGTTGCCGAGCAGCTCTTGAAAAAGGGTTTCGCGCACGCCGGCGCCACCAAGCGAAATCGGCACTGAGGTGATTGTGTTTACCAGCGGCATGATGGACAAAATGTCAGCGAGGCTAGCGGTTTTTCCCGCTGGCGACCGCAGTGCCTGGCCTGCGCAATAAAAGCTTGTGTAGTACGCCACATGCGAAACTACCGTGACGAGGAAGGCGAACGCCATTGCCCAAAGATGCTTGCGATAACGGAGCAGCGCTTCGCCAAGGTGGATGATCACCTTACGAAGCGGAATCCCTTTCGGCAGCCGGTGCAGCAATCCGGAGTTCACCAGCCAGAAAAGGAAAACAACAAACATAACGCCGGCGCTTAACAGAACAAACGTGAGATACTCGATGTGGAGAGGCGCGCCCCCCTGACGCGTTAGCCAGTTAAAACGCAGAAAGAAACTCATTCCGGCGAGAAACAAAATTGCCAGCAAACCAAGCAAACGATCCATTGCGATCGAAAGCGTGGCGCGGATCTTTTTCCGCGGCGTCTGTTTGAACATGAAGTAAATCCGCATGGCATCGCCTCCGACGCCACCCGGCAGGAATTGATTAAAAAACAGACCGATCATCACCATCGCGCCGACCCGAAACCAGCCCAGCCGTATGCCTTGAATGCGCAGAAGAATCTGCCAGCGCACAGTGGCCATCACTTCTACCACGCTGTAACAAATCCATCCCAGCAGCACCCAGCTGAGTTTGGTATGCCGCAGTGCCTCGGCGATTTCTGCTCGCCTTTGTGGATCGTGAAAGACATACCAAAGGCCAGCTGCGGTTACCAGGAATTGAAACAAAATGATGCCGGCGCGTTTCATGGCAGGGTTTCGCCTTGTGTCATGCGGAGCGAAGCGAAACATCTCTGACTCTTTCCGACAGTCTCATGGGAAACTGATGAGAGATTCTTCGCTTCGCGCAGAATGACAACAACGCATTTGTGAACATGCCGATTGAATACGATGCCGTCGTAGTGGGCTCGGGGCCTAATGGTCTGGCGGCCGCGATCACGCTCGCGCGCGCGGGATGCTCGGTGCTGGTTTGCGAAGCCAACGCGACCATCGGCGGCGGCGCGCGTTCGGCAGAACTAACGCTGCCAGGCTTTTTGCATGATGTCTGTTCGGCAGTTCATCCGCTCGCGGCGGGTTCGCCGTTTTTCAGAAGGCTCCCCCTGGAAAAGTTTGGGCTCACATGGATTGAACCTGAAATTCCACTGGCGCATCCGCTCGATGACGGTTCCGCGGCGTGCCTCTACCGAGATGTCGATCTTACGGCGGCGCAATTGAGCGCGGATTCGAGTGCATATCGGCGCCTGATGAAACCGCTGGCACGCAATTGGGAAAAACTGGCTAACGAGTTCCTCCAGCCGATGCTGCATTTGCCGCGGCATCCGTGGACACTGGCGCGTTTCGGAATTCCAGCGCTTTGCCCGGCAACTTTGCTGGCGAAGTTTTTGTTTCGGCGCGAACCAGCTCGCGCGCTTTTCGCCGGGATTGCTGCGCATTCGTTTCTCCCATTGGAATCGATCGCTTCGTCCGCATTTGGCTTGGTTTTGGGAATGGCTGGACACGCCGTCGGCTGGCCGATTCCCCGCGGCGGCTCGCAGCAGATTGCAAACGCGCTCGCTGGTTACCTGCGTGAACTCGGCGGCGACATCGAGGTCAACCGCCGTGTTGAAAATCTGAACGACCTGCCGAAATCGCACGCCATTCTTCTCGATGTTTCCGTTTGGGAATTTTTACGCATCGCCAGCGGTCAAATGCCGTCCGCGTATCGGCGCCGACTGGAATCGTTTCGACATGGGCCTGGGATTTTCAAGATTGATTATGCGCTAAGCGAACCGATTCCATGGAAAGCCGAAGCCTGCCGTCACGCCGGTACAATTCATCTCGGCGGAACAATAGATGAAATTGCCGTTGCAGAACGCGATGTTGCGCGCGGAAAAATTCCCGAGCGTCCCTTTACGTTGGTTGCGCAGCAGAGTGTTTTCGACAAAACGCGCGCCCCGCGGGGGCAACACACGCTGTGGGCGTACTGTCACGTCCCGTTCGATTGCAGGATCGACATGTCGGACCGCATGGAGTCTCAAATCGAGCGATTCGCTCCGGGTTTTCGCGACTGCATCCTGGCCCGCCACAAAATGAGCGGCGCCGATCTCGAGGGATCGAACCCGAATTTAACCGGAGGCGATATTAACGGCGGCACGGCAAACCTGATGCAGCTAATTGCCCGACCGATTTTCAGTCCCACGCCTTACCGCACACCGATCAAGGGAGTTTATCTGTGTTCGTCTTCTACCCCGCCCGGTGGCGGAGTTCACGGAATGTGCGGCTATCATGCCGCTGGCGCTGCGCTTCGCGAAATTTTCGCGAAGCACTGACAAGTCTGTGGCCGTGCAGGGCCGCAAGAAAACAAAGTCGGAACCGCGGGAGACCGCACAATTTAAGGAGGTCTTATGGCGGACGCTGAAATTTTGGTTGTTGCTGCGCCGTACACTGCGCCGGTTACTGGCGATAAGGCGCTCGTGGGTTTTCAAGGACCAGTGCGGCTCAACGTCACAGTATTGAGCGAAAATTTAAAGAAATTTGTCGATTCGGTGAACACATTGATGGCTAGCCTTCCAAAAGTTGGAGAACCGTTCCGACTTGAGGAGATTGAGCTTTCAGTCGAAGTAAATGCGGAAGGGAATTTTCAGTTAATTGGCGGAGCAAAAGCCGGTGTAACTGGAGGGCTGACCCTTAAACTAAGGCGAGCGGTGTAGTCACGGCACATGCAGGACTTTTCGAGAAAGCGGGCAATTCTCATTGGGGTTGATGAATATGAGCATGTAAAAAAATTGCGTTTCTGTGGAAATGATGCTCGAAACCTTGCAAAGGCGTTTCGCGAGTCGCTCGAATTCGAGCCAGAAGATATCCTTGAATTCACGCTTGGCTCCGTGCACAAACCCAACCGCGCTGCCATTCTTCACGAATTCGGCGCCTTTCTTAAACAACAGATCGCAGAGGACGAATTGTTGGTTCTTTATTTCTCAGGACACGGGATGATGGATCAAGATGATAAGCGGGACTACTTGCTGCCCATGGACGCTTCGCCGAACGATTTGGCGGCAACTGGGATAGCAGTGGAACACTTTGTAAAGAAATTGACCGGGACGGGCTGCAAAAATATTGCCATTTTTATTGATGCTTGCCGTCAGGAAATTCGAGAAGACGAGAAGGCGATCGTGGGCGTTGGGGAATCTAGCCGAGAGGCCGTTGAGCGCGAAGGATTGGTCTCCTTCTTTTCGTGTGATCCCAAAGAACTCTCGTTCGAAATCGAGGCCCTTGGACACGGCTCGTTTACGTATTGCCTGCTTCAGGCGATCGAGAAGGGGGAGTGTCCGACGGTCGAGCTAATGGATAAGTACTTACGAACGGCCGTACCGCTGCTTAACAAAGAGCATGGCAAAACCCCGCAGCAACCCTTTACGGTCATCAAGCCTTTGGAAAAATCTGCGCTCCCGCTTTTTTATAGCCATGTCAAACGGGAAGCGGCCCTGCAAAAGCGCGACGATTTGTTGAATGAGCTAGGGCGTTTGTTTATAGAAGGAATTCTCAATGAAAAAATGTTTGACGAACTCGTTAACCTAGTCAATCGCACGACCTTGGGTTTAGCCACTCTACCTCCTGACGAGGCGTCAAGAGTGAAGTATATGGAGGCACTTATTCATAAAAGGCTCTCGCCTGTTTCCTTCGAGGTAGCGTGGAATGCGTTGGAACGTCTTCAGGTTAAACCGTCATCTCCCGCGAAGCTGTTGTAAGCATGACGTTATCTCCGTCGTCCCCGACTTTTACTGTACCGGCTCAAGTCCAGCGGCACAGCACCCTAGACAGGCTTTGGAAATGGATTCCAGAGAAAATCGTCCAATCTGTTCCAATTTTAACGAGATTGAGGGGAGAATCCGCCCGCAGACACGCCGATGCGGCGTCGCATGCTGTTGATGCGGAGACAATCGATGTCGCCATAGCGGAATACACAACTGCATTGGAGTTGGAGCCGTGGAACCCAAAATATCTTTATGGTTTGGGACGGATCTATTACCAACAAAACGATTTGAATATGGCTGAAGTGTTTTTCCGGCGTGCTTTGGCTGCCGATTTCTACAATGCGGATGCAGTCAAAGGGCTGGGCTACACACTACATCGGCAGAACAAAACAGATGAGGCAATTTATCTGTATCTCAGATATCTCGAGAGGCAGCCAAAGGACTTGGATGTGCACTTGAACTTGATCGCGGCACTGGAGGCCGGTGGAAAATACGAGGAGGCGATTCGAGCAGGCGAGCGAGCTGTCGAGGAATTTCCCTCGGATGCCCAGCTGCTGTTTATGTTGGCGCGAAATAATTACTTGGCAGGCAAGATCGACGTAGCTATACCACAGCTAGAGCAGGCCCATGACCTGAATCCTGAAAATTCGGATATTTATCGCGTTTTGGGAGTTGCCTTGAGGACGCGGGGCGACTTCGATTTGGCATTGAAGAATTTTCAGGAAGCCATAAAGCACAATCCTTCAGATGCTGACGCATATTTGGCGGCAGCGGATGCCTACCAGCGGCTTGGCCGCGACGAGGAATATTTGCAAGCAGCTCAAACAGCGCGACAACTTTTCGAAGCGGCTAAAAACGACATGGGGGTGAAGTATGCCTGCTGGGATGAAGGTGGGCCCATTACAAATTGCGGCACTGGGCCGATTCAGTGAAAGCCAGCGAGTGCGCACTCAAAATTGACAGTTCGCTTGCTTCAGTGCGCTTCAATCTTGCATTAGCATTACTTCGTCTCGGCGAAGTGGAGCGCGCGAGACGTGAATATGAAAGCGCGATGGAGCTGAACGACTTAGGATCATTAAAGAGCGCTGGAATTGATGATCTTACGGCTGCGGTAAACGAAGAACCGCAGTTAGCAGGTGCGCAGGAGATCATTAAGCAGCTCGAGAGGAAGTATCAAGAGTTAGCTTCTCAAAGGGGAGAAACGTTGGCCGCAACACAGCGGTGAATCGAACTAGCACTTCCGTTAACGCCATGAATGCGGCCAGACGCCGCGCAAACCGTTCAATAAGTGCGCTCGGAATGACAAACGCACTCTAAAATATTCTTTGCGAGCTACGATTTTCCCTCTATATTCGCGGCTCACCGCATCAGGAGCGTGGAGGGAATTTGTTGCGCGGCCCTGAAGCGGGTTTTTTTGTCGCCCGGAATCGGACGTTCTTTGGCGACGGTTTGTATTTGAAATGCCCACGATTAATCAACTGATTCGAAAAGGACGCCGCAAGGTGTCGGTGAAATCAAAGTCGCCGGCGCTGGTCGGTTGCCCGCAGCGGCGCGGTGTGTGCGTGCAAGTGATGACGCGCACGCCGAAGAAGCCGAACTCCGCCTTGCGCAAAGTGGCCAAAGTGCGCTTGACGAACGGCCAGGAAGTGATTGCCTACATCCCGGGCGAGGGGCATAATTTACAGGAGCACTCCATCGTGCT
>QHQA01000113.1:13935-27446 GCA_003219695.1 Verrucomicrobiota bacterium
GTCGCGGTCGCTCCAAATATGGGGCGAAGCGTCCCAAAGGCGGCGCGAGCGGCGGAGGTGCGGCAAGACCCGCGCCAGCAGCCAAGGTAGAGACGAAATAGATTTTGAAACGAAAGACCGATAATGTCGCGACGGAAGAGAGTTTACAAAAAAGAAGAGCGCGTCGATTCCCGCTATGGAAGCCCGGCGGTGGCGCGCCTTATTACCACAGTGATGAACCGCGGCAAGAAATCGCTCGCGGAGCGAATCGTGTACGCCGCGATCGAGAAATCGCGCCTGGGATCTGATTCGGTCGATCCGCTGGAAGTCGTAAACAAGGCGATTGAAAATGTTCGTCCGCGGCTGGAAGTAAAATCGCGCCGAGTCGGTGGGGCAACGTATCAGGTGCCGATGGAAGTGGCGCCCGCGCGGCAAATTTCTCTCGCTACGCGCTGGATTGTCCAATACGCGGACAATCGCAAGGGGGTGCCGATGGCCGACGCGCTGGCTCAGGAAATCAAGGACGCCGCGGCCGGCCAGGGAAACGCCATCAAGAAACGCGAAGACACACACAAAATGGCGCAGGCGAACCGCGCGTTTGCGCACTTTAGATGGTGACAATTATGGCGACGGCGATGATGGAACAGAAGAAGACCCCGGTGAAAAGTCCCAATTCGCCGAATCGCAAGTTTCCCCTGGAGCGGACGCGGAACATCGGGATCGCGGCGCACATCGACGCCGGCAAAACGACCATCACTGAGCGCGTCCTGTTTTACACCGGCATGATCCACAAGATGGGCGAGGTCCACGAGGGCACCACCGTGACGGACTGGATGGAGCAGGAGCGGGAGCGGGGAATCACGATCACGTCAGCGTGCACCACCTGCACGTGGGAACAGCGAAAAGAACCGGGCGTTTACAAAATTTTCGACGGTGTCAAGGAACGAATCAACATCATCGACACACCCGGCCACGTCGATTTCACCGCCGAGGTAGAGCGTTCGTTGCGCGTGCTCGACGGGGCAATCGCAGTTTTTGACGGTGTAGCCGGGGTGCAGCCGCAATCTGAAACCGTCTGGCGTCAAGCCACCAAATACAATGTGCCGCGCCTGGCGTTCATCAACAAAATGGACCGCGTCGGTGCCGACTTCGAGATGTCGGTGGACAGCATCCACAAGAAACTCGGCGCGAACGCGTGGCCGATTTTGTTGCCGCTAGGCAGCGAACATCAGCTGCGCGGCCAGCTCGACGTAATTAATAAGAAGGCGATCATTTATTCCGAGGATGATCAACTTGGATCGACGTATGAAGTCACTGATGTGCCAAAGGAGTATGTCAATCTTGTTGATAAAGCTTACAACGATCTGGTCGAACATGTTTCCAACATAGATGACGACGTTGCCGAGGCCGTCATCCATGAAAAGCCGGTCACTGCGGAACTGTTAAAGGCTGGAATTCGGCGGCAAACAATCGCGAACAAATTCGTGCCGGTCATCGGCGGGTCGGCGTTGAAGAATATCGGCATTCAGTATTTGATCGATGCGGTTGTCGATTATCTGCCGAGCCCGCTCGACATTCCGCCGGCCAAAGGCCAAGACCCAGATACCGGTGAGCCGGTTGAAGTGCCGACGGATGACAACGGCAACTTTTGTTCACTGGCCTTCAAACTTTGGAGTGACCCGTTCGTCGGGAAGCTGGTTTTCTTCCGAGTTTATTCCGGCATGCTGAGTAAGGGCGACACGGTTTACAACCCGCGCACTAACAAGCGCGAACGCATTTCGCGCTTGATCCAGATTCAAGCAGATAAACGCGAAGACATTGAGACCTGCTACTCCGGCGATATCGCAGCCATTGTGGGTATTAAAAATATCACTACCGGCGACACGCTCTGCGATGAAGACCATCCAATCCTTCTCGAGCCGCCGTCTTTCCCTGACCCAGTGATTTCAATGGCTATTGAGCCGAAGACAAAACTGGATCAGGAAAAAATGGCGACTGCGTTGCAGCGCCTCTCAGAAGAAGACCCCACTTTCTGGGTTTATACGCACGAAGACACCGGCCAAACCATCATTGCTGGGATGGGTGAGTTGCACCTGGAAATCATCCGCGACCGGATGTTTCGCGAGTTCAAAGTGGACGCCAACGCGGGCAAACCGCAGATTGCGTACCGCGAAACGATCACCACGAACGCGCACGGCGTCGGCAAGTTGATTAAGCAATCAGGCGGCCGCGGCCAATATGGACACGTGGAGGTGGATGTGCGGCCAGCCGAGCGCGGCAAAGGCCTAGTCGTCGAGAACAAAATCGTCGGCGGCATCATTCCGCGCGAATACATTCCTGCGGTCAAAAAAGGTATCCAAGAAGCGGTGCTCAACGGCGTGCTGGGCGGTTATCCCGTTGTCGATGTTGAGGTCGATATCGTTTACGGTTCGTTCCACGAAGTTGATTCCAGCGAACTCGCATTCAAAATGGCGGCGATCTTCGCGATGAAAGATGGATTCAAACAGGGCAAACCGATTCTGCTGGAGCCAATCATGAAGGTTGAAAACATCACGCCGGATGAGTTTCAGGGGGATATCTGCGGCGATCTAAGCCGCCGCCGTGGCAGCATCCACAATATCGAGACACGCGGCAATCTCGCCATTATTCATGCCGAGGCTCCGCTTGCCGAGTTGTTCGGTTACGCGACTGCCATCCGTTCGCTTTCCAAAGGCCGCTCCAGTTATTCGATGGAACCATCGCATTTCCAGCCGGTGCCGGCCAACCTTGTCCCGGCCATCCTGGATCAGAAAGAGGCGAAATGAGCAATGGCCAGCGCATTCGGATTCGCCTGAAGGCATTCGATCACCGTATGCTCGATCAATCTGCCGTGGAGATCGTGGACACTGCAAAACGCACCGGGGCGCGCGTGGCCGGGCCCATTCCGCTGCCGACATTGGTCGAGAAGTTCACGGTGAATCGTTCCCCGCACGTCGATAAAAAGTCGATGGAACAATTTGAAATCCGCACCCACAAACGGCTGCTGGACATCATCGAGCCGACTGCCAAAACGGTGGATGAATTAAAGAAACTGAACCTGCCTGCGGGCGTTGACATTACGATTAAGATTTAAGCGGAGGCCTTTCTGAAACATTTGAAATTGCACGGTCATGAGCATCGGACTTCTTGGACAAAAAATCGGTATGACCAGCGTTTACGACGCAAAGGGGCGGCTCTGTCCTGTGACCGTGATCGCCGCGGGCGATAACGTTTTGCTGCGTCGCTTGACCCAAGAGAACGACGGCTATTCGGCTGTGCAGGTCGGGTTTGGCGTGCAGAAGGAATCCCGTGTGACCAAAGCGTTGCTTGGCGAATTCAAGAAGGCTGGCGTGCAGCCACAGAGATTAGTCCGCGAGTTTCGGCTAACGAATGATCTTCTCGAAGGCGAGATCAACTTGAGCGTTACGCAATTTCAAGCAGGCGAATATGTCGATGTGATTGGCCGGTCGAAAGGAAAAGGATTTCAGGGCGTGATGAAGAGGCATAACTTTCATGGACAAGGCGCGGCGCACGGCTCGAAAACGCATCGACGCATCGGAGCAGTCGGCAATCGTTCCACGCCGGGGCGCATTTGGAAGAACATGGGAATGCCAGGACACATGGGTGATCGGCGTGTGACGGTGCAAAATCTTCAGGTAATGCAGGTGCGCGAAGCCGAGAAAATTATTTTAATAAGCGGCGCTGTGCCGGGAGCGAACGGCAGTTATGTGATCGTGCGGCCGGCCATTAAACATCCCGAACGCGTAGTGGCACTGCATGCTGAGCACCGACAGCACGAGGAAGAAGAGAAGGCGAAGAAGCCGAAAACGTTAGTTGAGATGGCGCAGAGAAAATGAGCGCAAAGGTTTTGACTAAAGCCGCAGCGAAAGAAGCGAAGATCGACCTCATCGAAGATGGTCGCGGCACGCAAGCCGTGCACGAGGCAGTTGTGGCGATGCGCGCGGCGAGGCGTTCCGGCTCGGCCAACACAAAGACCAAGGCGGAAGTGGATCTGTCAGGCGCAAAACCGTGGCGGCAAAAGGGAACCGGTCGCGCCCGCGCCGGTTACAAATCGTCGCCGATCTGGCGCGGTGGCGGGGTCGTTTTTGGACCGAAGCCGCGCGATTACTGGAAGAAAGTTCCGAAGTCAGTCCGGCGACTCGCTTTTCGAAAAGCGCTGAGCGAACGCATAAATGCCGGAGATGTTTTGACCATCGATAAATTCGTCGTGCCGGAATTGAAGACGAAAGCATTTGTCGATCTTCTTAGGAAACAGACGGATGCCGAGAAAGTGTTGATTGTTTCCGATTCATTCGACGAAAGGACCTTCAAGTCCGCCCGAAACGTGAAACCGGTAGCACTGGCGACAGCTTCCGATGTGAACACCGAGCAGTTGCTCCGCTTCCAGAAAATCTTGATCACGCAGAAAGGACTCGAACAACTGGCTGGGAGGCTGCAGCCGCCTACGCAGGAGGCTACGACGTAATAAAATGAGCGAGCCACATGAGATCATTCAAACCGCGTCGTTGACCGAGAAATCAACGTTGATGAGCGAGAAGCAGAACAAGTACGTCTTCCGTGTTAGCCCGAAGGCGAACAAGATTCAGATCAAGAACGCAATCGAACGGCTCTTCCAGAAGACGGTGATCGACGTGAACACTTGTAATTACGCCGGCAAGGAGAAACGCGTGCGGGGACCGCTAGGCCGGCGTCCGCGGTGGAAGAAAGCCATCGTGACCTTGAAGGAAGGCGAGAAGATCGATCTGATATGAGATGGAATGACGAAGCTCGAATGGCGAATGACGAAGGAATGACGAAGCCCGAAGCGTTTGGTCATTCGTCATTATAATCATGGCACTAAAAGAATTTCGCCCACTCACGCCGACGCTGCGCTTCAAGTCGCTGCCTGGTTTCGACGAAATCACGAAGTCGCGTCCTGAACGCAGGCTCATTGAGCCGAAGAAAAGAACCGGCGGCCGCAACAATTACGGCCGACTGACGTCGCGCCACATCGGCGGCGGTCACAAACAAAAATATCGCAAAGTGGATTTTAGACGCAGCAAACGCGGCGCCCCGGCAGAGGTGATCGGCATCGAGTATGATCCGAACCGTTCCGCCCGCATTGCTCTCATCAAATACACCGATGGCGAACTGAGCTACATCCTCGCGCCGAGTGGACTTCAAGTCGGCGCGACGGTTGTTGCTGGAGACGATGTTGCGCCAGAGCTGGGAAATGCGCTTCCGCTTCGCGCGATCCCACTCGGCGCCAACATTCACAACATTGAATTGACTCCAGGTCGCGGCGGACAGGTCGCGCGCAGCGCCGGGCAACAGGCGACGCTTACTGCTCTCGAAGCTGGCTATGCACTGGTGAAAATGCCCTCAGGCGAAATTCGCCGGATCCACGAAAACTGTTTCGCGACGATTGGCCAGGTGGGAAACGTCGATCACATGAACGTCTCCAGCGGCAAAGCGGGACGCACTCGCTGGCAAGGGCGCCGGCCGCATGTGCGCGGCATGGTTATGAACCCGATCGATCACCCGATGGGCGGCGGCCAGGGCAAATCAAAAGGCGGCGGCGGCCGTCATCATCCAGTCAGTCCCTGGGGACAGTTGGCGAAAGGCTACAAAACGCGCGTGAAACATAAACCGAGCGACCGATTTATTTTGGAACGGAGACGAGCGAAGAAGAAAATGTGAGTGTTGTAGCCGCGAGGCCCCGCGGGCCGCGCACACGCCTCACAGAGGCGCGGCTACAACTGATCACTTGAAATTTATGGCTAGATCGTTAAAGAAAGGACCCTTCGTTGAGTCGCATCTTCTGGACAAGATCGACAAGATTAACGCTTCGGGCGTAAAGAAACCGATCAAAACATGGTCGCGACGCTCGATGGTGACGCCGGACTTTGTAGGCCACACGTTCCTGGTGCATAACGGGAAAACGTTTCACTCCGTTTTCGTCACCGAGAACATGGTCGGTCACAAGCTCGGTGAATTTTCGCCTACACGCGTGTTCAGGAAACACGGTTCGCATACGGCGAAGGTCACTAAGTAAATGGTTTCAGATTGAAAATTTCGAATTCCAAATTTGCGGCGTCCGGTTGGCGACAATCCGCGATTTGCAGTTTGAAGTTGGCAACTGGGTTGTGTTGCGTGCTTGCTTCGGTAGCGCGCGCACAAACGGATAGTTCTTTGTCAGAATCCAAAATTGAAATCGCGCCACATGCGGCGACGCCTGAGTCGTTGGTGGAGCAAAGCGAACAATTGCGCAGGCAATTAGCCATTGCCCAGGAAACGGTGAAGGCGTTAACGAGTAGCCTCGCCGAATCCAATGCGGAAGCGGAAGAGTTGCGCCGCAAGTATTCCGACCTGGAATTGCGAATGGAAGCGCTGGGCCTGGCGTCGGCAAGCAAGGATCGCGCGAAGCTGGAGCAGCGTTTGCTGTCCGCGGTGAGCGATCTTCAGCTCGCGCAGAAAGAGCGCGACGAATATCGCGACCAGATGCTGCGCCTGAATGAAGCCGTGTTGTGTTATTTGAAAACGTCGCAGGGCGGCGATGCCAAAGCGCGAATGGACGTGGAGGCGCAACTTCGCAGCATCAATACGCTGGTCACAAAATCTGGCACCGGGCCCGAGCCCGAGCCGGCCTTGATGGATGGCAGCGTGATCAGCGTCAAGGAGGAGTGGTCGTTTCTGGTGGGCAACCTTGGTGAAAAACAAGGAGTCAAGATCGGGATGCCGATGCGAGTGATGCGCGGCGATCGAAGAATCGCGACGCTGCGGGTGGTGGATGTGCGGCAAAAGATTTGCGGCGCGGTCGTTCAAGAGATGGATTCGAAAAAGGAGAAGATAAAAGTGGGCGATCGCCTCCAGGTGGATGCTCAAGCGGATGTGAGTTTGAAATGATGAGAAGCTAAAAAGTTGAAGGGTTGAAGCGTTAAAGCGGCTCGGACTAGGACCGCTTTAACGGTTCAACGCTTTAACGCTTCACCGAAGACGAAAGTCATGGAAGTCAGATCGATATATAAATACGCACGGATTTCGCCGTTCAAGGCGCGCGAAGTCACACGTGAGATCCAGGGTCTGCCGGTTTCGGCGGCACTCGATCTGCTCGCGTTCACCCCGAAGAAAGCGGCGTTCCTGATCAACAAGACGCTGAAGAGCGCAATCGCTAATGCGGAAAATAATGCCAATCTGAAACCTGACGGCCTGGTAGTGAAAGAAGCGACTGTTGGTGAAGGCCCGACGCTAAAGCGGATCATGGCGCGCGCTCGCGGCAGTGCCAGCCAGATCTTGAAACGCACCAGTCACATTCGCATCGTGCTCTCGGACGAGATTCCGATCGAAACGCGAGAAACGCGAAAAGCAAAACAGGAACAGGAAAAGAAAGCGGCAAAGAAGACAGCTCCACGCGAGGCGAGCGCCGAAGAGAAACCGCGCGCAAAAAAGAAAACAGCGAAAGAAAAATGAAAGGAATTGGAGTAATGGAGTAATGGTGCTTTTGTCGTACATTACTCCACTACTCCATTACTCCATCACTCCACGTTGTCGTTATGGGACAAAAAGTTAATCCAATTGGTTTTCGCCTGGGCGTGAATCGTGATTGGCGCTCGCGCTGGTACGCGTCGCCGCAGGAGTTTCCGTCATTTTTGCACAATGACCTGACGATTCGCGCATATGTGAAGAAGAAGCTGCAATTTGCTGCAGTGTCGAAAATCGTGATCGAGCGGGCGTGGAATTCCATTCGGGTGACCATTCACACCGCGCGTCCCGGGATTGTGATTGGGCGCAAGGGCGCAGAGATCGAAAGAATGACCGAAGAAATTTCCAAGATGGCCGACGGAAAACAGGTGAAGATCGACATCCAGGAAATCAAGACGCCGGAACTCGATGCGCAGTTGGTCTCGGAAAATGTTGCGCTGCAGATCGAACGCCGCATTGCGTATCGGCGCGCAATGAAGAAAGCGGTGCAGACTGCAATGGATTTTGGGGCGGAGGGAATCAAGCTCCGTTGCTCCGGGCGATTGAACGGCGCGGAGATTTCCCGCTCCGAATGGTATCGCGAGGGAAAAATTCCGCTGCACACCTTGCGCACCCCCATCGATTACGGATTTGCCGAAGCCAACACCGTTTACGGCAAGATCGGGGTGAAATGTTGGATTTGTAAGAAGGAAGAGGCGCCGGCCGCGCAGCCGGCTGCATCACTGCCACCACCACCACCTCCACCGGCGCCCGAGGCGGCTGGAGTTTAGGAGGAAAGTTTATGCCATTGATGCCTAAACGCGTGAAGTATCGAAAGTCCCAGCGGGGAAGCCGCAAGGGAACGGCTTCGCGGAATCTCAAAATCGACTTTGGCGAGTTCGGTTTGCAGACACTCGAACGTGCCTGGATTACCAATACGCAACTGGAAGCTGCGCGCGTCGCGCTCACTCGCAACATGAAGCGCAAAGGCAAACTGTGGATCCGCATTTTCCCCGATAAGTCGGTAACCGCCCGCCCACCCGAAACGCGGATGGGCAAAGGCAAAGGCCAGCCGGAGTACTGGGTGGCCACGGTGCGGCCTGGCAATATTTTGTTTGAACTCGACGGCGTGCCGGAATCGGTCGCGCGCGAGTCTTTGCGTCTCGCAGCGGACAAGTTGCCGGTGCGCACGAAGTTTCTTACCCGGCACCATGTCAGGGCCGCCTGAGAACGATGAAAATGAAAGAAATCACTGAGCTGAGCGCTGACGAATTGCTGACCAAGAGACGCGACTTGCGCCAGGAAATTCTGCATTTGCGTTTGCAACAGCAGAGTGGCCAACTGGAGCAGCCGAGCAGGCTGCGCTTGCTGCGGCGTGATGTTGCCAGGCTGGAAACGCTGCTGTCGCAGCGGGCGAAACAGACCGCCAGGAAGTAAGATTATGGCTGAGCAAGATCAACCATTCCCATCACAAGCTTCGCTGCAGCCCGGGCCAGCGTCTCGTGGTTCACGCAAGACGCGCACCGGCGAAGTGGTTTCCAGCAGCATGAATAAGACGATTGTCGTGCGGACGGTTACGCGCGTGCCACATCCCGAGTTTGGCAAAATCGTCAAGCAGTTGAAGAGATTTTATGTGCACGATGAACAGAACCAGGCGAAGACCGGCGACATAGTTCGCATCATGGAGACGCGACCGCTGAGCAAGCTGAAACGGTGGCGCCTGGTGGAGGTCCTGCAGAAGTAAGATCAAGTGCAGGGGCGCGAGTAAGACTAAGAGGAAGAGGAAAATTTCGATGGTACAGATTCGATCCAGATTGGATGTGGCAGACAACAGCGGCGCGCGCATGGCCACGATGATTGGCGTGATCGGCAAATCCACTCGTTACGCCGGGATCGGCGACGTGATCACTGCGAACGTGAAAGAAGCCAGCGCGACCGGCACAGTAAAGAAGGGCGAAGTAGTGCGCGCGGTTCTGGTCCGCACGAAACAGCCGATCCGGCGCGAGGACGGTTCTCTGCTGCGCTTCGATAATAATGCCATCGTGATTATCGACAAAGATTTGAATCCGCGCGGCACGCGCATTTTCGGGCCGGTCGCCCGCGAATTGCGCGAGCGCAACTTCATGAAAATCGTCTCGCTCGCCCCTGAAGTCTTATGAACCGCTTCAAATTTCACGTTAAAAAAGGCGATCATGTCGAGGTCATCTCCGGGAATTTCCGCGGCTCCTCAGGTAGAATCCTTGCGGTGTTTCCGGGAAAGCAGCGCGTTTTGGTCGAGGGCGTGCGCATTATCAAGAAACACCTCCGGAAATCGCAGGACAATCCCAGCGGCAAGATCGCCGAGCGGGAAGGACCGATTCACATTTCCAATGTGAAATTGATCGAGCGCGAGAAGAAAACTGAGAAAAAAGCGGTAACGAAACCGAAGAAAGAAAAAGAAGCGACGAAAGCAGCTTAATAATTAGAGATGTCTCGACTTCGCTCGACATGACAAACTGAGAATGGAAAACGAATTTCATCGTTACTACAAAGAGCGCGTTATACCGGCGCTGCAAAAGCTGCACGGATACAAAAACGTCCATCAGGTTCCAAAGGTCGAGAAAGTGGTGATTAACACCTCGGTCGGATCGCAATCGGACGTGAAGCAGGCGTTGGAAGAAGCAAAGGCGGAGCTTGCGCTGATTACTGGCCAGCGCCCAGTGGAAACGCTGGCCAAGAAAAGCATTTCCAATTTCAAATTGCGAAAAGATCAGGCCATCGGCGCAAAAGTCACCTTGCGCGGCGAGCGCATGTATGAATTCCTCGAGCGTTTCATCAAGGCGGCCCTTCCGCGTATTCGCGACTTTCGCGGCGTTTCCCCGCGCTGTTTTGATAACCACGGCAACTATACGCTCGGGATTTCGGACCAATCGATTTTCCCCGAGGTCGAGCTCGATAAAATCAAGCGCAACATCGGATTTGATGTTACAATTGTCACCACGGCGCGAACGGATGAGGAAGCCAAATCGCTCTTGAGCGAAATGGGGATGCCGTTCAGCGACCGGGCAAGGAAGCCCGCCGCGCAAGCCGCCTGATCGTTTTCATGAGCACCCTTACTGATCCCATAGCTGATTTTCTGGCGCGCGTCCGCAACGGGACGCGCGCGCAGCAACCGGAGGTGCTGGTTCCGTACTCGAAAATCAAGGCCGAGATTGCGCGCATTTTAAAGGATGAAGGTTACATCACCGACTACTCGATCGACACAAGCGGCGCGCATCCGCGCATCAAGATCCTCAATAAACTCGCAGACAGGTCGAGCGCCATTGCAGGATTGCGGCGGGTGAGCCGCCCGGGATTGCGCCGATACGTGGGCGCGGATGAAATCCCGCGAGTCCTCGGTGGAATGGGCGTGGCGATCCTGTCCACTTCGCGCGGTATTTTGTCGGGACGCGAAGCGAGGAAGCAAAAGGTAGGCGGCGAATTGCTCGCTTACGTCTGGTAACGATTTAACTTTGTAACCGTTTAACCAATCGCAAATCCATGTCACGAATCGGAAACAAAGCCGTCGAGATTCCCGACAAGGTCAAGGTCAACATCGACGATGACGGAGCGGTTTCGGTGGAAGGGCCGAAAGGAAAGCTCCACTGGAAGCTCCCGCGGGACATTCGGGCGAGCGTGCAAGACAACCGGGTTTCTTTGGTGCGCCAGGCAGAAACGCGTAGCGCGAAAGCGTTACACGGACTTTCGCGCAGCCTCGTTCACAACATGGTGCAGGGAGTCAGCGAAGGCTTCACGAAACAACTGGAGATCGAAGGCGTTGGCTTCAGAGCTGCCGTCCAGGGAACGAACCTCAATTTGAGCCTCGGCTTCTCGCATCCGCTTGCGTTTCCCATTCCGAAGGACATTAAAATTACAGTGACCGACAACACGAAGATTACGATCCAAGGCGTCGATAAGAAACTGGTGGGGCAAGTTGCAGCGGACATCCGGCGCTTCTATCCGCCGGAACCGTACAAGGGCAAAGGTGTTCGCTACGCGGGCGAGCAAATTCGTCGCAAAGTGGGCAAGACCGTTCAATAGGTATGGCGACGACGACTCGGAAGGCAGCGCGGCAGCGTGTTCATCTAAGGATCAGGAAAAAAGTCGCCGGCACGGCGCAACGGCCGCGGCTGGCAGTTCATTTCTCTGGGAAACATGTCTATGCGCAGGTGATCGATGACGACGCGGGGCGGACACTTGCCGCTGCATCGACTGCGGAGCGCGCGTTGCTCGCCAAGGATAAAGCCGCTGCAAACCAGGCTGCGGCAGAATTAGTCGGCAAAGCAATCGCGGAACGCTCGCTGGCGAAGAAACTCGATCGAGTCGTTTTTGACCGTGGCGGATTTCTTTATCACGGAAAAGTGAAAGCGTTGGCGGATGCAGCGCGTGCAGGCGGCTTAAAATTTTAATTCATGAACCACACATTTTCAGGCCGACGACAAGACTCGCGCAGGACAGATAAAGCTCCCGCGGCAAAGGGCGATACGACCGAGAAAGTCGTGTTCATCAATCGTTGCGCGAAGGTCGTGAAAGGTGGACGACGTTTTAGTTTCAGCGCGTTGATCGTGGCTGGAGATCACGACGGAAAAGTGGGCTGTGGCTTTGGCAAGGCCAACGAAGTTTCCGAGGCGATTCGAAAGGCCTCCGAAGCGGCGCGCAAATCGATGGAAAAAGTCTCGTTAAACGAAAATACGATTCCGCACGAAGTGGTCGGTGAGTTCGATGGCGCGCGAGTGCTCTTGCGACCGGCGTCGCCGGGAACGGGAATCATCGCCGGTGGCGGCGTGCGCGCCGTCGCTGAAGCTGCCGGTATTCGCGATGTGCTGGCGAAATCGCTTGGGTCGAGCAACCACGCCAACGTCGTGAAAGCGACCATCGCCGCGCTAAGATCGCTTCGCCGGAAGGACGAAATTTTTAAAGTGCGCGGAATCCACTCCGGAGATGGAAAGGGCAATCAACATGCTGCGTCTTCATAATTTGCGGCCGCGTCCCGGCTCGCGGCATCGGGTCAAACGCCTCGGTTGCGGTGAAAGTTCGGGCCACGGGAAAACCAGCGGCAAAGGAACAAAGGGCCAAAAAGCGCGTTCGGGTGGAAGCATTCGACTTGGGTTCGAAGGCGGGCAGATGCCGCTGATTCGGCGATTGCCGATGCGTGGATTCAACAACGCAGCTTTTCACAAATATTACGCCATCGTGAATGTCAGCGAGCTCAATGCGTTCGAACCTGGAGCGATGGTGAACGAACAGTCGCTGCGCGAGTCGAATCTTGTCCGCGGTCATTTCGCAGGAATAAAAATTCTCGGGGACGGCGAATTGAAGCATGGCCTGAAGGTGGAAGCCGATAAAGTCAGCGCAGCAGCCCGGGAAAAAATCGAGAAGGCTGGGGGGGCGATTACGCTGCGTGCGGGAGGACCGCCGAAAGCAGGTCCAGCGCGTGCCGCCGGGGAGAGTGGAATTTCTGCAGGGGAATCTGCTGAACCTGTCTCGCGGGCGGCAGGGAGGAAAAAATCGCCCAGGAAGCTGTCAGCCAAAGGCAAGTCGTCGGCAAAGAAGACAGCATCGCGGGAGAGCTAGCGTCTTCGGCAGGCAATATTCCAGATGATTTCGGCGTTTCTAAACACAGTCAAAATTCCGGAATTACGCCGGCGCATTTTGTTTACGCTGGCCGTGGTCGTGGTTGTGCGCCTGGGAGCTGCGATCACCACGCCGGGAGTGAACCAGGGCGTTTTGCAGGATTGGTTTCGCACGTCGCTGAACCAGCGGACCGGCGGCGGTCTGGCGGCGCTCTTTAACTTGTTCAGTGGCGGCGCGCTTGAAAATTGCGCGGTCTTTTCGTTAGGCATCATGCCGTACATCAGCGCATCGATCATGATGCAGTTGCTGACAGCAGTGATTCCGCAGCTTGGCAGATTGGCGCGTGAAGATGGCGGGCGGCAAAAGATCATGCAGTTAACCCGCTACACGACACTGGTGCTGTGCATCTTCCAAGGCTATCTGCTGGCGCTGTCGTTTCAGCATCCCGAATCGTATCACAC
>QHQA01000017.1 GCA_003219695.1 Verrucomicrobiota bacterium
TTTGCTTTACCAAAAACCCGCGTCCGACACGCACGATTTGGGCGCGATACGTAGCATCGGAATTTCAAAACGCGAGCTCCTCGAGCGCCTCGGCGGGCCGAATGTTCTGCTCAATCTCGCGTATTCGATTCATCCGCCGCTGCTGTTGAAGTTTGAGCGGCGAATTTTTTGCGATCTCGATCCGAGCGAAATCTTTTATTGGATGACGAAGATGGAAATGGGCCAGTCGTACCATCACGAATTCTGGACGATCGGGCTCAATGTTCGCGGAAACGATTGTCGGCTGCCGAGATCGAGGCTTCCGTGGAAAACATTTTATCCGCTGGTGGACACGAGGTTGTTCCGTTCACAACCGCGGCCGCGCGCCCCGAAATTTACGACAGTCGGTCAATGGTATTGGGGCGGGGCAGTAGAGGTTGCAGGCGAATTTCCCGATCTCTCCAAAAAATTTGCGTTCGAACCGTATCTCGATCTCCCTGCGCGCGTACCGGAGGCGAGGTTCGAACTCGCGATGAATATAGCTGCCACGGATCCGGAGAGAGAACGACTGAGCCGGCTCGGCTGGATAGTTGTCGATCCACACCGCGTCGCGCGCACGCCGAGCGCGTATCGCCGCTACTTGGCCAGCGCGCTCGCTGAATTCACGGCTATCAAAGGCGTTGACGAGGCGTGGCGCACCGGCTGGGTCAGCGATCGCGCTGCAGCTTTTCTTGCGTTAGGTCGTCCCGTGATTACCAAAGACACCGGCGCGCACCGTTATCTTCCTGCAAAGAACGGATTCCGTTTTGTCCGAAATCCTGCCGAGGCGGAGGACGCCGTGAGGGAAGTGCTGCGAGATTGGCCGCGGTTATCGAAGCAGGCGCGCGAGTCGGCGGTAGAAGTTTTCGATTCGGTTAAAAATCTCCGAAACATTCTAAATATTTAAGAATTTTTATCCCGGCAGACGAGACCGTCCGCCGGCCTCACAGCCTCGCCACAGGACGAGACCGTCCGACTGGCGGCCAAGATGGCTGTGCTACGAAAAAGGCGCTCGATTTGGCGTTGCAAAACGATTTTCGGGTGATACTCGTTGTCCCGTTATGGCTGACTTGATCAAACAAAACGAGCTCAAGGAGCGAATGAAAAAAATCCCGGAATGGGAACTTGAGAAGAACCACATCGAACGCACTTTTGAATTCGATGATTTTGTCGATGCGATTGATTTCGTGGACAGAGTGGCCGAGGTCGCTGAGGAAGAAGAGCATCATCCCGACATTGATATCCGTTACAACAAAGTCCGTCTGGTCCTCTCAACGCATAGCAAAGGCGGCTTGACCGAACTGGATTTTGGTTTGGCTCAACGAATCGATACTCTGGAAGAATAGAATGGTAGGGACGGCGCGCTGCGCTGTCCGGACACCGCGGCGCGGCGTCTCTACCTAGGGGCTCGGGAGTCGGCCTTCGTCGGCGTCGATAAATTGGAACGCCGTCTGGATATCGGCGCGGTCGGACATGCCGGCCTCCCGTTTGCGGCGGTTCAAGGTTTCGGACACTTCGTCGTTCCAGCCGCGTTTGCGCATGAATTCGTTCCAGACATAAATGTCGTCCTCGGACGGTCTGCGCCCGACATCGAAGCACCATTGCAAGATCTCATCGTCAATGCCGCCCTGTTTCACGCGCTCGACTAGCTGATCGTAATTGACTCGGAGGAACTTCACGCATTTTTCATCGAAACCCTTTCCAAGATTCGTGTGATAATCCGAAGGCAACTCGCCTTTGGCGTGCAACCGGATTTTGTCCAGCATCCGGCCAAAATAGAAAAGCCCGCCCACTTTTTCGGAAGGACTGCGAAGAGGAAACTGGGCCACAAAAAAATCTGGGCTTTTTCTCATGTCATTCAAGTAGTGCGAAACAATCCCTCAACTCCATGCTCTCCCTCTGAAGAAAGCGTAGATCGAGCGCCGAGGGCGCTACTCAACTTTCAGCCTAGGGCATCGCCCCAGGATCCAATCGTCGACGGACGCAGCGCTGAAAGCGCGATTCAATGTCTCAATCTCAAACATACCGCTCGGCGAAATCGACACCGTGCCTGCGCAACAACTCACGGTATTCGTCCTGAAATGTGCGAGTACGATGGTGTTCTGGTTGCGTCTTAACGTATTGCAGCACAGCCTCGAGTTGACTCGGGCTCACTGAAAACGCGCCATAGCCGCGCTGCCAGAAGAAGCCGCGATAGCGAGCCTCGAGCGCTTTGATCCATTTCGAGGAGGCTTTCTTTATCTGCTCGATGAGTTGAGCCTGAGAAAGAGTTCGCGGCAACGTAGTCACAATGTGAACGTGATCAGCAACACCGCCGACATGCACGAGTTCGGCGCCGAGATCGCGGCAGATCGTCGCCAGATACGCATTCATGCGTAGCCGGAGCCTGAATCGAGCCAAGGCTCGCGGTTCTTGGTGCTAAAACGATGTGAAGGATGACTTTGCTAAGCGATTGGGGCATAGCGTCAATCACGCATCGAATTCGCCCCGAATGTGAATCGCGCTTTCAGCGCTGGCGGTTTTCTTCATTTCACCAGTCCTGGGGCGTTGCCCTAGGCTAGCAGTGAGAGCGCGCCTTTGGCGCAACACACAATGTTTTTTCGTTTAGCCAAATCGCAATTCGATGCGTTAATTGAGTGCAATGGATCGCATCGTTGGCATCGAAACCGAATACGGGTGTCTTCTGAGCGAAGAAGAACCGCACGTGAACTCGGAGCTGTGGCCGGCAAAGGTCAAAAATTATCTCTTCCGCAGGGCCGACGCCGGCACGATCGATTTGCACTACCGCGATTACGAGGAACCGCCGGGCAACGGCGGATTTCTCCTCAACGGCGGGCGTCTCTACCTCGACATGGGACACATCGAGTACGCGTCGCCGGAATGTTTGCATCTGCACGATCTTGTGACCTATGAGCTGGCTGGGGACGACCTGCTGCAATCAGCGCTCATCGCACTCGGCGCGGAGGATCGCGTCTCGTTTATCAAGAACAACGTGGACCATCACACGGGGGCCACCTTCGGCTGCCACGAGAATTATCTGATGAAACGCGAGGCGCAGTTTACGCCGCCGATTCTTGGAACACTGCTGACTTTTTTAGCGACGCGCCAGATTTTTACCGGAGCGGGGCGAGTCGGGCAGTCGAATCCGCTGGCGTTCGATTTCGAGCCGCCGCAACCCGAGGGCCAGGTCAATTTCCAGCTCAGCCAGCGCGCCGATCACATCGTGAACGACATTTATCAGTGGGTGCAATTTAATCGCGCCATCATCAACGCGCGCGATGAGCCGCTGGCCGATTACCGAAAATATCGGCGGCTGCACTTGCTCATCGGCGACTCGAACATGAGCCCGTACGCCACTGCGCTGAAAATCGGGACAACCGCCTGCGTTTTGTCGTTGCTGGAGGAAGGCCGTTTGCCGCGAAACCTTGTCCTGGCCGATGCCGTGCAGAGCACGCGCGACATTTCTCGCGATTCCACTGAGCGATGGATCGTCCGGCTTGAGAACGGCAAGACCATCAACGCAATCGATGTGCAATGGGAATTTCATCACCTGGCGCAGAAGCATCTACGGAACAGCAGCGCCGAAACCAATTGGTTACTGGAGAACTGGGGATTCGTTCTTGAATCGGTCGACGACAACCGCCACGCGCTGATTGGCGGTGTTGACTGGATCACCAAGAAATGGTTGCTGGAAACGTTTGTCGAAGCCGAAAGACTCAGCTGGGACGATCCGTGGCTGCAAAGTATTGATTTGGAATATCACAACATCGATCCGCGCCGCGGATTGTTCTTCAGCATCACACCCGGCAAAAGGATCGCCGAATGGAACAATAGCGTCCGTCGCGCCAGCGCTACGCATGTTCCTCCGGACAACACCCGCGCATCCGGCCGCGCGCGAGCCGTTACCTTTTTCCAGAACTGTAATTTCCCTTACGTGATCAACTGGGATTCCATCGCCTGCGACAGCCGTGATTTCCTCGTCATGGGCAACCCGTTCGAAACTTACAACGACGAAGTAGAACGTTTCCTGGCGAAGCCGCGATCGACGAACGCTGCTACCGATGCCACTGATAGTTGAAGCTCCTGTGGCCCAGCGTGACAGGCGTCTCGAGTCGCGACTGCAACCCGTGTTGTATCGAAAGGCAGTTTTGAGCGCGCTTCTGGCGTTGATCTTTCTGGCGTTTTTCGGAACGCTTGGGCTGAGTGCTCGAATGTTTCCCAAAAATTACGACTGGCGGTATCGGGTGATTTCCAATTTGCTCTCGCCGCGTGACAATCCCAGCCACTATTGGCTGCCAGCATGCGGAATCATCGTGGCCGCGGTGCTGATGCTGCCGTTTGCTGGATATTTGCGCCGCAATTTGGAGATCGCCTCGCCGCGCGCCGCCCGCGTAAGTGCCGGAGCTTTGATAGCTGGAATCGTCGCGCTGATTTGCGCCTGCCTTGTTGTGCCGCAACACGTCCACGATGTGTTTGGAATCCGGCGCCTGCATGAATTCATCGCGCGTTCAGCCGCGGGATTCATCGCGATCGGAATGTTAAATGCATGTTGGTGCGCGTGGAAAGGCTTTAGGAAAAATCTGCTTCAGGGACGCTTGTTCTGGACCTGGTCTTTAGTTACGCTGTTGCCGCTGGCCGGGATTTTCTTTAGCGAATGTTTGTTAGGCATTACGCGATTGCACCCTGCCTGGGCGATGCCGATTCGTACTGTTCTGCGACATTCCGTCTTCTGGCATCTCGGGTTTTGGGAATGGTCGGGTTCCGCAGCAGTATTCGTATTTCTGTGCGCAGCGGTCCTTTTAATACCGGCCGCGAACGGGCTTCGAAAATCGCAGCGAGATCACTGCAATCTTGCAGCGGCTTCTGCTCAGGAACTCTCCAAGATGCGCTTGATGTCGCGCGCACCATGCAGCACGCGCACGATTTCCACGCCATCGGCCAGCTCGCGATAGAAGATTAAGTAGTTACGGAATGCGGGTGACAGCCACATCCGCAACTCTTCGCGCGTTTTGATCTTCTTTACCACGCGGCCGAGTTGCGGCATGCGGGCAAGTCGTTCGAAAGAGAGCCGAAGCTGATGGACAACTTCACCGGCCGCTACAGGATTATCTTGCGCAATAAATACGCTCTTCGAGATCAAGCCAAGCCTGTTCGCGGACCAGCAGCCGGGCCATGGTCGTCGCTATGACGCATCCACCCGGCGTTCGATGCGCTGCCGCAATTGTTCCCAATCGGCTTCTGTCATTCCGCGCGAAGGACTATCAAGGCCAGCCTGCAGTTCCCTTTCAAGCCAGGATACATCGCGCGGCGCAGCGTTTTCCTCTGCGATTAATCGTGAAACAGCTTCTGTCACTAATTCCTCAGCAGAACGATATTTGCCGCTGGCAATTTTCCCTCTCACCGCGCGCTCGAGTTGTTGCGGTATGGCGACGTTCACATTTTGACTTTAAGCGAAAGCAGCGAATTTAACAATACCGCGCACCGCGCGTCGTTATCATCCGTCTATGAACAGATCGTCAACGAGGCACGAGCGCGACGTTTGCAGATGGAAGTGGGTTTGAACCAGATGACTAAGCCGATTACGAGGTTGCGGAAACGCGCAAAGCACGGTGATCAGGGACTTCCAAGGGCGACTCTCGCGTTTTATGGTCCCGACGATACCAGAGCGAGCAAAGCCGTTCTCGGCATTTTCCTGCGCGATGACGGTGAACCGATCATTCATCGATATTTCAGCGACGACGCCGATGCGCGCTACAAGTTAGACGTTCAGGAAAGCATTCTTGCCAGGTTACGCGAGCATAATGTGCGTTCTCTTATCATGATGGAGGAGATTTTCGGCTGCCCGCATGAGGAGGGTATCGACTATCCAGAAGGCGAGTCGTGCCCACAGTGCCCCTTTTGGAGAGGTAGAGATCGTTTTGCTCGCGCAGATTAAATCTAAGCTAATGGCGCAGCCAGCTGCTCGGCGCGATATCACTGCAATCTTTGCAGTGAGGAAATGCCGTAATTTTCCTGGAGCGCGGGCGCTTCGGCGGCGACTTGCGACGCGTCGAGCTCGATCTGCTTTGGGTCTTCTTCGGTCTCGATTTTGATGAAGCCTTCGATGGGATGTTTTACGGCTTCGGCCAGATCGTCCAGCGACTTAACTTCCTTGCCGTTTACTTTCGTCACCGTCAGATAAGCGAGGTCATCATAGCCGATGGTGCTGTTTGCCGGAAGGACCTGGCTCAGAATCACGATGCGCCGATTCCGTTCGGGAAAAAGCTCGGATTGGAAATGATCGAAATAAACCAGACGCTGGGGAGCTTCGCGTTGCCAGTTCGGTCCCCATTCCTTGAGATACTGGCGTGATAGCTCCTGAAAAATGAGGCCGCCAACGACGGAATAGCGCGGCGCCTGATCTAGATTATAGGGCGGACTCACGTAATCTTTCGCGTCGCGATGTTCCAGAGTCAGATTGAGCTGCATCGGTTTGCCGCCGCGTTGAATGTGGAACGGGACAGCGTCTCCCGCGTAGGCGTGTGCCGTCAGCAGGTTGGTGAATTCGATCTTGCCGTAAAGCGGATCCACATAGTTGCCGTTCTCGTCGAGCTCGTGATTCCCGATTCCTGTCACGATGTCACCAACCTGGAGCCCGGCTTTCATCGCCGGCGTACCCGGCTCTACATTGGTGACGTAAACGCCGCCCTTGCTTTTTTCTCCCGCGAACTCACGCAACTGCGGATCGCGCGTCGGGAAAAATGAGAAGCCGGCCGAGGGAAAACCACGGTAATCCTGGGTGTCGGCTTCCTTCAAAAAATGGGTGATGATGGGCGCCGGGATGGCGTCGAGCAGTTGCGAGCGCGAGTCGTATCGCAGCAGCAATCCTGCGAGCTTGTTGTTCTTGACCAGCGGCACGGTGTAGCTGTTCTCGCGATACTGCATCGGGATGCTGATGCGGTAGGTGAGGAACTGGCCAATGTCGATTGGGTAGGGAGTCATTTGCACCGTTGTCACCAGACCTTCCGTCGCCAATAGCGCGCCGGTCGGTTCCAATTGCCACGCCGCGAGCCGGTCGCCAACGACTGTGTCGGATGTGATTTCGAGCGGCTTAATACCGTCGAGAAAACTTTTTTCAGTTGGTTCGAGCAGCGCCAGGTTCGCTTCGTAATCGATCACACGAACGTTGGCCGCCGTTTTCTCGCCGGACTCTGCGCGTTCGAGCTCGACGTAATTTTGATTTGCAACCAAGTCGGCAGTCACCAGCACGCGGCCCTTAGGCAAAACCGCGCCGAGCGCGCGCTTCGAAAACGGTGCTTTCTTTTGCCACGGTCGAAAATAATCATACGACTGGCCGGTCACATTTACCCGCACCAGCGCCAGCTGTTTTTGTTTGGCTGCCGCAGACGGAACAGCCGGTTCCTTTTTTGCCAGCGCTCCACTGGTCGCAAGCAAAACGATACTGAAAGCAATGAAAGATTGTCTAAACATTTTCACATTCTATCGGCCTGTGCTGGCCAGGCCTGACGCCGGCTTTTCCTCGAGGTTTTGCTCTTGCAAGACGTTGTAACGCGTCTTGATCCGTTCGCGTGCGGCCGCCACTTTATCGCGATCGAGCACCAGCGGTGGTCCCTCGCCGATCATGCGAATGACGATGCGCTCCGGCGCCTGTGCAAAAGCCTCTGCCAATTCGTCGAGTGTCCGAATTTTTTTGCCGTTGATTTCATCCACGATCTCGCCGCGGTAGGGCGCGAGATACGAATTGATCGGGTCCGGCAAAATGTTGCTCAGCACAATGACGTCCGGATGCTGCAAATAAATTTGCTCCAAAATGAAGTATTCGAAGAAATGTCGCAGACGCAGATCCGTAAACCGGTACGCTTCCAGCATGTCCAGGTTTAAAGGTTGAAACAGCAAACCGCCGTAAAGGACGTAACGCGGTCGCACATCGTAGCTATGACCTTGAAGCGAGTACGGCCAGGGCTTGTATAACTTGATTGTCACTGTCATCGGCTGCTTATCCCGCAAAATATCGAACTTGACCGAATCGCCCCTGAACTTGCGCTCGACGACCTCCTCGAACTGCGCTTGCTCGCCGTTCAGCTCCACGTTTGCGTCGCTGGCGATGGGATGACCGTCGACCACAAGCAGGACGTCACCCGGCCGAAGAATCCCATCCGAAGGTCCGGCCGCGATCACAGAGCTCACCAGCACGCCGCGATCGTCATCCTTTAACCCGAGGAATCTTCGCTGCGCGGGATTTTGTAATTTCGCGTAGGTAATTGCCAGATCGGGATACTCGTCATAATGCCCATTGCTGATGTCCTTCAAAAAGCGATCAATGACCGGCGTAGGAATCATGTAGGCCACGCCTTGGGCGACATCGCCGCTGTAACCTTGAAAGGCGACTCCGACGACTTTGGCGTCCTGCATGACCGGGCCGCCGCTGTTGCCCGGGTTGATCTGCGCACTGATCTGGATCGTCAGATGCTGATCGATCGACGAATGCGTATAGAGCTGGAAATCAATTCGCGACACGATCCCGGTCGTAACTGACATTCGTTCGCCGCCAATTGGATAACCGTAGGCTGAGACGGTGGATTCCAGCGCGGGAATTCCACCGAATTTTAGTGGCACCATGTTCTTGAAAAAATCCGGAGCCGACACGGTGATAAGCGCCAGATCGCAATCATTCGCGATGAATTGCACTTTGGCCGGGTATTTGTTGGGATCCCCGTCGCGCTCCACGGTGATATACCGACTGTTGGCCACCACATGCGCGTTTGTCATGATGCGATTGCCGTTGATGACGAACCCGGCGCCGACACCGCGCTGAAGCCCGCCTGCGTTCCACGGCGCCCTGTAATCAGGCTCCACTGACGTAGCTGTGATTCGGACAAGACTTTTCTGGACCGGCCCATTCGGCTTTGGCGGCGCAATCGGCACCGGCACCGGAACTACTGCCTGCCCAGGCGGAGTCGATCGCGATGCGCCAGGCTGCTGTTCGGGAACTTGCGGCTCACCAGGAGGCGGGGCAGGCGTGCTTTGCTGCTGCGCGTATGCGAACGGCACAAGCAGCAAGGCAACGTAACCGATGACAAAAATGCGCTTCATTTGGCGGAAAGGCTCGAAACTTAAACAGCCTGATCGAAAATCAAGGTTCGGATTTCAATTCGCAATTGGCCTTTCCCGACATACTGACATGCTCCACGCTCCGCGCGTTCAAATCTGCTGAGACGTCTGGCGCGTGACACAGGCATCCTGCCATAGTCTTCGGCAAGCGCAGTGCTTCGTGGAAGTTTAGCTCCGTAGGGAGCGAAATGTTTACAGCAGCGGGCGCAAGAAGAGGGACCAAGCTCCGTAGGAGCGGCACACGACATGTCGCTCCTACGAAGCTTTTTGAGATTTTTCGATGTATTTGCTATAAACATTTTGCCCATACGGGGCTGGTTTTCATCCGAGCAAATCTGATGCCGAACACTATTGGATCCTGCTTGGTCTGCGAACGAGCAGGCTCGCCACGGGACGAATTCGTCCGAATAGCGAACTGGGGAAGCCTGCTCGACCTGTCAGGTTCGCCACGGCGAATCCGCTCTGTGGCGGAAGCCTAAGTTACTTTGGCTACAGCTTCGCTGCCTTCGGCCATCTGTGGTTACTCCACTCGATCAAGGATCGATTTAAGCACTTTTTCCGCTTCGAAAACCTCGCGTGCAATAATGTGAGCAGCTCGAGAATGTTTCGCATAGTCGGCATTAATTTTTTTCACCGCGTCCGCGATTTCATCGAGTGACTCAAAGGACAACAGTCCTGCTTTTCCGCCATAAAGCTTGGTGAATCCGGTTTCCTGGGTGATGACTGGCCGACCTGCGGCCAGGTAACACGCGCTGCGGTCGCTGAACCAGCCGGTGTTGAGTCGGACATATTGGTCTTTCGCGACGGTGTACTCGCCTTTGGAGCGCTGGATGTAATCGCGATACAGCCAGTAATCGACGCTCATTTGCAGTGGGCAGCGTAGGCACCAGCCGTTTCGCTCAAATTTTTTGCGCGTCGCGACGTGTTCAATGTTCGTCGCCATTTCGAATGTTTCGCCGGCTTTTTTCGGAGCGCCAATGAAACGCAGGAATTCGCGTGATTTGCTCCAAAGATATTTCCGTCCCCGCCAGGTGATATCTTTCAGGCCGCTCGTGGACCAGTTTGCCACTGTCGTGAACACTGCAACACGCGGCGGACAACTTTTCGTTTTCCAGAAATCGGTGACGACTGGCTGTCGCGTAGGCAGCCATTTGAATCCGTGCGTCGGCACGGGAAAACTTTTCGTCCCCACATTTTCGCCAAATGTAAAAAGCGCGCGGTGCCGTCCGAGATATTCGATTGTCGATTTGACTCCCTTGTCGATCTTGATCTGCTCAACGCTGGGATCGCTCTCGATGTAAAGAATGCGGTCGGAAACCAGCAAATCGTCGTTGAACTCCTGCGCGCCGCAAACGTTCAGGATCGCGTCAGCCTCGCGATAGAGTTGCCGGATTTTTTTCAGGGACAGACCCGCAGTTGGATTGCCCGGCAAATAGCGCGCGCAGAACGCCCAGCGATTTTTGAAACCAAACTCGCGCGCCAGCCGGTTAAGAACTTTCGCGGCGTAATCGAACTCGTCGGTGACTTCGAATGTTTCCGGGTTGTACGGAAGGCGGGCCGAGTCTTCGATGTAAAAAACGTCGTGCCCGAGCCGTTGCAGGCCGACGATGTAATGGATGTGCTGCCAGATCACGCCTGCGATCGGCATCGAGCCCATGAAGCCCATGACGACAATGCGCTTGCGTTTCATCGAGAAGAAAACGCCCAACGTCCAACACTCAACGTCCAACATCCGATTGCCTGCATTGAGCGTTGAAAGTTGAGCGTTGAGCGTCGAAATGAATCACAGCTGAAATTTCTTCACCACAACCGCTGGATTCCCAGCGACCACTGTATTCGACTCGACGCTTTTCGTAACTACTGATCCGGCGGCTACGACCGAGTTTTCGCCGATCGTGACGCCTTTCAAAATTACGGCGTTCATGCCGATCCAGACGTTGTCACAGATTTGCACGGGAGCGGTTTTCAACTTGGGACGGGCCGGGCGCTTTTCGAAATAGGGCGCCAGAGCCTGGGCGTCGATCAGTCGCTGTGCCGGCTCAAGCGGATGAAAATCAGAGTCGGCGATGCCGACATTCCATGACATGAGGCAATACGACCCGATCTCGATTTTCTCTTCAGCCATGATGAGCGCGCCATTGAGGAGTGTGAAATCACCGACCGTGCACTGGCCATTCTCGCCGATGGAAAATGAACAACCGGCGTAACACG
This sequence comes from Verrucomicrobiota bacterium, assembly GCA_003219695.1. GTDB lineage: Bacteria > Verrucomicrobiota > Verrucomicrobiia > Chthoniobacterales > UBA10450 > Udaeobacter. Next base: position 11,341 of record QHQA01000017.1, read on the forward strand.
AAACATGTTTGCCGATGACGACGGCGCGCGGCTTTTTGCTGCGAAGCTTCCGGAAAATTTGCGCGCTTTCGCAATAAAATCCCTCGCCAAACTCAACGTTCGGCGGAACGGGGTCCGGCCACCAATCGCCTTCGACATGTCGGTCTTCTCTAACGTTGCTCATAGTAGCCCGACCGTCCCGGTTGCAAATCCCAGCGGCGCAAGCGAGACGCTCGCGCTACTTTGTTGCGAATTTTCCTGATGCATAAAGCTTCGCATAGGTGCCGCCGCGCGCGACGAGCTCCGCGCCCCGGCCTTGTTCGACGATGCGTCCGTGATCCAGCACGATGATTTGATCCAGGTTATGGATGGTTCCTAGACGATGTGTGGCGATCAAGGTTGTCCGGCCGCGCATTAATTCCTGAATCGTTTCCATGATCGCGGATTCGGTTGCTGGATCGAGTGCCGAAGTCGGTTCGTCAAGCAACAGGATGGGCGCATTTTTCAAAAACGCTCGCGCAATTCCGATGCGCTGCCGTTGGCCGACGCTCAAATGTCCGCCCCGTTCACCTACAGGGCTGGCGTATCCCTGCGGCATCTGCCGAATAAATTCGTCGGCCTGCGCACGACGCGCCGCTTCAATGATTTCTTCGTCAGTCGCATCCGGGCGGCCATAGGCAATATTTTCGCGCACTGTTGTGGAAAAGAGCAGTGTGTCCTGCAACACGATGGCGATCTGCGCCCGCAAGGATTTTTTTGTGATCTCACGCACATCGCGGCCATCGAGCATCACGGACCCGGTTGTCGGATCGTAAAAACGCGGCACAAGACTGAACAATGTGCTCTTACCGGCGCCGGTGCCGCCTGCCAGCCCAACGATTTGATTCGGTTCGATGCGGAGATTGACGTCCCGTAACACATATCGATCTTCCGCATAGCCGAAACTAACCGAGCGCAAATTGATCGCGCCTTTGGCCGATGAAATTGCAACGGCATTCGGAGAGTCGCGCACGTCGTCCTGCCGGTCCAAAACTTCAAAGCAGCGTTTGGCGCCTGCGGTTGCGCCTTCCATTGCCCAGGCTGTGTAGGTGAGCGACTCCAGCGGCTGATAGAGCATCAGCAGATAGGCGCTGAAGACAAGCAATGAACCGAGTGTGAGCGTGCCGGCTAGGACGTGCAATGTTCCCACGTAATACATCGCTGCCGTGCCGAGGACCATGAGGGTGCTGATCACCAATGCGCTGTTCACATTCGTCAAGGTCAGCCGCAGATTTGCCTGCAAACTCTGACGCGCTTGCTGATGAAATTGCCGGACCTCGAAATCTTCGCGCCCGAAGGCGTGCACCATGCGGATCGAGCTCAGTCCCTCCTGCGCTTGCGCGAGCACGGCGCTTTCCTGTTCCTGAATCGAGGTCGATTCACGACGAATCCGGCGCGCGAAGAAATAAATCGCGGCGACGATCAACGGCACAATCGCCAGCGAAAGCAGCGTCAATACCCAGTCGAGCCGTACCATGACGACGAACGTGCCGAGCAGCGTGATTACAGACGCGAAGATGTTGGTGAATCCCTTGTTGTAGATCGTTTGGATCGACTGCGAGTCGTACGCGACGCGAAAACTGGAATCGGCCGATCGCCGGGCATCGTGATACCTGAGCGAGAGTGACTGGAGGTACGCGTAGAGGTCGGTGCGCAATTTCAGCAGCGCTTGCAGCCCGATTTTTACGAACAGATAATTCGTGATCCAATTCATGATTCCCCAGAGAAATTGGAGGAGAACTAGCGCGAGACAGAGAAGAGGAACCCACATGCGCCAGTCGCCTCGCGCAGCGGGAGCCGGTCGCAGGAAATCATCCACGATGATTTTAAACGGCCACGGTTTGAGCAAGTTCAGGGCAATGGCGATGAACGATACAAACAATCCCAGAATCGTTTGTCCCCAGAACGGCTGGTAATAACGAAGGACGCGCCGGTAGATCGACATGTGGAATTTTTGGATTGCGGATTGCGGATTTTAGACTGAACTAGGGCGAATTCATTCGGCTCGACATCCGAAGATTCTTTGACGGAGCCTGGCCTGAGCGTAGTCGAAGGCCTCGGAATGACAATATGCATCATCTACTTGAAACGTGGTTCAATTGGGTGCTCACCGGAGGTTATGCCGGCATCGTGGTGCTGATGGCGATGGAAAGCTCGATCTTTCCCGTCCCCAGCGAGATCGTTATTCCGCCGGCGGCGTTCCTCGCCGCACAAGGCAAGCTCAATTTTTGGGGCGTGGTGCTGGCAGGCACAGTAGGATCATATCTGGGGGCGGCCATCACGTATTGGGCATCGCGATTAATTGGCCGGCCGCTGATTGTAAAGTATGGCCATTACGTGCTGTTAACTCCCAAAAAGCTGGAGGGCGCCGAACATTTTCTTGCTCGCTACGAAGCCGGCGGAGTCTTTTTTGCGCGGCTGCTGCCGATTGTCCGCCATCTGATCTCGATTCCCGCAGGAATCGTTCGCATGAATTTCGGAGTATTCAGTGTCGTCACCATCGCCGGCTCGGGGCTCTGGTGCTGGATACTGGCCTATCTTGGCGACAAAGCATATCGCGTGGAGCCTCAACTTCTCACGAGTCCCGAAGCGCTCGAACATTTCATCCGTCAGCAATCGCGGGGGATTCTTCTTGTGATCGCGCTGTTCGCCGCGCTGTACATGTTGGCTCTGCGAATGATGAAGCCACGCTCAGGTGCATAAGCGATCTGCCGAGGATGGCCAGCGCAATAAATTCGAAATTCGAATATCGAAATCCGAAATAAGCGCGAATAAGAAAGGATCGAAGTGTCAAAAAGCTTCATTCGTGCCGGATTGTCGTGGGCTTTTGGTCTTCGTCATAGAATTTGTTTCGGGATTCGACATTCGCGCTTCGGATTTGCGCGCCTGGCTCCTCGCCTGTTTGAGGCACTGCAGCGGCTGCCCGGCGGTTCGGGTGAATCCGGTCGCCAAAGCGTGGCGCGTGGGATTGTGTTTGAAAATTGAACAAAAGTGTCGCTCAGCGGTCAGTTCTAAAGTGGATAAGGAGTGAATAACCAGTCTGTGATCATGGATGACATATTCACAACGACCGATGGCATTGTAGCTGCTCCGAGCAGAAACGGACGGCACATGAAAAGGAATCGTCAAATCTTAAAGCCGCGCACTCGGCTTTCGCTGGGTGACCTTATCCTTGCGGTGGGTTCCTGCACCCAAAGCAGCAGGGAAATGGTCGCAGCGGTCGCCGATCTTCTGGCCAGCGGCCAGGTGCGCGTGCAGGACAAGGGGCGTTTCTTGCGCGCCCGCGTCTGCTAATCTTAAGACCGACTTGCTGTAGAGTCCCCTATCTCAGCGGATTCATCACCGCGCAAATTCGCGGTGCGCACGCTACAGCGCCCCCGGGCAAAGCAGCAGGAAAGCAAAAACACTTTTCGCCTGACCCGCTCGGTTTTATCTTCCCAGCGTGATCGACCGTTATTCCCGGCCCGAGATGAGCAAAATCTGGTCGGACCAACGCAAATTCGAGATCTGGCTGGAAATTGAAGTGCTCGCCTGCGAGGCGATGGCAGAACTTTGCCAGATTCCAAAGGAGGATGCTGCTGAAATTCGCAAACACGCGCGCTTTTCGATTCCAAGAATTCTGGAAATTGAAAAGCGAACGAATCACGACGTGATCGCTTTTCTGGAAAACGTCGCCGAATCAGTCGGACCGGCGTCGCGCTGGATTCATCAAGGGTTGACCTCATCGGACATTTTAGATACGACGCTCGCGGTCCAACTAAACGAGTCGTGTAGAATTCTGCTCGATGATCTCCAGGCGCTCCGCGAGGTGATCGCGGAGGAGGCACGCCGATACAAGATGACGCCGATGATTGGGCGCAGCCACGGCGTGCACGCCGAGCCAATCACGTTCGGGCTAAAGCTCGCCCTCATGTATGAGGAGTTCGGGCGCGCGGAAGAACGGCTCACGCAGACGCGCGAGCGCATCCGTGTCGGCAAAATCAGCGGAGCGGTTGGCACGCACGCGCACGTCGATCCAAAAATCGAGCGCGTGGTTTGCGAGAAGCTCGGATTAAAACCGGCGACGCTCTCAACGCAGATCGTGCAGCGCGATCGGCACGCGGAATTTATGACGACTCTCGCTGTGATCGCCTCCAGCATCGATCATTGGGCAACCGAGTTTCGGCACCTACAGCGCACCGAAGTTCTCGAAGTGGAAGAATTTTTTGGCGAAGGGCAAAAGGGCAGTTCGGCCATGCCGCACAAGCGCAATCCAATTACCAACGAGCGCTTGAGTGGGTTGGCGCGAGTCATTCGGGGTAACGCGGTCGTTGCACTGGAGAACGTGGCGCTCTGGCACGAGCGCGACATCAGTCACTCGAGCGCCGAGCGCATCATTCTGCCAGACTCATGCATTTTGCTCGATTACATGCTGGCGAAATTGCGGGACCTCATCGAAAAGTTACAAGTCTATCCGGAGCGCATGGCGCAAAATCTCGCCCTGACGAAAGGCCTGTATTTCAGTCAATCGATCCTGCTCGCACTTACGCGCGCAGGCGCGGAGCGAAAGAGTGCGTATGAAGCGGTGCAACGCGCAGCGATGAGAACTTGGAAAGGCGAGGGGACATTCGCAGAGAACGTCAAGCGCGAACCGGGAATCACGGCAAAGCTCTCCGCAGCAGAAATCGATCGGCTTTGCTCACTCGATATTCATCTCAAACATGTCGATGCGACCTTCAAAGCGCTTGGTCTGGATTGACTCAGCCTCCAGAATATCGTTGTGCTGCATTGTTTCGGGGCTTTGCAGCGTCTTTTGTCAGTGCACACAGAATTACGGTCAGAGGGAAGCCGAGCGCTACATTATTGAGAGCGAGCGGCAGTGGGCTGAGTCAGTCGCCAGCGGCGACACAGCGGTGATTCAACGTATCCTTGCCGATGACTTCGTCGGCGTCGATCCCAAAGGCCGGCACTAAGTCCGAAATGATCTCCGACACGCGGAACGCTCCAAAATATTTCGCGTCGAATCGCCTCAATGACGTCAAGGTGAGGTTCTACCGCGGCACAGCAGTTGCACAAGGAAACGAATCCTGGCAACGGCACAACGGCGAACGTGGACGATTCGTTTGGACCGATACATGGATTCGGCGTAACGGGCGCTGGCAAATCGTGGCAGCCGAGGACCTGATCGCGCCTGAATCCGCTCGCTGATCAGTAATCGTTATTCGTATCGCAGCGCTTCGATCGGATCGAGATTGGCAGCCCGGTACGCTGGGTACAGGCCGAAACCGATACCGATAGCCGAGCAGACAAGAAGCCCGGCAATGGCCCAGCCGAATGGGAAGATAACGTCCACCTTCAGCCAAACCGCGAGCAAGTCGCCGGCAATGATTCCAAGAACGATTCCCAGGATTCCGCCAGTCTCGGAGATAAGTACTGCTTCGGAAAGAAACTGGCGTAGAACATCCCGACTGCGAGCGCCGATTGATTTGCGCACGCCGATTTCCTTGGTGCGCTCGGTGACGCTTACGAGCATGATGTTCATGATGCCGATGCCTGCCGCGATCAGAGCGATCGCGCTGACGACGAACGCGCCGATTCGAACGATCCCGGCAACAGACGCGAACGCGCTCTTTAGTGAGTCGTTTGAATAGATCTCAAAATCGTTTTCCTGATCAGCGCGCACACCGCGCGCAATGCGCATGGCGCTGATGCCTTTGTCCAGCGTGCGATTGTAAGTCTCAGCGGAAAACGCTTGCGTCGCGATATTCACGGTGCGTTTCGCTTCGCCGTAGTCCTCAAAGAACCGCGTGATCGGCATGATGCAAATGTCGTCCTGGCTTTGGCCAAAGGAGGTCCCTTTTTCCGCGAGCACGCCCACGATCGTGTAAGTGTGGCCGCTTAGTCGGATCACTTTGCCGATCGGCGTTTGGCGCGGAAACAATCGTTTCTCGATTATTTTTCCGACGACAATCACCCGGCGCGCAAGTTCGACATCTTCATCGTTCAAGTTGCGGCCGTATCCGAGCGTGTAAGCGTTCGCGGTCAGAAAACTTCGGTTCGTCCCGACGATGAGGAGGCTTGGCGTCGTCTTCACGCCGTTGTAAACCGCCTGGCCTTTTACTTCGTAGCCAAAACTTTTGAGACAAATCTCGCGCGCTTCTCCTTCCATTAACTTGTAGTAATGCAGTGCCTCGCGATAGGTGATGTTGCGGCGGTTCTGATATTTTTTCTTGATCTCACCGCTGACGTTCACGTTGGGCGGATATTTACCGAACTGAAAAATGTTCGCGCCGAGAAAACTGATGCCGTTTTCGATCGATGATTGCAGCGCGCCGATGGCGGTCATTACCGAGATCACCGAGAAAACACCGATGGTGATCCCAACCATTGTCAGGGCGGCGCGCAGTTTGTTCGCGCTCAGTGACGCCAGGGCCATTTTTATGATTTCAGCGAACAACATGGCTAAAGGCAAAATGACGAATGACGAATGACGAACGAATGACGAAGCCCGAATATTTGTAGGGTGTTTCTGCGAAACGCCACGGCGTCTGACACAGACGCCCTACAATTTCCTTGTTTGAAATCTCCTTCGTCATTTTGTCACTCGTAACGAAGCGCCGCTACTGGATCGAGGCGCGACGCTGTCCAGGCGGGCGCGAAGCCTGAGAACAAGCCCGTCAGGATCGAGACGGCCATGCTTACCACCACAAGGCCGAGGGAGAAATGGATCGGGAAAGATGGGAACGCCTTGCCTATGCCGGCGCACATTGCGTAGGCAAACGTCAGTCCGATGAATCCGCCGAGAAGACACAGCGCAGTGGATTCGATCAGGAATTGAAGAAGGATCGTGCGCCGGCGCGCGCCCAGCGCCTTTCGCGTCCCAATTTCACGGGTGCGCTCCTTCACGCTCACAAAGGTGATGTTCATAATACCGATCGCGCCGACGAAAAGCGAAAGCCCGGTAACGAAAAGACCGGCGATCGCGATCGAGTTCTTGATGGGGTCCAGCGTACTTTTGAGCGCCTGTTGTTCGTTGATACTGAAGTCGTCTTTTTTCTCGGGCGCCAACCCGCGGACGCGCCGCATAATTCCGGTAAGCTCGTCTCGCGCTTCGGCCAACCTGGTTTTGTCCTTCAGTTTTACCAGGATGTCCGAGTCGCTTTTGGCGCTGAAATATTTTTGAAACGCCGGCAGCGGCATTACGACAATCGAGTCGAGGCTAAACAGTCCGAGAAATGTCCCTTGCCTTGAGATCACGCCGATCACCTTGAATGGTTGCCCGTTGATCAGCACCGATTTGTCGATCGGGCGCTCGGAAGGAAACAAGGCATCGGCCACGTCGTAACCGATCACGCAGACGTTCGCGCCCGCGCGAGATTCGAGTTCGTTGAAAAAGCGACCTTCTTGGAAATCGAACGTGGAAGTGATGATATAATCGGAGACCGTGCCTCTGATCAGGACGTTGCTGACTTCGCTGTCCGCATATTTCACGCTGCGGAGCAGGCTCGAAGTCGGCACCGCCACGACGAGATTGGAGTTCGGTGTTGCAGAGATGATGCGGTTAATCGGCTCGGCGTATTCCGTCTTGATCTTTTTGCGGTCGCGATAATTCCACCAGTCATCTACCGGTTTCCACGGCCATTGCGAAACGTAAAGCACATCGTCGCCGAAGATGGCCATGCTCTTGTCGAACCCAACCTGGATTCCGGCGATGGCGGTGCCCATGAGTGTCACGGCGACAATTCCGATGATGACTCCAAGCGCGGTGAGCGTGGAGCGCGTTTTGTTCGAACGCATCTGCGCTACCGCAATTTTCCAGCTTTCGCTTAACTCGTAGGTGAAACGTTTCATTCCTGGATTCTGGGGAGCACAGGCAGCTTGCCTGTCGTTCGCGGCAGCTTGCCGCGAACACCCACTGGGATTGCAGAAGCGCCCGACGTAAAGATGCATTCGGCAAAGCTGCCGAATGCTACAGGCTGGCAGCCTGTGCTCCCCAGAAAGGGAATCTCGCGTCGAAGTCTCATGATGATTCGTTGTTGCTAGCTCGCAGCGGCCGCTTCGAACTCGCGTGCCACAGCGCCGTCATCGCTTTCGATGAAACCATCGCGCAGATGCACCGTGCGCCGCGCGTGACGCGCGATATCGGCTTCGTGCGTGACGAGGATAATCGTGTGCCCGCGCCGATAGAGACTTTCGAAGAGCGCCATGATTTCCTCGCCGGTCTTGGAATCAAGATTGCCCGTCGGCTCATCGGCGAGAATGATTGATGGATCGTTTACCAGTGCGCGCGCAATCGCCACGCGCTGGCGCTGCCCGCCGGAAAGCTCGTTTGGTTTGTGATGCAATCGGTCGCCGAGTCCCACGTCCTGCAACACGCGTGCAGCGCGCTCCCGCCGCGTTTCCGAGTCGATCCCAGCATAAACAAGCGGAAGCTCGACGTTGCGAAGGCTGTCAGCGCGCGGAAGAAGATTAAATGTTTGAAAAACAAATCCGATCTCGCGATTACGAATCGCCGCCAGTTCATCGTCGTTCATCGCGGAAACGTCGCGACCGTTGAATTCGTAGCGTCCGGAAGTCGGCGTATCGAGGCAGCCAAGCATGTTCATCAAGGTCGATTTACCGCTTCCGCTGGGACCCATTATGGCGATGTATTCGTTGCTGCGAATTTGCAGCGACACCCCGCGCAGTGCGTGAACGATTTCTTCGCCCATCACGTAATCCTTCGTGATGTTCTCAATGTCGATTAGGATGGGACCGATTGGGCGAATCTGATTCGAGTTCATTGTGTTCGCGTTTGAGCTGTAGCCGCCGCCCTGTGGGCGACGCGCGCCTCGCATAGCGAGGCGGCTACAGGTGCTACTTCGTCGCTTCCTTGTCGTAACTGACCTTCGCGCCTTCCTTTAATTTCCGGCTGATGGCGCTGTAACTGCCTGAGATCACTTCGTCGCCGGGTTGGATGCCGCTTTTGATTTCCATGTAGGAATCGTCGGCAATACCGGTCGTCACTTTCACTATGTGCGCCTTGTTGCCGTTCTTGACGAACACGACTTTGGCCAGCTTTTCGCGTTCCTCTTTCTGGGCCTGTTTTTCCAGACGCTCATTGCTAAGCTCTGCTTTGTTATCGCCTTTGTCGCGCGCCGCGACCTTTTGCTTTTGTTTTTCGATTTCCTCCGGACTCAAGTTGCTGTCGCCGGTGCGAATGGTGACGCTTTGCATCGGCACCGCAACTGCGTCTTTGACCATATTGGTTTCGATGTCCGCTGTGCAGCTTAGCCCGGGACGGAGCGCGACATCGTGATCGTCAATGCGAATTTTGACTTCGAAATTCGTGACTTCCTCCTGCGTGCCAGCGCCCGTCGTCTTCCCGGTGTTTGCGATTTGTTGCACGACGCCTTTGAATTTGCGATCGCCGTACGCGTCGATTTTGATGTTGGCTTTGTCGCCAAGCTTCACGTTAACCACATCGTTTTCGTTCACATCGACCACGGCCTGCATTTGAGTGAGGTCAGCCACCCGCATCACTTCGGTCCCGGCGAATTGATTGGTGGCAACGAGGCGTTCGCCCAGTTTGCTGTTCAAAATCGTGATCGTTCCGTCCATTGGCGAATAGATCGTTGTTTTGGAAAGCTGATCGCGCGCCTGGCTTGACGCGGCTTGCGCGCGTTCGATTTCGTGGAGCGAGCTTTCGTAAGTGTTCTTCGCGACGTCGGAAGCTGCTTCGGCTGCGTTGTATTCCTGCACTGAGATCAGCTTTTTGTTGAACAAGTCCTCGGCACGATTGAAGTCTTGTTCGGTCTTCAGCATCGTCGCTTTTTGTTGAAGATTCGTGGCCTTCGCTGCGCTGATCGCAGCTTCCTGCTGTTCGAGCAGCGCCTTGTAGGAATCGGGTTTAATCTTCACCAGCAGATCGCCTTTCTTGACCCGCATTCCATCCTCAACCGGTAGCTCAATAATTTCTCCGGCGACTTCCGGTGAAATTTTGACTTCAGTTTCAGGTTGGATTTTTCCGGTGGCTGAAACGGTCTGCAGGATGGTTCTGCGAACGGCTTTCTCGGTCGTCACCGGGATTGGCTTTTCGCGCTTGCCAGCGATGATCAAGCCGACGATCAAAAGCAGCGCTGCGCCAGCGCAGCCAAAAATGATCATGCGCCTGCGACGCAGCCGTTGCTTCTTCGCGGCGTCACGGGCAAGTGGGGGAGTGGTCACGGCTTGATGCATGGCATTCGCTTGGTGGGACTGAAATTAGCTCTTTTTAGACTTTCGCAAAACGCACCCGTTCATATACACCGACAATGAGATGCACCGAGCGCTGCGTTTGGATTCAACAAACCTCGGCCTGCGCGTATTGGTCACGAATCCGTTGAATCGCCCACGCCGCGTGCTCCGCGATCAGCGGTTCAGGATCGGCTGAGGCGCGTTCGAGCGCGGGAATGTCGGAGATGTCGCCTGCGTTACCCAGGGCCACACACACGTTGCGCAGAAAACCGCGGCGCTTGATCCGTTTGATCGGGGAATTTTTGAAAAGCGCGCGAAACTCTGCGTCGTTCAGCTCTAGATATTCCCGCAACGACGTCCCCATGGTTGCTCGACGGGCTGAGAAAGCCGTCTCATGGGAAACTTGAGCGAACCGGTTCCAAGGGCAGACATCCAAGCAATCATCGCAGCCGAAAATCCGATCCCCGATCAGTGGGCGAAGCTCCAGTGGAATGGAGCCTTTCAACTCGATGGTCAGATAAGAAATACAGCGGCGCGCGTCGAGCCGATGCGGAGCTGTGATCGCGCCGGTCGGGCACGCTTTGATGCAACGCTCGCACGTGCCGCAGCGATCGGGGACTGGCTGATCCGGCGGCAATTCCAGCGTCGTCAAAACCTCGGCCAGAAAGAACCACGTCCCAAGCCGTTCATCGATTAACATGGTATTCTTGCCGTGCCACCCCGCTCCGGCCTGCGCCGCATGGTCGCGTTCCAGAATTGGTCCCGTATCGACATAACATTTTTGCTGTCCGCCGAAGTCACGAAGGAACTTGTCGATGTTCTCAAGCTTCGCCTCGACTATATCGTGATAGTCGTCCCCCCACGCATATCGTGCGATCCGTCCCGTCTTTCCTGTAGCCGCGGCCCTGTGGGCCGCGTTCCCCTGAAAATAATTCAGCGCCAGCACAATGATCGATCGCGTCCCTGGCAGAACCTGCTGCGGATCGCAACGCTTTTCTTCCCCGCGTCGCATATAGTGCATTTCGCCGTGCGCGCCTTCGCGCAACCATTCGCGAAATTCGTTCGCGTGCGCGGGAGCCGTGCACGCAGCCACGCGACACGAATCGAAACCAATCTGTCGCGCAAAGGATACGAGCTGCGCCTTCAGTTCCGCTCCCGAAATCTGGGTCATGGCGCTGTAGCCGGGATCGGCGATCCCGGTTGCGGATTAAGTCTTGCAATCTTACTCAAAATTGCCACGGCAACTTCTTCATCTGTAAGCACGGACGTATCGACGCGAAGATGCGCCATTTTCGCGTAGAGCGGCCGCCGCGCCTGTAGAATTTGCGCAAACGCTTTTCTTGGATTCTGACATTGCAACAGCGGTCGATTGCCGGAATGCAAGGCACGCTTGAAAAGCGTTTCTCGCTTCGCGTCCAGCCAAACTACCACGCCAAGGCGCTTTAAAATGTCGATATTCTCTTCGCGCAGCACGATCCCGCCACCTGTAACAATGATTGCTTGTTCTGTTACTATCAGGCTGCGAAGTGCGTCTGTTTCCGCTTCACGGAATTTATCCTCGCCATGCTTGGCAAAAATTTGCGGAACCGGCAACCGAAGCTGCGAAACAACAATTTCGTCCGTGTCGTGTAAGGCGAGCTTTGTCCGCCGCGCAAGACAGCGACCAACGGATGATTTGCCTGCACCCGTCATCCCAATGAGAACGATCGATTTGGCGACGCTATTCACGTTCTAATATCTCACTAACGCCGGCTTGAGCCAGCTATGTGTTTGGCGTTTCACAGAAAATCTCTACAATTTGCCCATGCCTGAATCGAGGCCTCTGGTAGCCATCATCATGGGCAGCAAATCCGATTGGGAAACCATGCGGCACGCCGTAGAGACGCTGGACGAACTTGGTGTGCCGAATGAAGCGCGCGTCCTCTCCGCCCATCGCGCGCCCGATGCGACCGCCGAGTTTGCGCGCGAAGCAGCCGATCGCGGGCTGCGAGTTATCATCGCCGGCGCGGGTGGGGCGGCGCATTTGGCTGGAGTCATTGCTGCTCACACGCGGCTGCCCGTTCTCGGTGTTCCGATTCAATCGAAACTCCACGGACTCGACTCGCTTTTATCCACGGCCCAAATGCCGGGCGGGATTCCCGTTGGCACATTGGCGATCGGCGAAGCGGGCGCGAAAAATGCCGCGCTTCTCGCCACCGCGATCCTTGCCCTTTCGGATGAAAAGATCCGCAAAAATCTGGAAGCCTTCCGCAAGAGACAATCCGAAGCGGTGCTGGCCGTGAAGTTGCCAAAGTGAAAACGGTAATTTCAACCGACCGCGGTGCGGCGGTTGAACTGCTGCGTAAGGGTGAGGTCGTCGCGTTGCCCACGGAAACTGTCTATGGGCTCGCTGCCGACGCGCTCAACGCGATCGCGGTCGCAAAAATCTTTGAAGCCAAAGAGCGTCCGCGCTTTGACCCACTGATCATCCATCTTCCGCATCGCGATTGGCTGGAAAAAGTTGTCGATCTACCGCTGCGCGATCGACAACTGATCTTAAAGCTAGCTGAGAAGTCTTGGCCTGGCCCGTTCACGATGGTTTTGCCGAAACGCAAGATCGTACCCGACATCGTGACGGCAGGCCTAGACACAGTCGCGGTTCGAATCAGCGCTCATCCGGTGTTCGCGAAAATCGTCTGTGAATTGGATCAATCGCTTGCCGCGCCAAGCGCAAACCGGTTCGGCCACGTAAGTCCAACTACAGCGCAGCATGTTCTCGACGAACTCGATGGACGAATTCCGCTGATCATCGATGCGGGACCAACGCAGCACGGGATTGAATCGACAATTGTCGTGGTGCGCGACGGCAAGATCGAAATCTTGCGTCGGGGGCCAGTCACAGCAGAGCAATTGTCCGAATTTGCCGAGATCGATGTCGCCGCGATGAGGCCAAAAATCTCTGCGCCGGGACAATTGCCATCGCATTACGCGCCGAAGACGCCGCTACGGTTGATTGATCACGCCGAATCGTTTTCGCCAGAGAAAAGCCAGCGGGTAGGCTTGCTGGCGTGGCATTCTCTGTCAAGGCAACGCGCTCTTCGAAACGTCCGGCGACGGACCGGAGACCACCGCTCCTTGAAGTTTACCGCTGTTCGCCAACTCAGCGAAAAAAAGGACCTTCGCGAAGCAGCCGCCAATCTTTTTCGCTTTCTGCGTGAGCTAGATCGATCTGATGTCGATCTTATCGTTGCGGAACGAGTTCCCTCTCACGGACTCGGCGCGGCGATCCTTGATCGGCTCGAGCGTGCGTCGCACGGGAAGTCTGTCGCCCCAGACACGCTTGAATGAATCCTTTGAAGAGCGGGTGCGGCTTGTTCGGTTTGCTTTGGAATTCGGGGTGGTACTGGCAGCCCACAAAATAGGGATGATCCCGTAGCTCGATCAGTTCGGCGAGCGTGCCATCCGGCGATGTTCCGGAGATCAGGAAACCTTCGGCATTCATTCGGTCGCGATATTTCATGTTGAACTCGTAGCGATGCCGGTGACGCTCCGTCACCTCGATGCCGCCGTAGAGTTTTTCCGCGAGCGTGCCTTTAGCGATTTTGGTTGGCCATGTGCCGAGCCGCATGCTTCCGCCTTTGTTGCGGACGCCACGCTGCTCTTCCAACAACGAAATCACCGGCTCGGCAACGTTCTTGTCGAACTCAGTGCTGTTTGCGTCTTTGATTCCGCAGACGTGCCTTGCGAATTCAATCGTCGCCACCTGCATGCCGAGACAAAGGCCGAGAAATGGAATTTTGTGCTCGCGCGCGTAACGCGCCGCGTTGATTTTTCCTTCCACGCCGCGCGCGCCAAACCCGCCGGGAATCAGGACACCCGCCACATCTTGCAACTCGCCAGCGACGCCGCGCTCAAGTGATTCTGTATCGATGAGTTTCAGATCGATGCCGCAGTCTTCGCCCGCAGCGGCGTGCGTGAGCGATTCATAGATGCTTTTATAGGCGTCATGCACGTCCATATATTTGCCAACCACGGCGATCTTGATGCGTTTGCTTGGGCTGACGACGCGCTCGACAAATTTTCGCCAGTCTGCCAGATCGGGCGCAGGCGTTTCCAGATGCAAAAGATCGCACACCAGTTGGTCGAGTCCCTCGGCGTGCAATGTCAAAGGCACTTCGTAAATCGTGTGCTCGACGTCGCGCTCCTCGATCACGGCCTTTTCGGAAACGCTGCAAAACATCGACAACTTCCGGCGCACATCGCGGTCGAGCGGTTTTTCGGTGCGACAGATCAACACTTGCGGCTGCAAACCGATCTCGCGCAGCTTTGCCACGCTTTGCTGTGTCGGCTTTGTCTTTAGTTCATGCGCGGCCTTGATGTAGGGAACAAGCGTCACGTGCATGTTGAGGACGTTTTGCGGCCCGACTTCGAGAATGAATTGCCGGATGGCCTCCAGAAATGGCAGACCTTCAATGTCTCCGGTTGTGCCGCCGATCTCTGTGATCACGACGTCGTATTTGCTCTCGTCTGAAAGTTCGCGGATGCGGTCTTTGATCACATCGGTGACGTGCGGGATCACTTGCACGGTTTTGCCCAAATAATCGCCGCGCCGCTCCTTTAAAATCACAGTCTCGTAAACCTGGCCGCTGGTGAGATTGTTGTGTCGAGTAAGAACGCAGTTCGTGAATCGCTCGTAGTGCCCAAGATCCAGATCGGTCTCCGCGCCGTCGTTGAGCACATAAACTTCCCCGTGCTGGAACGGGTTCATCGTTCCCGGATCAACGTTGAGGTAAGGATCAAATTTTTGGAGAACCACGCGCAGCCGACGCGCTTCGAGCAATGTGCCCAGCGAGGCCGCAGTCAGGCCTTTGCCTAACGAACTGACTACGCCGCCCGTGACGAAAATGTATTTCATCGGGACCGAGTCCTCCCTATTGGGCGAGCGAGCTTTCGCTCCAGCGATTCTGCGTCAGCCGGCGTATCCACGCCAGGGGAACCATGTTTGGTAACGAGCACATGAACATTTACGCCATTTTCCAATGCGCGCAATTGTTCCAACGACTCTGTGCGCTCCAGCGGACCAGGCTTCCATTTAACGAACCGCAAGAGCGCGTCGCGCCGGAAGCCGTAAATGCCTTGATGGCGAAGAAACAAGGAGCGATCGCTTCTTGAAAACGGGATCGGCGCTCGAGAGAAATACAGAGCGTTACCATTAAGATCGACGACGACTTTCACCTGATGCGGCGAAAGCGCGTCCGCCGGATTTTCAAACGGGTGCGCGGCAGTGATGATGTCGATGTTGCGATCCGAGCGGAGTTTTTTCACGAACTGATCGATTAAAAGCGGATCGACCAAGGGCTCATCACCCTGGATGTTAATGACGAACGCAACCCCTTTTGTATTGCGCGTCACTTCGGCCACCCGATCAGTCCCGCTTTGATGTCTTGGCGATGTTAAAGCGACCTCGGCACCCCAATCAAAAGCGGCTTTTGCGATCCGCATATCGTCAGTTGCGATGATAAGCGCATCCAAGTTTTTTGCGCGTTGGCAGCGTTCCCACACATGGCGCAGAAGTTGCTTTCCTGCAATGAGATGCAATGGTTTTCCAGGAAAACGCGTAGAACTCCAGCGAACTGGAATTATGGCTACGGCTCTATTCATCGGCATGGCTGAAGCGTTGAAGCGAGTTTCGCGTTAGCAAGCTGTTATGATTCCGCTCCTAAAATAATTTCTGACGCTGCAGGCACATCTTCGGTGATCCAGTCTGCCGTGCTCCCAGTCATCTCGCGTTCAGGTCCAGTTTTAACACGGATGGTGCGCACGCCAGCATTGCGACCGCATTCGACGTCGATCTCCTTGTCGCCAATTAGAAAGGACCGGGTGAGATCGATTTGGTGTTGTCTCGTTGCCTCCACGATCATTCCAGGCGCAGGCTTGCGGCAACTGGAGTGCTGGCCCGGAACGTCGGGGCAAAAATACGTCGCATCGATTAAACCAGCGCCCAACTGTCGCAAGACTTCTGCTTCAACCGCGCGATATTGCTCCATTGTGATCAGCCCGCGACCGATGCCACTCTGATTTGTGATGATAACGAGTTTGAATCCCTTTGATTTCAAACGGCGCAGCGCGTTCGGCACGCCGGGAAAAATTTTCACGTCTTTCGGGTCGGAACAATAAGGGCAGTCTTCCATGATAGTGCCGTCGCGATCGACAAAGACGGCAGGCGAGAGCGCATCAGTCATGTTTGCTGTCTTTTCGGAAACTGGCCACCAGTTCGTCTCGCGTCACGGTTGCGGTTCCAAGTTTGCTGACCACAACGGCGCTTCCGTAGTTGGCGATTTCTGCAGCTTCAATGGGAGTCGCTTCGCAGACGAGTCCGAGGGTAAACAGCGCTATGGCAGTGTCGCCAGCGCCGGAGACATCGAAAACCTGCCGTGCCTTGGTTGGGATGTAATGCGGCGATTCGTCCTGCTGAAAAAGCATCATTCCATGTTCGCCGAGCGTCACGAGGACATATTTCGTCTCCCATTTCTTGAGGAGCGCTTCGCCGGCGCGTCTCAGATCGGCGTCTTCTTCAGGAGCTTCATCTGGTTCGCGCCAGGGGACGCCTGAGGCGAGGAAGGCTTCAGCGCGATTTGGCTTGACCACGGTGATACCGCGCCAATCAACCGAATGCCGCGGGTTAGGGTCTGCGGCTGTGATTTTACCGGCTGCGCGCGCCTCGTGCGCAATCCGTGAAACCAGCTCAGTCGTCAAGAAACCCTTGCCATAATCTTCGAAGATAATTGCATCCGTTTCGCGGATACTGTTTCGGACAGCGGCGGCTACCTTTGCAATTTGCGCTGTCGATGGGCTGGCAATTTTCTCGCGATCGACACGAACCACTTGCTGATGGAGTGCGATGATGCGGGTTTTGACAATCGTGTTCCAGGTTTGATCCTCGACGGCGTTCGAGGTGTCGATGCTTTGCGCAGCTAATAATTCGCGAAGTTGGCGGCCGCTGCGATCTTTGCCGAGCATTCCGATAACAGCGACGCCCTCGATGAACTCGCGCAGGTTGCGGGCAACGTTGGCTGCGCCTCCTGGGTAAAACGATTCTCCTGTTACTTCGACAACCGGAACCGGCGCCTCCGGCGAGATACGGCCGACCTTGCCCCAGACAAATTCATCCAGCATCAAATCGCCGATCACCGTGATCCGCTTGGAAGGCGCGCGGTCAAGGATGTGCTCCAGCCGGGTTAGATCCATGGAAGTTTGACGTTTGAAGTTTGAAATCTGAAATCTCTTTGTGTACCGCAGCCGTTCCGGTTAAAGTTCGCTCCATTAAATCCTGAATACGAACCCGAAATCAACAGTCGAAACCGCCAATGATTCCGTTTACGAAACATTTGAAGTTAAGCGTAGGCATTCTCTGTGGCCTTGCCCTGTGCGCAAATGGCGCCCAAGCCCCGCAGCGGATCAATATTAAGCAATTATCCACAACTGTGGAAGACGTTGTGGTGCCGTTGCCGAACGAAATTTTCGGGGCGCTGAACAAACTGGGCGCGGTGAACTGGAAAGAGCACGTTCGCAGCGATAAGGGATCGAATTTTACCGAGCGCCCGCGCATCGCCCTCTTGCTGGGGACAGTGATCGCCGACGGTTTTATCGCGGTGCAGGCGGAAGACGCAGAGGCGGTAAAAGAGATTGGCCAGCGTGTCCTGGCGCTGGCGAAGGGAATCGGCGTGGGCAACTCGATCACCCCACACGCGAAGGCGATCATTGAGTCGGCGGACAAGCGTAATTGGGAACACGTACGCCAGGAATTGGATCGCACCCAAAACAGCGTGCAACAGGCAATGAATGAGGTGCATGATGAAAAATTATCGCAGCTTGTCAGCCTGGGCGGATGGCTGCGCGGCACGGAAGTATTGACCTCGCTTGTGAAGGAACATTTTTCAGCGGACGGCGCCGAGTTGTTGCACCAACCCGATTTGCTTTCCTATTTTCAAACGCGCCTCCAGGCAATGCCCGAGTTTAATCTGCCAATCATCCACGAGATTCAAGATGCTCTGGTCGAAGTGAAACCTTTAATTGACGTCGGCGATCGCCACATTCCTCCCGACTCAGTGAAGAAGGTCAACGATATCACGACGCGGCTCGACCATGGCATCGTGACGAGAGACTAAGAATTTCGATGAAGCGGTTAGCGCAAGTGATGTTTTGGGCGAGCTCTCTGTTGCTTGTCTTCGTGGTGCTGCGGCCTGCGGTTTTAGCTTCCGTGGATGACGCTCAGTCGTTTGCGCTTCAGGCCGCTGAGCCGTATGTGAAACAAGGATTTCAGGTGCGCGAGGATTACTGGGGAGGCGATCTCGGTTCTGGAGAAAAAAAAGCAGTGCGGCAGCAATTGTTCAAAGGGAACGAGTATTGGTTCTGGTTGGGAACGGAAGCGGATCGGGCAAAGGTTTCCGTGCACGTTTATGATTCAGACGGCAAGCTTGCGGAAGAACCGGACGGATGGGAGAAAGGCCACTTCGCGGCTGCGCACGTTGTTCCAAAAGCTACTGGCAGCTACTTTATTATAGTGAGCGTTGAAAAATCGCCGGAGGAACGCACACATTGGGCGCTGGTGTATGGTTTCCGGTAAGTTAGATTTCGTGGCATCGGCATCGTGCCGATGGAGCGTTGGCTGGAAGCCAATACCACGATTATGACTGAGACGCGGACTTTGCAGTTTGACAGCCCACGCGCGTTGCAATCGCTCTACGCCAATGACATTAAACTTTTAAAGAACCTCGAGGACTCCCTTGGCGTGAAGGTGACCACGCGCGAAGGCTGGGTGAAACTGGAGGGCGATCCGATCGGTGTCGATAAAGCGCAGCACGTGTTCGAACAACTTGAAAAAGCGCGCCAGCAAGGCGTCGATATTCAAAGACACGAATTTAATTACGCCCTCAAGGCCGTGACCGAAGAGCGCGATGAAAATCTCAGCGACGTTGTTTCGACGAAAATCACAACGTCCCTGCGCAAGCCGCCGATTGTGGCACGAAGCGCAAACCAGCGTGCCTACGTTGAGGCAATTCAAAAGCACGACGTGGTCTTTGGAATTGGCCCGGCCGGTACGGGCAAAACTTATCTTGGAGTCGGGATGGCGGTGGCAGCGCTGAAGAAGGAGCAAGTGGCGCGCATTATCTTGACCCGACCAGCGGTCGAAGCCGGCGAAGCGCTGGGTTTTCTCCCGGGCGACCTCGAACAAAAGATTACTCCGTATCTGCGTCCGCTTTATGACGCTCTGCGTGAGATGTTGGAATCGGAGGAAATGGAGCGGGCGATTGCCCGGCAGACAATTGAAGTAGCGCCGCTGGCATATATGCGCGGACGGACTTTGAATAATGCCTTTGTCATCCTCGATGAAGCCCAAAACACGACTACCGAGCAAATGTTCATGTTGCTCACGCGAATCGGTTTGAATTCTAAATGCGTGGTGACTGGCGACGTCACACAAATCGATTTGCCGGCAAACAAACGCTCCGGCGTGGTCGAAGCGTTGCAGGCATTGAAAAATGTGCCCGGAATCGCCACTGTATATTTCACCGAGCGCGACGTGGTGCGACACGAATTGGTACGCGCCATAATTGGCGCCTACCAGCAGCATCGCTCGCCCGCGCCGGCATCACGCAAATAAGGAGGGAAATGTTCGATTTTCTGAAACGCGCGCGTCTCATCAAGCGCGGGCTCGCATCGCGCAAGACCAGGCGCCGCCGGTTGCGAAGCGAACTTCTGCGCAATCTCGAGTACGCGCCCTATGCAAAGTTTTTGATCTTTGCGGTGTTCGTCGGCGGCCTTGCTTTTCTTGTTTTCAGCGGCCAACAACCCGAACCGACGAAGAATTTTGTGATCGCGCTGCTTGTTTTGGCGACAGCCATTACACAGCTCTGGATCAATCAACCTAAAAGCTTCGCGCAAAGCTCGCGGATTCTTCTCATCTTTGGCGTGATCTTGCTCCAGCTCGCGGTGACAAAACTGTTGCTCGTGGTTTGCAACAGCGGCACTTATAGCTTTTTGAAGCCTGAAATGGGCGGACTGATCACGCCTTACGCCTTCGCGCCGCTGGTGTTGAGTGTTTTGCTGGGGCGGCATCACGGTCTTTACGCGGCGTTCTTTGTGAGTCTTTGGAGCAGCATTTTGTTTGGACCAATTGATGCGCCGCTGCTCGTAACCAGTCTGATTAGCGGATTCACCGCGGTCTCTCTTACGTTGCAGGTGCGACGGCGCAGCAAACTGATCCGCGCCGGCTTCTACGTCGGGCTCGCCATCTGGTTGTTGTCGCTGACGTTTGGTCTGATCGGGCCGATCAATTGGTTTTACCCAACGGCCAATGACTGGGGCATGATCGGATTGCAAAGCGCGCTGGCCATCGGCAATGGGATCGTCACGGCCACAATCGTCGGCGGCGCGCTGCCGATGCTGGAGAATCTTTTTGGAATCACAACGGACATCTCATGGCTGGAAGCGTCCGACCTAAATCATCCGTTGCTGCGCCGCATGACCATCGAAGCGCCGGGCACCTATCATCATAGCCTCGTCGTGGCCAATCTCGCTGAAGCCGCCGCGGAAGCGATCGGCGCGAACGCGACGCTCTGCCGTGTCTGCTCTTATTTCCATGACGTCGGTAAGTTGGTAAAACCGGAATACTTCACCGAGAACATGAGCTTCGAACGCAATCCGCACGATGATCTCGCCCCGACGATGAGCGCGTTGATCATTATCGCGCACGTCAAGGAAGGCGTGGACCTCGCGCTCAAGCATTGGCTAAACCAGCGCATCATCGATATTATCCAGGAACATCACGGCACATCGCTCGTCCGTTATTTTTATCAACGCGCTCTTCAGCAACATGAGGACGCTCGCGCTGGC
Source organism: Verrucomicrobiota bacterium (assembly GCA_003219695.1). Classification (GTDB taxonomy): domain Bacteria; phylum Verrucomicrobiota; class Verrucomicrobiia; order Chthoniobacterales; family UBA10450; genus Udaeobacter. Next base: position 32,428 of record QHQA01000017.1, read on the forward strand.
GGCAAAATCATGAAGCTGCGCGAGGACGATATCCCAGAGGTGAAGGAAGAAAGTTTTCGTTACAGCGGACCAAAACCGCAGACGAAGGAGAGCGCGATCGTCAGTTTGGCGGACACAGTCGAAAGCGCCTCGCGCAGTCTGGAGAAGCCGACGCCGCAAAAGATCGAAACGCTCGTGAACGAACTGATCGAAGAACGCATCAGCGACCATCAGTTGGACGAATGCGATCTGACGCTCGGCGAACTGAAAGTAATCGCCGAGCGGTTCCGGTTCACGCTGTTGATGATGTTGCACAGGCGGATCGCTTATCCAAAGCCAGGGCAGAAGCCGACGGCGCTGCGCGAGGAAACTTTACGTCCAGATGTCATGGCCGCCACGCGAAAGCCCGAAACCGCTCCGCCGGTCTCGGCTGCGTAATTGCTACGACGCGACCGCCCGGTGCGGCGGGCAATCTGGGTAGCGTACGCGTCTCGCGTGCTGGTTTCGGCGTCGCGCCGAAACGGTCTTTCTTGGATTTCGCTGGCAGTGGAAATGTGCCGCCAGAAAAACTTCGCGATCGCGAGACGCGTGCGCTACCCAGAAGAGGCGTCTGGCACAAACGCCCTACAATTCCGGAGACCTAGCGCGCGGTTCGCGGTCTTTTGAAGTCGCGGTGCTCGGCACGGTGACGAACGGGCCGCCTTCCATCGGCGTAACTTTGGTGAAAGCGACATCAGGCATTTCGCTCGGCAATCCTTCGAGCGGGAAGTCTTTCCGGAGCGGATAGTATGGATAGCCATCCCACATCAGAATTCGGCGCAGATCGGGGTGACCATTGAACTTGATTCCCATCATGTCGTAAGCCTCGCGTTCGTGCCAGTTCGCGGTCGGCCAGATGTCAGAGACGGTATCGACCGCGCCGACTTCTTTCGGGACTTTCAGTTTCAATCGGAGGTGGACAACGTGCGGCATCGAGTAGAGATGATAAATGATTTCGAAACGTGGCTCTTCGCCGAAATTGTCGATGCTCGTGAGGTCGAGCAAATAATCGAACGAAAGTTCGTCGCGGCAAAACTTCGCGATTTCACGGAGATCGGTCGCTGCGATCCTAAGAGTCGTCTCGCCGCGGAACTCAGTTTTGTGCTGCAGTCTCTCGCCGAATGACTTCTCTAATGAATTGAACAGCTCCTGGGCGGTCATAGCCTCGTGTCATTCTGAGCGCAGCGAAGCGGAGTCGAAGAATCCCAGTGAACAGTCCTGAGCAATGCCACGGGATCCCTCGACGGAGCCTGCCCTGAGCGAAGTCGAAGGGCTCGGGATGACGATGTACCCATCATCCGAGCGCTTCCTCGAATTTTTCTGCCAGCTCCGGTTTCTGATTTCGGAATGAGCGTTCTCGCGAAATTTTTTCCTGCAATTTCATCAACCCGGCGAGCAACGCTTCCGGGCGGGGCGGGCAGCCGGAGATATAAACATCAACCGGAATGAGTTGATCAATTCCTTGTAGCGTCGCATACGAGCGATACATTCCACCGGTGGAAGCGCAGGCGCCCATCGCGATGACCCACTTCGGCTCCGGCATTTGCTCGTAAATTCGTTTTACTGCCAGCGCCATTTTGTAGGTGACGGTGCCGGCAACAATCATCACGTCGCATTGTCGCGGCGAAAAACGCATCACTTCCGCGCCGAAGCGGGCGATATCAAAACGCGACGCAGCAGTCGCCATCAGTTCAATAGCGCAACAGGCCAACCCCATCGGCATCGGCCAAAGCGAATTCTTGCGGACCCAATTAAGCGCCGCATCAAAGCGCGTAAAAATCACGTTGCCTTCGATCTTCGAGTCGTACGCTGTGGCGCATGTTTCCACTGTAAGAAAAGGTTAGGATGCCATGCTGACCGTGCAAGCTCGATCATAAGCTCCAAATCCCAACATCCAAGCTCCAGAGAAACTCCAAACATAAAGCGCCAAGACTGTATGGCGCGTTTGGCACTCCGAGAATTGGAGTTTAGGATTTGTTTGGTGCTTGGGATTTGGTGGTTCGATGCGGTCGTTGCGAGATCACCGTGCTAATTGTATAAAAACGCTCTTAGTCGCATGATGCCACCGCACCGTTCACGTCTCGATCAACTCGAGGACGAAATTATTTTCATTTTTTGCGAGTGAGTAGGAGTCATCGAAGGAATGCTACTGTAGAGCCACTCTCTGCGCCGCGATCGCAGCCCCGAAAGCTTTCGGGGCTGCCACTACGGAAAAACAATTTTAGGATTCGCAATGCCAAATTGACTGACGCAGCAGAACTTGCTGCGTTAATGTCCGAGCTGGGCTACGAAACAACCACCGCCGAAATGCGTCAGCGCTTGAAAATGATTTCGCGTGACAGGCGCTACAGCACATTTGTCGCTGAAATCGGCGGGGTGGTTTGGGGAATAATTGGCACGCTTACACACGCGAGTCCTGAGCATAATGATCCTTCTGGAAAAATTATCGCGCTGGTTGTTTCAACGAAAAAGCGGCGCAGCGGCGTCGGCCGCGCGCTCATAGCCGCAGCCGAGAAAGATCTCGCGCAGAGAAGAGTCGCGCGAGTCACTTTAACAACGCGATTCACACGCAAAGAAGCGCATCGCTTCTACGAGGCGCTCGGTTACGAACGAAACGGATGGCGATTTGTGAAACAACTTTTGGCGGGCAATTCATAAAATGCAATGTGGCGAGCTTGGAGCGTTCTTTCGATCACGGCGATTGCATTGGTCGGTGTTCAAAACGCCAGACCGGCTGAAACTCCGGCTGAGTCTGCGGAAGTAGAGGAAGTCACAGTTACTGCAGGACTGACCGGTTCGCTTACGTCCGCCTCGCCAGAGGAATCTGCGAAACAGAAGACGCAGGTTACCGGCGGTTTCACACTAAGAGGCGCCGACGAAATGAAACTTGGCCGCGCGTCGAACTTCGAAGATTTGTTGCAGCGCCGGGAGTTTTTCTTCAATCGGAGAACGGCGCCAAAGTTTCCAAAATTTCGATTTGCGGGTCGGGGATCACCTCAGAAGACGAGCCGCTCGGTGTGATGTTTTTGCTGGACGGCTTGAATTACAATCAGGGCGATGGCGAAGCCATTCTGGAAGATCTTAATGTCGCTGCGCTGAGCCACGCGGAAATTTTTCGCGGTGCCGATGCATTGAAATACGGCGGGTTTACACTTGGCGGCGCAATCAATCTCGTGCCGCTCACCGGATACGATACGGCGCCATTTCAAGTCCGGCTTGAAGGAGGAAGTTACGGCTACTTCCGCGGCGAAATTAACGGTGGCGCAGTGGAAGGACCGTTCGATCAATTCGGTTCGATTGGTTTTCGAGAGCGGGACGGCTTTCGTGAGCATAGCCGTGAAGATACAGAAATCCTTTTTGCTGATCTCGGTTACAAGCTTAGCGACCAGATCGAGAACCGATTTTATCTCACTCTCGATCGGACCGATCGCAATCTTCCTGGAGGCCTGACCAAGTCGGAAATGGAAAACGCGCCCTGGGAGGCTAATCCTCTCGCAGTGGCCCAGGATTGGAACAAAGATTGGTCGTACATCCGGCTCGCAGACAAGGTAAGTATTCGAACCGACGAGATCCAGTTTGATGCCGGCGCGTTCTGGTTCTATCGCGACCTCGAACACCGCGGATTTTTTTCGCCAGATTTCCGGCAGGGGATTGAAATGTTTTATTCCTATAATTTCGGTGGCACCTTGAATTTCGTTACTCGCGATGAGGTGTTCAGCCGGCGAAATATTTTTACGATCGGTTTAAGCCCACAATTCGAAGCAGAGCACACCCAAGATTACGAAAATATTTCTGGACACCCAGGTGCAACGACCGCGCGAGGCGAAGACATTTCGCTAAATGTTCCGTTCTATCTCGAGGATCAGTTTTATCTTGTGCGTCAATTGTCGATTCTCGTTGGCACGCAGGCGATTTTCGCCGAGCGGCAGTTCCGGGATCAATTCATCAGCGCCGCGGCAGGAAATCAATCGCATTGTCAGGATTTCCTTGGATTCAATCCAAAACTCGGTGCGATTTACGAAATCAATCGTGAAGCGCAGGCGTTCGTCAATTTCAGCCGCAGTTGGCAACCGCCTTCTTTCGATAATCTTGTGGAGTTTTCCGAAGGCCCGGATTCCAGCGCTGTTTACACGCCGTTGCGTCCCCAACACGCCTGGATAATCGAACTCGGAACGCGTGGGGAATATTCGCGGATAAAGTGGGAGTTATCGTTGTATCGATCGTGGCTCCGGAACGAATTGCTCGAACTCAACGATGCCTTCGGGAACGACATCGGCGCGACAAACGTCCCTCGCTCGATTCACCAGGGAATCGAGGCAACGTTGAAAGTCGAATTGCTTCATGGAATCTTGATTGCAAAGCACGGCGATCGCGCAGGCGACTGTTTGTCGTTCGATCAGACCTACACGTTAAACGATTTCCATTTCGATGACGATCCCGTTTACGGCGACAACTGCATCGCTGGAATCCCGATTCATGCCTATGAAGCGCAACTGCTTTACGAAACGCCAGTCGGATTTTATGCCGGCCCGAACGTGCAATGCAATCTCTCACGGTATCCAGTCGATCACGCAAACACACTTTTCGCTGATGCTTACGCGCTGATTGGATTTCGCGCTGGATTTCGACAGCGCAATGGGTTCTCGGTTTTTCTGGATTGCAGGAACCTGACAAACCAGCGCTACCCTTCCGCCGTGGACGTAATCGCTGACGCGCGCACCGACATTGATCCACAGATTTTTCATCCCGGCGATGGGCGGTCGTTTTATGGCGGCGTTTCCTGGAGCTGGTGAATCGATTCAAGATCCCGTTACGAAATCCAGATCGTTTTTGCGTTGGTAAATTCACGAACACCGGCGGCGCCAAGCTCGCGGCCAAAGCCGGAGCGCTTTACGCCGCCGAATGGGAGACGCGGATCGGACGCGACCATCGCGTTGATGAAAACCATCCCGGCATCCAGTTCGGACCCGAAGAGTTTCTGCTCTTCGCGATTGTTGGTCCAGGCGCTGGCACCAAGACCAAAGGTCGTGTCGTTTGCCAGCTCGACGGCGTGATCGGCATCGCGCACCCGAAAGATAGATGCCACCGGGCCGAACACTTCTTCGCGATACGCTGGCGACTCCTTTGGCACATCGACGAGAACGGTTGGCTCGTAGAAAAATCCAGGACCGTGAATGCGATTTCCGCCGGTCAATAATTTTGCGCCTGCGGCGATCGTTTTCTGGACCTGATCGTGTACGCCTCGCAGGATTTGTTCCGACGCGAGCGGACCAATCTCAGTCGCATCGCCCATGGGATCGCCAACCTTCAACGCACGCATCCGCTCGACGAACTGAATGAGGAACTTGTCGTAAATTTCGTCCGCGATCATGAATCGCTTTGCGGCGATGCATGATTGCCCAGCGTTAATCGTGCGGGCTTTCACTGCGGTGTTCAGTGCGCGTTCGAAATCTGCGCTCGGCATCACGATGAACGCGTCGCTGCCGCCAAGTTCGAGCACACTTTTCTTAATCTCTCGCGCGGCCGTGCTCGCGACCGCGCTCCCAGCTTTTTCGGAGCCCGTCAGCGTCACCGCTTTGACACGCGGATCCGCAATCAGTTTTTCCACCTGCTCCGGCTCGATAAGCAGCGTTTGGAAAATGCCATCGTCGAATCCGGCGCGGCAAAGGATTTGTTCAATCGCAAGCGCGCATTGCGGGACATTGGATGCGTGCTTCAGCAACCCAACATTGCCCGCCATCAGCGCCGGCGCAGCGAATCGGAACACCTGCCAGAAAGGAAAATTCCACGGCATGATGGCGAGCACGGCTCCGAGCGGTCGATACTGCACGTAGCTTTCGGCGGCATCGGTCTGCGCTGCTTCGTCCTCCAGAAATCGCTCGCCATTCTCGGCGTAAAACCGACAACCGCGCGCGCATTTCTCAATTTCTGCGACCGAATCGCGGAACAGTTTCCCCATTTCGAGCGTGATGATCGCAGCAAACTTTTTCTTTTCCTGTAGCAGAAGTTCTGCTGTGGCCTCCAGCAACTCGGAGCGCGTGGTGAAAGTAGTTCGGCGATATTTCCGGAACGCCTTTTCGGCCCGCGTCAGTCGCTTCTCGATTTCTGGATCGTCGAAAGGAGAGAACTCCTTCAGCTTTTCGCCTGTTGCGGGATTGATCGACACAATTGGCATACTGTACCTTATATCGCTTTTGGGATTGATGAAATTGGTAGGGACGGATCGCCGAGCCGTCCGTATTCGGCGCGCCCGGCGGTCGCGCCCTACCACGTCGCGCTACAACCGCAGTCCCTTTGGAATCAGAACGCGATCGAGCAGATCGAAAAACCATTGTGCCAGCAGTGCCAGGACGGCCGCCGGAATAGCGCCTTGCAAGATTGTCACGTGATCGTTCAAGTTGAGGCCGCTCAAAATCGGTTCGCCCAGACCCCCGGCGCCGATCAATGCCGCCAGTGTGGCCGTGCCGATGTTGATCACCGCGCTGGTTTTGATGCCCGACAAAATTGAGCGCGACGCCATCGGCAGATAAATTTCCACGAGTCGCGTGATCGGGCTGAGCCCCAATGCAATGGCGGATTCGCGTAATGGTCGAGGGATATCCTGCAAACCGCTTGCGGTGTTGCGCACGATTGGCAGCAAGCCGTAGAGGAAAAGTGCGGCGATGGCGGTGCGGGCGCTGATTCCGAAAAATGGAAGAGGCACAAGCAAGGCGAGCAAAGCGAGCGATGGAATTGTTTGCACTATGCCGACAAAACCAAGAATGCCGTGACCAATCACTCCGCCGCGGCTGGCAACGATGCCAAGCGGAATCCCGAAGATCACCGATAGAAGCAGCGAAAAGCCAGCCAGCTGAAGATGGCGAAGCGTCCAGCGCGCAAGCTTGTGCGGAAAGGATTCGCCAAACTTCTGGTAGGGACGCCGCACTGCGGCGTCCGGACGGCGCAGCGCGCCGTCCCTACCTTCGAAATACAGGTTTGCTGCTCGCGTGTAATTTTTGGTGCGCTCCGCTTCTGCATTGAGTTGAATCATCCGCTTTTCATCCAGCGTTCCTTCCAAGCGACGCAATGCAGCAATCGCATCCGCGCGCATGGACGATCGGAACAAGAAGACCGCCTCATACTTTGGAAAGAAGTGAAGATCGTCTTCGAGCGCGATCAGATCATTCTGCTCGATCTTTGCGTCTGTCGAGTAGGCGTCCTTAACGTCAATCGATCCATTGGCGAGCGCGCTGTAACCCAGCGCGTGATCGATGCCGATGACATTTTGCTGTGGAAGCGCATACCGCTCGCGCAATGGTCGCCAGCCATCCTGCCTATCTAGGAATTCATGCGTGAGCCCGACCTTGAACTCGGGGTGTTTTCGCAGATCGCTGATGGTGCGCACGCCGAGTCGTTGCGCTTCGCTGCGTCGCATCACCAACGCATAGGTATTGTTGAAGCCGAGCGGGTTCGTCATGCCCACGTCAAGTTTCACCAGCGCATTGCGAATTTCGTCGAGCGATAATTCGTGATCTGTTTTAAAAATTTCTTGCGTGATGGTTCCCGTGTATTCGGGGTAGGCGTCGATTTGTCCGCCGCGCAGCGCTTGCCAGAGAATGATGGTACCGCCCATGCCTTCGCGATGTTCAGCGGGAATTCCGGCCTCGGTTAGTGTGCGTTTGGCAATTTCTCCGAGCACATACGATTCAGTGAACTTCTTCGAGCCGATGATGACGGGATTTGCTGATGCGCATGTGACCACGACAAAAAGAAGCGCGGGAACCAAGGAGCGGCGGCTTCCCAGCCGCCGAAGACCCGCGGCGGTTAGGAAACCGCCTCTCCTTGATTGGCGATGCAATTTCATGTGGAAACGATCCCGCGCTGCGCGTTGATGAATTCCGACACGAAAGGATCGGCTGGTTTTTCGCGAAGATCGGTGACCGAACCTTTTTGGACGATGCGGCCTTCATTCATGAGCACGATTTCGTCACCGAAATAGATCGCCTCCGCCAAATCGTGAGTGACGAAGAGCACCGTTTGCTGCAGGTGCGCGAAAATTTCTTTGAGATCTTTTTGCAAAGAAGCGCGCACCAATGGATCAAGCGCGCCGAGCGGTTCATCAAGCAGCAGTAGCTCCGGCGAAAGCATCAAGGCGCGCATCAAGCTAACCCGCTGTCGCTGGCCGCCGGAAAGTTCGACCGGATATCGTGGCAGGAGTTGGTCCGAAAATCTTGTCAACTCGCATAATTCCGCGAGTCTGAATCGCATTTCCTCCTGCGATTTTCCAACATGGCGCGCCATCAAGAGAACATTGGCGCGCGAGGTAAGATGCGGAAACAGGCCCCCTTCCTGAATGACGTAACCAATCCGGCGCCGCAGAATGTCGATGTTATCGGGCGTTATCGGTTCGCCGTCGAACTCGATCGACCCGGAGTCCGGCTCGATCAAGCGGATGATCAGCCGGAGCAAAGTTGATTTGCCGCAGCCGCTCGGACCGATGAGCACAGTGATCTTACCGCGATCAATTG
>QHQA01000115.1 GCA_003219695.1 Verrucomicrobiota bacterium
TCGTTTCACTGCGAACGGCGCAATTTTCGGGGCAGCCGCCTTCCCGAATCGAAGATGCGCGACTTTTCCCGTCACAACAGGTCCGGCGTCCGGAAAGGGATCGGCCGATGCCGACGGAACAATCAATCCCAAAACCGCAATGCTCAGCAGAATTTGGCGACTAACTGGATTGATAAAGTTCCTCCGGGGCGATGTTGTATCGAAGGGAAGCGGCAGTTGGAAAGAAAAATCTCGGAAATTTTTGCTCAAGGAGGGACGGCTTCCCAGTCGTCATGTTTATGCTACGGCTGCCCAAGCCGTCGTTCCTTGGTGTACAATTTTGTGGTAAACTCGCGGCATGATCCGCGCAGTTGCGTTGCCGGTGACACTGCTTGCCGCAGCGATCGTAACAGTCGCCGCCGATCCATCCTCGAGGAATAAATCCGACGAGCCCGATGCGTTCGATATCGAGCCGCCGATATTAAAGCAAAATCTTTCGGATGCGCCGTTGCCCTCGACAGGGACACCTGACGCGGAGGTTGCGCGTTTGGAAAAACAATTGGAACGCGCAAAAAGAAATGCCGACGGCGCGGGGCGCCTCTACAAAATTGGCGTGCTCGCAAAGGTGGAAGTGGAGCAACGTTTGTTGAGGATTGTTCGAACTGAATCGGATCTCGCTACTGCGCGGGTCACACAGGCTAAAGAGACAGTCGCCGAGGAGGAATCTCGCGTTGCGTCTGGTGAAAATGCGAAAGACGAGCTCGATGCGGCCAAAGCAGCGCTCGCGCAATTAACCGAAGCCGCGCAGGCCGCGATGGCAAAACGCGAGCGCGCTGAGCTTGAAGCCGCGGAAGCAAACGTACGTCGCCAGCAAAAACTCCTTAGGCTCGGTAGCGCGGACAAATCGGACGTTGCCCGTGCCGAAGAAAAACTCGCGGAGCTGAAGGCGCCGAAGAATTGAGACTATTGTAGGGCGTCTGTGTCAGACGCCTCGCATCAGTAGCCCGCCGCCATTCCATCCTTGCGTGATTCACTGGCGCCGACGTAAACGCGCTGGCCATCATGCATTTCTACTTTAATGGCTTGATAACCGCCGTAGCCGCCGACGTCGAAACGCATGTCGTGACCTTTCTTGCGCAGTTCGCGCACTGTCTCGTACGGAATGCCGCTCTCGACTTCCACGTAGCCGCCGTTCTCCATTTTTTCGCCGGTGGGTTCGTTATCGCCCTCGTGGTGCCAGCGCGACGCGTCGCCGGCTTCCTGCACGTTCAAACCGAAATCGATCTGGTTCGTGAGCACCTGGACGTGACCTTGCGGTTGCATGTCGCCGCCCATGACACCGAATGCTTCCCACGGTTTGCCGTCTTTCATGACAAACCCCGGTATGATGGTGTGAAATGGACGTTTGCCCGGCGCGTACACATTCGCGTCCTTCGGATCCATGGAGAAAAGTTCGCCGCGATCCTGAAACATGAACCCCAGCCCGGGCACCACGATCCCGCTGCCCATTCCGCGATAATTGCTTTGAATCAGCGACACCATGTTGCCTTCATCATCGGCAGTGCAGAGGTAAATCGTGTCGCCGTGATCAAGCGCAGGATTGCCAGCCTCGACTTTTTTGGCCGCGTGGTTCGGATCAATCAATTTGCGGCGCTCCGCGGCGTAGCCTTTGGAAAGAAGCCCAGCGAGCGGAATTTTTGCGAACGCCGGATCGGCATAAAATTTCGCGCGATCAGCCCACGCGATTTTCTTCGCCTCGATCATGGCATGCAATGCTTCGGGCGAATTGCGCCCCATCGCGCGCAGATTGAATCCTTCGAGAATGTTCAAGATTTGTAGCGTCGCGATGCCCTGGCCATTGGGCGGAAGCTCGAACACATCGTAACCGCGATAATTCGTCGAGACCGGCTCGACCCACGTCGAGCTGTGCTTCTCGAAATCGGCTTTCCGCAGAAAACCGTCATTGCCTTGCATGAAAGCGTCGATCTCGTCAGCGATTTCGCCTTTGTAAAAAGCGTTGCGACCTTTTTCACCGATCAATCGCAGCGTTTTCGCGAGCGCCGGATTCTTGAAGACGTCGCCTTTTGCCGGAGTACGGCCTTTGCCGTCGAGCGTGTAGGTTTCCAGAAACGCGCCGGGTAATCCCTTGTAAAGGCGCGGCCCAAACGCCCAGTAATAAGCAATCAATTCCGTGACCGGGAAACCCTCTTCCGCATATCGAATCGCTGGAGCAAGATCATCACTCAATTTCAGTTTGCCGAATTTTTTATGCAGCTCTGCCCAGGCATCCACCGTTCCCGGGACGCTGATCGGCAGCATTCCCGTTGGAGGAATGGTCTTGCGATGCAGCTTCGCCAGCTCCGCATTCATTTGCTCGTAACTCAAGCCAAGCGGCGAACGTCCGCTTCCGTTGATTCCGTAAAGTTTGTTGTCTTTCGCGCTATAGACGATGGCGAAGAGATCGCCACCGATCCCGTTCGAGACCGGTTCCATTAAACCGAGCGTCGCATTTGCGGCAATCGCAGCATCCACGGCGCTGCCGCCGCGTTTTAAAATCTCAACGCCGACCTGGGTCGCCGCTGGCACGCTGGTGCAAACCATTCCATGTCGCGCCAGAACTTCCGATCGCGTGGCAAAATTTTTACAGGTAACGCGATCGATCTGCGCATCCAAAGGCAGAGCGGCAACCAGTGAGGCGAGCAGCGGAAAGATCAGCGGATGAATCCAGCCCATCTGCCACATTAACGTCTCCCACGCAAAGAGCGCACTTGCATTTTTGGACTGGCGACTATTTCATTGCCAGCGCCGATATGAAAATCTCTTCCGATGACCAAAGAGCGATCGGGCTGATTCTGGTTTGCGTTGGATTTCTTTTCTTCCTGATCGGCCTCGCTGCGCGATTCAAAGAAAATTATCATTCCCGTGTCGAAATCTCATCCACAGGTTTCACCGTCGCCGCGGTTCTGGCAGCGATCGGCGTGATCCTCTTTTTCTTTTCGTTGAGAAAGAAACGCGGCTGAATCTGATTGCGGCTAACTGTAGGACGTCTGTGTCAGACGCCGAGCCAAATCGGGATACAAAAGGAAGAAAGCGACCCGGCGGCGGCTCTCTCCGAATCGCCACCTTTCCCTAATCGCTCTGAACGAGCGATTAGTCCTCCATTGTGTCGCCAGGCCCCTCGCGCCCCTTCATTCGACCGTGATGAGCGTTTTCATCGAGCTTCTTCTGCTGTTCAGGCGTGAGCAGCGGACGGATCTGCGAGACAGTACTGGCCATCACCGCTTTCATTTTTTGCCTCGCCTCGCGATGGATCTCAGCGATTTTCGGCTGGGCTTGATCGATGATCGGTTGAACCTTGGCCTGTTGATCGGGCGTCAGGTTCAGCCCCTCGGTTAGTCGTTCAAGCCCGTGCCCTCGGGCGCCACCACCACGGGGGCTTTGGGCTTGCACGACGGCAAAGCCGCCAAAGACAATTAGGCCCGCAGCGGCGAGTGTAAGGAAGTTTCGTTTCATAGTTCCTAGTAAGACACCTTGAGCGGGTCGGTCAAGGTCGGCCAAAAGCTGATTGGGGAATTATCAGACGGATCAAGTCTTAGGATTCTCGCCAAGTATCAGCTCTCATGGATTTGCCGCCACAAAAAATGAGGCGGCGATCCGTTACAGACCGCCGCCGCTCCCCCTTATTGCTCCGAAGGATGAGTTATTCCTGCGTCGCGTCGTGCAGTTCTTTATGTGCGTTCATCATGTCCTGATGCGCTTTTTGGATGGCATCCAGCTTCTTCTGCTGATCAGCCGTGAGCAGCGGCCGGATTTGGGACAGCGTGTTGTCGATTACAGTTTTCATTTTCTGCATCGCCTCCTGATGGATGGCGCGGATTTGCGGCTTAGCCGCATCGAGAATTGGCTGAACCTTGGTCTGTTGATCAGAAGTCAGGTTCAATTTCTCGGTGATCCCCTCGAGACCAAACTCGTGGCCGTGCCAGGGACCATGGCCGCCGGGGCCGGGTTGAGCTTGCAACGCGACAAAACCGCCAAGCGCGATCGCACTGGCGGCCAGAAGTGTTAATAGATTTCGTTTCATATTTGTTTTTGTTGTTGTTTTTGCTTTGCGCTTTTTTTGCGCTTTCAAAAATGATGACCGGATGCACGCAGCGTCGGTTACAAATTTTGTGTTGTTGACGATTATTTCGTATGTCATTCCGAGCGAAGTCGAGGAATCTCTCGCTTTAAAATCTCGGACATGGCGCGCGATTACAATTTTGGATCTACATCGTAACAAACCGGAACCATTCTGTCCTGTACATCGGAGTGACGAACAGACTCTCGCGGCGCATTTGGGAACACCGCGAAGGAAGTGGCAGTGGATTTGCCGCGGACTATCGCTGTACAAAACTCATTTACTACGAGCGGTATCGAGATATTCGCGACGCAATTGCGCGAGAGAGCCAATTGAAGAAATGGTCTCGCGCCAAGAAGGTGACGCTGATCAATCGGCCGAATCCAAGCTGGCGCGACTTGGGTGCGGACGTGCTACAGGACAGATAGCTTCCAGAGATTTCTCGACTTCGCTCGAAATGACAATGGACCGTCAGGTGGGTTCGGGCGCGCAACTGAAACTTGTAACCGCAACGCGCCGTTGCCGGTCATTGGTAATGGTGTGGATGCGCTCTCGATCACATGGATGATTCTGACGCAAGCGCGCTGGTTAAAGCTGCGCTTCAAAATGACGATGAGGCCGCTCGCGCGCTGGTGCGGAAGCTCTATCCGCTCGTGGCCAAAATCGTCGGCGCGCATCGGCCGCGTCGAACGCCGGAGGAGGACCTTTGCCAAATGATTTTCATTAAAGTGTTTCAAAAATTATCGCAGTTCTCCGGGAAGGTGCCGCTGGAGCACTGGGTCTCGCGCATCGCGGTCAATACTTGCCTGAACCAAATCGAGTCGGAGAAAGTGCGACCGGAAGTGCGCCACGCCGATTTGAGCGCGGAGGAACAAGCGGTGATTGAAAATCTCGCGACTTCCAGCGAGGAGCTGGCGCCTGACCAACGCTTCGCCTCGCGCGAACTGGTGGAGCATCTTTTGGCCGCGCTGAAACCGGTCGAGCGACTCGCGATCGATTTGCTATACTTGCAAGGACGAAGCGTGGACGAAATCCGCAAGATCACCGGCTGGAGCGCGGCGCTGATCAAGGTGCGTGCGTTTCGAGCGCGACAAAAAATGAAAGCTCAGTTAGCCAGAATGCAGGAAAAACCATGAAGGACCACAAAATCGATCGATTGCTGCGATCCGCCGCGCAGGTGCGCGAAGAGGAGCCGGTCTCGATGCCGTTCGGATTCGATACCCGCGTGGTCGCGCTCTGGCACGCGGCTGCGTCGAAGGGGAACGGCGTGATGCAGTTGCTCCGGCGCGTCGCAGTGGTCTCGGCGGCTGTCATTGTCGTATCAACCATCGCTGCGCTTCGCGAAGCAAATCAGAACCGCGAAATCGGCGAATCTTTTACGAACGAATTCGCCATCGCGGATTCGGCGATTCAGGATGAGTTTTTGAAATGAACCGCGCGTTGCAATGGAAACTCATTGCGGGATTCATCCTGGTGTTTGTCGCCGGAGGAATCAGTGGCGCGTTCCTTGGAGGATTGTATGCCCGGCATCTTTTCTTTGAGTTTCATCGGCCCGAACAGATCGGCGCGCGAATGAAGGAGAGGCTCCGCTCCGAGCTCAACCTGACGCCGGAGCAAGTCGCCAAGATTTCACCAATCATCGATAAAACAGCCCTGCAACTCAGAAATATTCGGGAAGACACAGCCCGGCGCGTGCATGAGACAATGGCCGAAGCGCACCGCCAAATGGCTCTCAACCTCACAGACGAACAGCGCCAAAAACTCCAGCAAATCGAAGAACGCCACCGCCGCTGGCGCCACCGTCGCTTTCCGCACGAATTCACGCCGGAATCGACTTCCGCGCCGTCACCGACTCCATAGCAGCTTCAATTGTTACGTGCGGCACCGTTGTTGTAGCCGCCTCGCGGTGTCGAGACGTTCCCCGTTCCCAGCGCGACGCGACGTTAGAAGCGTAATCCCTTCCTGAAAAAAATTCGTTCGCGCTCGACGCTTGCGCCCCGGCTTAGAAAAAAGTCGCGCAGCTCGGGTGTATAATAATCGCGCCCGAATGTCGGATTGAGCGCGAAAAATATTCTTCCACTCGGAGCGAGATGCCGCTGCAAATCACGTAGGAATGAATCCCATTCCGCCGGCCCCCAGAGTCGTTCGCCGGGATAGTGGAGATTAAAATTGATCGAGAACGCGGTGATCCAGTCGAACTTTTCACCGAGATTGGGCAGCGGCTCGAACGCTTTGATTCTCCAAACAACGCCCCGAACATCGAAAAGATCAAGAAGCTCGGCGAACAGAGGAAACTGGTCCACGTCCAGGCCAAGAACGGAATGACCAAGCCTTTTCAGGATGAACAAGAAGAACCCGCCTCCGCAGCCGAGATCGAGCACGCGTTTTGGCGCCGAGCGATGGAGCTTTAAATCTTGCACGCGTTCACGATTCATTGGTAACCAGCGCTCGACGTTTGCGTATTTCGCATATTCCACGGGCGAGCTGGCATAACGTTGCTGTATCTCGCGTAATCGTTGCTGATCAACACTCGCGAGCAGCGGCTGCAATGGCAGCGGAAAGATGGCCCGCTGTGTTCTACGCCACGCACGCCGGTAGGTGACCGGCTGCGTGAGCTTGCGGATTTTGCGAGAAAGCTTCATTTCAAAACCACACGAGCGCGATCGGCGGGCGATTGGCGATCTTACGAAACAATGTCCATGATTTCGCGAACAAGTCCCGGCCCGCCATAAATGTAGCCCGTGTAAATCTGCAGTAGCTGCGCGCCTGCCTCGAACTTCTCGCGTGCGGATTCCGCATCGGAAATGCCGCCAGCGGCGATTACGGGAATTTTGGATTTTCTCACAATCTCGCGGACCAGTGCCGTCGATTTTTCCCGCAACGGAGCCCCGCTTAACCCGCCAGCTTGATCGCGGGAAGGTGGAATCGATGAATGGTCGAGCGTGGTGTTGGTGGCAATGATCCCTGCGACATCATTTTGCTCACAGACGGCGATGATCTGTTCCAGCTCGATGGACGATAGCTCCGGCGCTATTTTCACAAGCACGGGTTTTGGCGTCTGGCTGCGGGAGTTCTCATCACGAATCGCGCGAATTAACTGCGCAAGCGCCGCCGGTTCTTGCAAATCGCGCAAGCCGGGCGTGTTTGGTGAGCTGACATTTAGCGCGATGTAATCTGCAAAGTCGCGAAGCAAACGAAAGGAGTAAAGGTAATCGTGCGTTGCGTCTTGCAGCGGCGTCGCCTTCGACTTGCCGATGTTGATCCCGACCGGAACGGCCGGCCATCGCCCGTGCTGGCGCAGCTTGTGCAATCTTTCCGCGATCACGTCTGCGCCATCGTTATTGAATCCGAGACGATTGATCAGCGCTTGCTGCTCGGGAAAACGGAAAATGCGAGGCTTCGGGTTCCCCGGTTGCCATTTCGCGGTCACCGTGCCGAGTTCGATGAAACCAAAACCGAGAGCCGCCCACGCAGGCAAGGCCACGCCGTTCTTGTCCAATCCGGCCGCGAGGCCGATTGGATTCGGAAAGTTAAGGCCGAAGAGCGTTTTCGGTTTCGATGGAGGCTGAAAAAATCTGAGCACGCGCAGCGCAAGATCAAACTGCGAAGCGCCGCGAAGCAATTCGACGGTGAAATG
The DNA here is from genome assembly GCA_003219695.1 of Verrucomicrobiota bacterium. GTDB lineage: Bacteria > Verrucomicrobiota > Verrucomicrobiia > Chthoniobacterales > UBA10450 > Udaeobacter. Next base: position 7,734 of record QHQA01000115.1, read on the forward strand.
ATGGGCGGTCTCGGCATCCAGCGAAAAGAGCAGCGGCCTAAGGAGTCGCTGGTAGAAGTTTTTCATTCCTTTGGCTCGTGCTCGTGCTCCTGCTCATGCTCGTAATCATCGGCCCCGCCCGGCCCCGCGCTCGGCGAGTAAACTGGGTCGCGCTCGGTCGCGCTCTACCACGTCTCATTTGCCGATGCAAAACTGGCTGAACACGGAATCGAGAATCTGTTCCACATCGGTCAGGCCAATGACTTCGCCAAGCGCGCGCAGCGCCTGATCGAGATCCACGGCGACGTACTCCGGCGACAATCCCTCGCGCAACGCCGCCCGCGCACGATCGCATGATTCCAGCGCACGACGGAGGCAATCGCGATGACGCGTATTGATCGCGACTGCGCTTTCCGGTCTCAAGTTTTGTTGTCTGATCCGCGCGAGAATTTCCGTCTGAAGATTCGGCAGGCCCTCTCCGGTCAGGCACGAAATTCGCAACGCCTGAAAATCTTTCCAGTCATTGTTCTCGGGCAAATCGCTTTTATTCAAAACGACAATCTCGTTGGGATCGCTGGATCCTCCGTTGAACTCCGAACGCTTTCGCGAGTTGAAATGCTCCGGCCTCGGCGCGTTGCGGTCCGCGATGTGGAGGCGCAAGTCTGCCAGTTGCAGCGATTTTTCGGTGCGCGCAATTCCTTCCCTCTCCAGTTCGCTGCCCGAAGCGCGGAGGCCCGCCGTATCGAGCAACCGGATGGGCACGCCGGCGAGGTTCACCGTCTCCTCGATCGCGTCGCGCGTGGTGCCGTGGGTATCGCTGACGATCACGCGCTCGTACCCGAGCAGCCGATTGAGCAAGCTCGATTTACCCGCGTTAGTCGCGCCGTAAATCACCACGCGCACGCCTTCGCGCAAAACGCGACCTTGATCGGCGGTGGCGAGCAGCGCGGCGATTTCTTCGCGAATGGAATCTAGCCGGGCGCGCAGCCTTTCGCCTTCATCGGGGGCGATGTCCTCCTCAGGGAAATCGATGGACGCGTTGATGTGCGCCAGCAGCGCGATCGATTCATCGCGGAGTTTCCTGATCTGATCGCCGAGCCTGCCTTCGAGTTGCTCAGTAGCGGAACGGAGCGCCAGATCGGTCCGGGCACGGATCAGATCGATCACGGCCTCGGCCTGGGTAAGGTCCATTTTGCCGTTGAGAAACGCGCGCTCGGTGAATTCCCCAGGCCGCGCCGCCCTTGCCCCTGCGCGCAGACAAGCTTCCAGAACTTTCGCGGAAACGAGCGTGCCGCCGTGACAACTGATCTCGACCAAATCTTCGCCCGTGTAACTCGCCGGCGCGCGATGGACGGAAAGCATTACTTGATCGATCAACTGTTTTTCTGCGCTGAAAATTTCGCCCAGGTGCTGAACATGTGATACAAACCGCGACGGCAGTTCTTTGCCGCAAAAGATTTTGTCCGCGATTTGAATCGCGTTCTCGCCGGAGACGCGGACCAGCGCAATGGCGCCTTCCCCGGGCGGCGTCGAGATCGCGGCAATTGTGTCTGAAACCATCATATCAAAGCGAATTGTAGGGCAACCGCTTCGGTTGCCAAATTCGTTGCAAGCGGCGGTGCTCTGGTAGGGATGGTGCGCTGCGCCGTCCGGACGCGCGGCGCGGCGTCCCTACCTATTGCTGCACATCACTTCTCTCAGCGCGGCAATTAGTTGCCTGTTCTGCTCCATCGTGCCTACCGAAATCCGAATCCATTCCGGCAAGCCATAGCCTTTGAGCGGGCGCACAATGATTTTCCGTCGCAGCAGTTCTTCGAATACGGCGCAGCCATCGCCGACATTGACCATCACAAAATTCGCGGCGGCAGGGACAAAAGGAATCTGCATTTTGGCAAATTGTTCCTGCAGATACGCGCGACCTTCATCGACCACGCGCTTAGTCTCGCGCAGGTGCGTGTCGTCCTCCAGCGCCGCGAGCGCGCCCACTTGCGCGATGCTGTTCACATTGAATGGCTGCCGCGTCTTGTGAAGCACTTCGATTATCTCCGGCCGCGCAACGGCATAGCCGATGCGCAACCCGGCAAGGCCATGAATCTTCGAAAATGTCCGGAGCACGATGACGTTTCGCCCTTCGCGAACAAATCGAAGCGTGTCCGGCGGATCATTGAGGAATTCAAAATAAGCTTCATCGAATACAACGATGACTTTTTCCGGAACGCGCAATATGAAACCGTCGATTGCGCGCTGCGAAATCAACGCGCCGGTGGGATTGTTTGGATTCGGGATGAAAATCAGGCGCGTCTTTGGAGTAATCGCCTCCAGCATCGCCTCCAAGTCCTGTCGATAATCCGTGCTCGGCACTTCGATCATGCGGGCGCCGAATGAGGTGGCGATCAATTTGTAAACAATAAAGGCGTATTGCGACGCGATCACCTCGTCCTGCCGTTCGGGGTCGAGAAACGCGTGCCCGAGAAATTCGATCACTTCGTTTGAACCATTGCCAAGAATCACGTTCTCGCGCGCGAGATCAAGTTTCGCTGTGATTGCCTTGCACAAGTAAGAGCCGCTGCCGTCGGGATACAGATGCGCGTTCTCCAATGCAGCTTGCATCGCGTGGATCGCTTTGGGAGATGGGCCAAGCGGATTTTCGTTGGATGCCAGCTTGATGATTGCCTCTGGCTCGGTGCCGAGTTCGCGCGCCGTTTCCTCAATCGGTTTCCCCGGCTCGTAAGGGACAATGTCCCGCAGTTGCGGATTGGCGAGGTTCCAGATTGACGCCACGCGCCAGAGATTAGATGGAAGTGAGGAACTTTCCAATTGATGCCTTTTCCAACTCTTATTCTTGCTCTTGCTCTTACTCTTGCTCATGCTGAAAAGCCTGTTGTAAGGAAAGTAAGAGCACGAGCACGAGCAGGAGCATGAGTAACAGAATCGCATGACCGACGACGAAATCATTTACCTCGATAACAACGCAACCACGCCGCTCGATCCGGCGGTGATAGAGGAGATGCTGCCGTTTTTGAGAGAGTTTTATGGCAATCCTTCCAGCGGGTACGCGTTTGCAGCCAAAGCGCGAAAGGCGATCGATCTGGCGCGCGAACGGCTGGCAGCTTTGCTCGGATGCGAGCCGTCGGAAATTGTTTTTACCAGCGGCGGTACAGAATCCAATAATGCTGTGATTCATTCGGCGCTGCAAGTTGATCCGCGCGGAAAATTCGCCACTGGACAAATCCGCCGTGGCGGACACATCCTTACCAGCGCCGTGGAACACAGCGCGGTGTTGCGTCCCTGCCAGGACCTCGAAAAGCAAGGGTGCTTCGTGACATTTCTAGGCGTTGACCGAGATGGCAATGTCGATCTCGCCAAATTGGAAGCTGCCATTCGCCCGGAGACCGCGCTCGTTTCGATGATGTGGGCGAACAACGAGACGGGCGTGTTGTTTCCAATCGAGAAAATCGCTGAAATATGTCGCGAGAAAGGCGTGCTGTTCCACACCGACGCCGTGCAAGCTACCGGAAAAATCCCCATGCGCCTGCGCGATATGGCGATCAATTTTCTTTCGCTTTCCGCGCATAAGTTTCATGGGCCAAAAGGCGTGGGCGCGCTGTATGTGAACCGGCGAACCCGCTTCAATCCGCTCATCGCTGGCGGCGGCCAGGAAAATGAACGCAGGGGCGGAACGGAGAACGTGGCGTCGATTGCCGGCCTGGGAAAAGCGGCCGAAGTCGCGGCCAAATATCTCGCGGAGGGAAAAAGCAGCATCGGCTCAATGCGCGATCGGTTCGAAAAAGCAGTGCTCGAAACCGTTGGCGGCGCATCCGTGAATGGCGCGGGCGCGCCGCGGATCCCGAACACGTCGAGTTTTTCGTTTAAAGGAATTGAATCTTCTGCGGCGCTCCTATTGCTGGATCGACACGGCATCTGTTGCTCGGCCGGGTCAGCCTGCCGGACTGGGTCGCATGAAGCTTCGCATGTGTTACGCGCGATGAATCCGAATGGCGATGGCGCCCGGCGAAGCCTGCGTTTTTCGTTCAGCCGATTCACCACTGAAGCCGAAATCGACTGCGCCATTGAAATCATTCCGAAAGTAATCGAGAAGCTGCGTCAAACCGCCGCGACTGCCTAATTTCGCCGCGGCGGGTTCTGGGTAGCGCACAGCTTGCCCGCCCGTGCGCGGGCGTCTCGCGTGTCTGGTTTCGGTGTCACACCGAAACGAGCTTTCCTTTGCGTGCGAATCTGGGGACCGGTTCGAGCGCCGAGGAAGAGTCCGCGATTGCGAGGACGCGCTCCCCAGCAAGCGGCGATCGCGCAGCAGCGAAAAGATTTCGAGGCGATGATCACGGAGTTAAAGAAAGGAATGAAAACGCTGGTTGCGCGCTCGAAAGAGCAGGATGCAAAAATCCAGAGAGCGAGTGATCGGATCGAACTAAGCAGACCTGCGCCACAAACGGCTCTCAATAAACAATAGGTTGAGCGGTAGCGACAAAAGTAGCGCGAGCCTCTGGCTTGCGAAGCAGTACGAGTGCAAGCGGGACGCATGCGCTACCTTTGGACGGCGGACTAGAGAGCGCCGCTCCTTGATAATTTCCTTGCAGCGCAATATTGCGCCGACTTTTCTTACCTTGATGGAAACACCACGTGATCCCGCCGCTTCGCGTTACGAGCATATCGGGAAAGGTTTGCGCCGAAGCGATCTCGATCCTGATCCGGTCAAACAGTTTGCGAACTGGTTCACCGCAGCAATCGAAGCCGGTATTCGCGATGTAAACGCGATGAGCCTCGCCACGGCAGGCCCGGATGGCAGACCGTCAGTGCGAATTGTGTTGTTGAAAAGCTTCGACCAGGACGGCTTCGTTTTTTTTACCAATTACGAAAGCGAAAAAGGCAGGCAGCTCGAGGCGAATCCGTACGCGGCGCTGGCGTTTTATTGGATCGAACTGGACCGGCAGGTGCGCATCAGCGGGAAAGTGGAGAAAACATCGCGCGAAGAATCGCAAGCGTATTTTCATTCGCGTCCGGTCGGGAGCCAACTCAGCGCGTGGGCGTCGCGTCAGAGCGAGATCATCGACGCGCGGCGGGTACTCGATGCGCGCGTGGCGGAGATGACCGAGCGCTTCGCCGGCAAGCCCGTTCCGTTGCCGCCGCACTGGGGCGGGTACCGGCTCAAACCGGATACGATCGAATTCTGGCAGGGTCGTCCAAACCGCTTGCACGATCGGTTTCGTTATACTCTACAGGCGGATGACAGTTGGTTAATCGAGCGACTGGCGCCGTGATGAATGATCAAACCCGAATGTCGAATGACGAAGCAAACTCGACTAGTGAAACCCTGAAAGCGACGCGAGGACAGCGTGCGCACTCCGAATCGCGAAATAAACCGGAGCGCCGAATGTTTTCGCGCGAAGCGCTTTTGGAGTGCGAGGCGTCTTCGCATCGCTTTCGGCGCGCAAACATACGGATCATCCATGAAGAAAATGGAAGACAACATTGAGATCGTGCGCGGCGATATCACAAAGCTCAAGGTTGACGCGATCGTAAACGCAGCCAACAAGACGCTACTCGGCGGTGGCGGCGTGGATGGCGCGATTCACCGCGCCGCCGGCCCGGAGCTGCTCGCCGAGTGTCGGACGCTGGGCGGGTGCCATCCGGGTGAAGCGAAGATCACGCGCGGCTATCGTTTGCCCGCGCGCTTTGTCATTCACACAGTCGGGCCGATCTGGCGCGGCGGGAATCATGGCGAACCTGAGACCCTAGCAGATTGCTACCGGAATTCGTTGCTTGCAGTGGAAAAGGGAATCAAAACGATCGCGTTCCCAGCGATCAGTTGCGGCGCTTACGGCTATCCGATCCAGGAAGCGGCGCAGATCGCTGTAAAAACCGTGCGAGATTTCCTCGCGACCACCGACAACATCGACAAGGTGATCTTCGCTCTTTGGGGCGAAGACATTTACGTCGCCTATCGAAAATCACTGTAGCGGCGCTCTATGAGCGCCGAAGTAGAAGGGTGTGTCACCCTCGGCGGTCACAGACCGCCGCTACAATGCCTACCCAAAGAAACGCAAACGCGTCTCGGCATACGATTTTCTTTTTGTATGATTAATCCGAACGAAAACAATCTTACGAGGGACGAACCGCCGACGCAGGTTCAGCCGGGCGAAGAACCAATTGGCTCGGGTGCGCGTGAGCAGTTTCGTCGAGCAACAAATAAAATTTCCACGGCCATGAGCCATACGTGGGATGGAACAAAAGAGAAAGCCGGCCGGGCGCGGGAGCGCACCGAATATTTCGTGCGCGAAAATCCTGTGCCGACAATTCTCGGCGCGCTGGGACTGGGCATAGCGATTGGCCTGGCCATCCGCTTCGCTTCTGCCACTGAGCGAAAGGCAGAAATTGAAGTGAAATCGCCGCTGGAGAAACTGAACTGGAGCGTTCTTTCGCTGCCGTTTTTCTGGCCCCTGTTCAAATCGGCCAGGGAAAAATATGAGAGATCGGCCGATGCGATGACCGATGCGATGAAAGACGGCGTCAAACGGTTGAAAAAAATCGACGTGAATCGCTACGCAAAACCTATCCGCAAACGCTGGCGATCGTGGATGCATTGAGCGCGGGTCGAGTTGGCTAAAGCCGATTTGGCGGGATAGAGTTTCGGTTTTGCTGCTCAGATATGTGAGCCCAGCGTGGTTCGCAGCGCAACCGAAAGTAGCGCAGACTTTTCCGCCACAGGACGGATTCGCCGTGGCGAACAAGTCCGCTGTATAGCGGGTTTCTGAACCCGCACTTTGCACCGGCTCACATCCCCTGCCGATTTGGAAATCGGCGATACGGCAGGTCCGCCGCGGCGGATTCGTCCGGTGGCGAATTTTGAAACCTGCGCTACGCCTTGGTCCTGTCTCAAGTGTTTGTCATCCATGCGCGATGTCGCCGAATTCGCGGTAGAAAGATTCGGCAACAGCGTCCGGGAAAAGCAACAACAGCAACCGGCGCGCCTGCTCATGAGGCGTGCCGGACATGTCGGTGAGTTGCGACCACACCGCCGCCGATGCGAGATCTGCGTCGGCGCCGCCTGAGTCGGTCGATAATAAGATGAGTTTGTTAACGTGATCCGGATGCTGCAATGCAAGCGTCTGCGCGATGAATCCGACCATCGACCATCCCAGTACGCTAGCACGCTCGAAGCCGAGCATCTCGATCACGCGCGCGACATCACCAGCGAGTTTCGCGATGTCGAATGGCTTTCCGTCATCGGTCGAGCCGCCGATTCCGCGGTTGTCGAGAAGTATGAGCTCGTTCGAAGACGCGAGGCCGTCGATGAACGAAGGATCCCAGTCCGCGCTCGTTGCAGCGAAGCCATTCAGGACCAACAGCGGCGGTCCCTTCCCAATGCGGCGCCAGGCGATTCGCCCGCCATCGACCGGAACCGTCGCTAATAATTCAGCTGCCATAAAAAAGCTTCGCCATTCGCTTCGGAAGCTTTCGCGAGTTGAAGCGTCGCGTCACCTCGCTGAAAGTGTCAATCCACAAATGGCAAACTCCCGTTCCACTGAGCAGCCCGCCTGGCAGCGTAATCCGGTTTTCGAATTTTTCGCGTCACTGAAGCTCGCGGTTGTTTTGCTCGCGGTGATGATCGTCGCGGCGATCGCGGGCACGATTTACGAATCGAGTTTCGACGCAAAAGTGGCGCGCGCTTACGTCTATGGCGCACCGTGGTTCAATATCTGGCTGGTGTTGCTCGGGGCAAACCTTGCCTGCTCGGCGCTCTCGCGCTGGCCATGGCGCAAACATCACACAGCGTTTCTCATCACCCATCTGGGCATCATCACACTGCTGTTCGGGTCGCTCATCGGCAGAATTTGGGGAATCGAAGGAACCATCACTCTGTTCAAGGGCGAACCGCCAACCAATCGACTCCTCGTCAATGAACGCCAGCTGCGCGTGCACGATATCGATGGAATGGTGAAAGGTTATCCCGCAGAATTTTTGCATCATCCGCCAAGTCCGCAGCATCCGCGCGACCTCGGGCTGCTCGCCAGCGGGGCGCGTCTGCAAATTGTCGATTACGCGCCTGCAATTGAAGGGAAGCTCAACCCAAAGCCGGCGAGCGACGGCGGCGCGCCCGCCTCCGCTGAAGCTTCGCCGGGCAGGCCGGCGCTGCATTTCAACATCGCTACGGCAATGATGAACCAGCATCTCGATGGCTGGCTGCTCGCTGACGATTCGCAGCACGGGAATTTTTCGATGGGGCTGGCAAACATCGAATTGAAGCGCGGCGCCGTGTCGGTTTCGTCGTCAAATGGTAGGGACGACTCGCCGAGTCGTCCGCTTTCGGAAAGCGAAGCGATTCCGAAAGATCAAGCGGTAGAACTAGAGGAATCGATTTTCGCCTTTAGCAAAGCGCCTGACGAGCAGATCGGTCACGTCGCCAAAGGCGGTAGCACCGGGGCGAAAGTCCGTTTGCTTCCCCCGACGAACGGTAACAAAGGCGAGCTGGCGATTTTGCTCGACGGAAAAGAGTCGCGTATTGATGTCGGGGCGAATCTCGGGCGCGAGATCGGCATCGATGACACGCTGTTCACGCTCAAGATCCGCGATTACTGGCCCGATTTCCGAATCGAGAACGGCAAACCGAGTTCCATCAGCGATCAACCGAACAATCCCGCGGTGCTCGTCACGATCCGCGGCAGAGGCGTCCCGGCTGCGGCATCGCCGGATGCGCATGGGACTGGCAAGTTCGCCACGGCGAATCCGTCCATTGGCGGACAAATGAATGCCACGGGCGGACCGCCTGCGATGCCAGTACCCGGTGAAGAAACGCCAAATCATCTCACGCTGTTTATCGCCGATGACGGCACGATCACTTACGAACTCGCCTCGCGAAAGAACGGCAAGTCATCGGGCAAGATCGAGCTGAACAAACCGTTGCCGACCGGTTGGGCCGATTGGCAGTTGATCGTTGATCAGACGATGCCGAGCGCGCTGCCACACATGGATTTTATTCCGATTAAATCCGAGCAAACAACAATGTCCTCCTCCGCCGCGGCCGATTTGCCAGACGGAGTGCGCGTCCGCGTTCAACAAAACGGCGAAACGTTTGAGCAATGGGCGCCCGCCGGCTGGCAGATCGCTATTCCGACTTCCCCCGACGCGACGCTGGTCGCTTACGGCTGGAAAACAATTTCGCTGCCGATCGGACTCGAACTTCTCGATTTCCAAGTGAAACGAAACGAAGGCAGCGACAGTCCGGCGGGATTTAAGAGCACGCTGCGCGTCGTCACCCCCGACGGCGAGACTGCCACCGGCGCGTGCTGGATGAACAATCCGTTCAGTTTTCCCGGTGCCTGGTGGCGCACGTGGACAGGTCTCACCTACAAAATTTCCCAGGCATCATGGAACCCGGACAATCTCGGACAAAGCACGGTGCAGATTTTGCGCGACCCCGGCTGGCTATTGAAATGGATCGGTTCGTTGCTGGTGGTCATCGGCGTGTTCATGATGTTTTATCTCCGTCCCTACCGGAAACAAACCGAAGGCGAACCGATCACGCCGTCGGTGCCAAACGAAGAAGTGAAACGTGAAGCGCCACTTGTTTCGGCGCCAGTGTTGTAGCCGGGATCGGTGATCCCGGCTTTTTCCGGAGTCCGGTTCTTCCAACCGGCATCGCCGATGCCGGCTACAATAAGTTTCTCGCATCTTCCGATTCGCCGTTGAAAGCTGGGCCGAGGCATTGAACGTTTGCTCTCACATGGGAACAAAAAAGGGAATTCGATTGTGTGCGCTCGTTGGTTTGGTCACCGTTTTGGCTGCGTGCGCGTCGTCAAGCAACAGAGCAGGTGACCGGTCTGGGGCTGACCAAACCGTGCCGGGCGGAACGAGATGGGGCTTTTACAACGGCGAACCGGTGACGAAGTGGAATCCGGACGGGCGGACGATGACGCTATTAACTGAACTGCGCTATACCGATCCGCACGGTGAAGTATGGGTCGCCCCGATCGGATCGGTTGTCGACGGCGCATCCATCCCGCGCTATCTCTGGTCGATTATGGGCGGACCGTTTGAAGGACAATATCGGAACGCATCTGTGCTCCACGATGTGGCCTACGGAAAACACAACCGGCCATGGCAGGACTGCGACCGCATGTTCTACTACGCCATGCGTTGCAGCGGCGTAAACGGGGTGGAGGCAAAGACCATGTATTATGCGCTCTACAAATTCGGGCATCACTGGAAATTTCCGATCAAGCGCGGCAAACCGGTGAAGTATGAAGGCCAGATGGTGGCGCGGGCCCAGGAAATTCCGCGCGCCATTCCGGTGAATCCAACTCAAATCAACGAAGCCCGCGATTGGATTAGCAACACTGATCCGAGCCTCGAGCAGATCGAGCAACGAGCAAGCGCCGAACGGCAGTAAACGACCCTTCAATTGATTGCTTCTGCTGGAGCGTTTGGTTTTTAAAAGCCGCGTTCGCTACGTGCAGTGAAGCAAATCCGGGCGTATAATCGGAGCGGATGCTGCGCGCGGCTTTGTTCAGTTCTCTCATTTTTCTATCGCTGATCGTGGTCGCTTCGGGTCAAACAGCTGCGCCTAAGCCGCTTCCGAAGGAGCCGCTCGAAAAATACGATAATCCGCCCGCCCTCGCAGCGCCGGCAGTGCGGATCTCGCCTGCCTTAGTCTCGCAGTTCGGGCTGTACACGAGCTATCAAGTCAACGTCGACGCGAACGGCAATAACAGGATCGGCGACGCTGCGAACGAGCCCTCTATTTGCGTCGATCCGACCGACGGAAACAAGATGAGCATCGGTTGGAGGCAATTCGACAGCGTGTTATCGAACTTTCGGCAGGCTGGATTCGGGTACTCGACTAACGGTGGTATCACTTGGACTTCGCCGGGCGTTTTGCAACCCAATATTTTTCGCAGTGATCCGGTGTTGAACTCCGATGCTGCCGGCCGTTTTTTCTACCTCAGCCTTCTCCAGACTTTCTTTGACGATTTGTGGCAATCGCTCACTGGCGGCCAGTCGTGGGCAATCATCGCACCGGCCGATGGCGGCGATAAAGAGTGGTTTACGATCGATAACACCAACAGCTCCGGGCGCGGGTTCCAGTACCAATTTTGGAGCACCGACGGAAACAACTACGGTGGCAGACAATTCACCCGGTCCGTCAATGGTGGAGCGACTTGGTTGGATCCCATCAATATTCCGAACTCACCTGTCTGGGGTACATTGGATGTCGATTCCGATGGCAACCTTTTTATTGGCGGCGTGAACTTGACCACTGGTCAGATTTGGTGTGTCCGCTCAACAGATGCAAAGAACGGCGCTGTCGTTCCAACTTTCGACCGAAGCACTGCGGTGAATCTTGGCGGGGACATCGTCGCGAGCGAACCGATTAATCCCGAAGGATTGGTTGGCCAGATTTTTCTCGCCGTCGATCGTTCCGGCACAAGCACCAATAACAACATCTACATGCTCGCCAGCGTCCAGTCGGCCTGTTCTACGACCGGCAGCGACGTGATGTTCGTGCGCAGCACCGATGGCGGCAGCACATTCAGCGCGCCGCGCCGGATTAATGACGATCCAGTCAACCACGCCAAATGGCAT
>QHQA01000013.1 GCA_003219695.1 Verrucomicrobiota bacterium
CGCTGACGGCAAACAAACCGGTAAAAGTACGTCACGGAAGGAAAATTGTGGAAGCGACGCCGGCGCAAATCAGTAAAGGGGCAGCGGTCGCCCGCGCGCTGGAGCAAAAACCAGGATATACGGCTGCAGTATGCGCCGGCGACGACCTGACCGATGAGAGCATGTTTGAGCTCGATAGCCCGGGCCTGATCACGATTAAAGTAGGTGGCGGACCAACGAAGGCCCGCTTCACCGTCTCTGATCCAGCGACATTCCGGCAGCTTCTCGCCGATTGCTTTGCCAATTCCGGGGGGTAACTAGCGTTCACAAATGCCTGCGGATTTGTGAGTTGTGCGAGGAACTGGGCATCGTTGTCTGCGGGCGCATATTGTAGCGGAGCGGGAACGGCAAGCCAAGACCGACGCTTGTTTGGTGCCTTCGTGCCCGATAACTAGCATGGTTCCGGTGTTTTGGCGGTGAATTGTTTGGTGGCAGCCTAAAGGGGATCAGGGAGGCTCGACCCCGTTGGAGAGATTACTAAACCGATTCCGCCACCGGGCCGAGCCTGCTCCATTTTTCACCAGGAGCAAGTTATGCGCAGAAAAAAGAATAACGCCAATAAAAGTGTTAATCTGCAGGTCTTACCCGTCGTCAATCCAAATGCGGCGGGAATCGACGTCGGGGCCAAAGAACATCTCGTAGCAGTGCCGTGCGATCGAGATCCACAACCGGTACGAACCTTCCAAGCCTTTACTCCAGACCTTCACGAATTAGCGGCTTGGTTAAAGCGCTGTGGGATTGAAACGGTCGCCTTGGAATCAACGGGCATATACTGGATCAGTCTCTACGAAGTATTGGAGCAGTACGGCTTTGAGATTCGGGTGGTCAATGCACGCCATGTAAAGCACGTGCCAGGCCGAACCAAAACCGACGTGCTGGATTGTCAGTGGATTCAAAAGCTTCACAGCTTCGGTCTGCTCAATGGATCCTTTCGTCCTGATCAGCAGATTCGCAAGCTACGAACCTATATGCGCCTGCGCGACAACTTGGTAGTTGCCAGTACTCAAGCCGTTCACCATATGCAAAAGGCGCTTTTCGAAATGAATGTGCAATTGAGCAACGTCATTAGCGACATTGTCGGCGAAACGGGGTTGACCATCCTCGAAGCGATTATTGCCGGGAAAAGAGATCCAAAGCAGCTTGCCGCCTTGTGCAGTTCACGGATTAAGGCATCACGGGAAACGGTGGCCAAAAGTTTGCACGGCAATTGGGACGGGGCACTGCTCTTTGCCTTGAAAGTCGCGCTCGAAACCTACCGCTTTAACCAGATCAAAATTCAGGCTTGTGATTGTTGTATCCAGCATCATCTGGCCCAATTCGAATCTCGGGCCGAACTCATCAACTCGCCGCAGAATTTAAAAACTCAGCTCCACCGCGTGTGCGGAGTCGATTTGACTAAAATTCCCGGTATTAAAGAGCAATCAGCCCAGATCATCATCTCGGAGGTAGGCTTGGGTATGACCAAATGGAAGACCGAAAAGCAGTTCTGCTCTTTTCTGGGTCTGTGTCCAAACAATTCCATCAGCGGAGGAAAAGTGCTACATCGAGCCACTCGCAAAGTCTACAACCGAGCCGCTGACACCCTACGACTTTGCGCCCAGAGCCTTACTTATAGCAAAAGTGCGCTCGGAGCAAAATACCGTCGCCTTAAAGCCAAGCTTGGTGCTCCCAAAGCAATTGTTGCCATAGCTCACCATCTCGCTCGGTTAGTCTATCGCATGCTGCGCTACGGACAAAATTACGTCGAAAAGGGGATCCATCACTATGAACTTAAATTCCGGCTGCAGCGCATCAAATGGCTCAAAAAAGAGGCTCACTCACTCAATCTTCAACTCGTTGCCGCTTAGCGACTTCCACCACCAGTTCCTGGAGAGAATCCTTGAAAAGCAAAACTTGTAGCAGATGAGTCAAGTTTTTCAGGTAGTTTTGCTTTTCAAGGATTCTGTAGAGCGGGACCGCGGAAAACTGAAATGACCCCATTTTGAGGCTGCTTGAAGATGCACGCGCCAATGAAAACCCGATGGCATCCTACTCATTGCGTGCGTGGGAATTGTCCGAACT
>QHQA01000116.1 GCA_003219695.1 Verrucomicrobiota bacterium
TCGACCTGCTGTGGGGAGCGTTCGGCGAAAACTTCACCAGTGAAGGTATTCTCGAGGACCAGATAAAAATCGGCGATCGCATTCGGGTTGGTTCAGCCGAGTTTATGGTGACGCAGCCGCGGATGCCGTGCTTCAAGCTTGCGATTCGATTTAATCGCAGGGACATGGTGAAACGTTTTCTTGCGAGCAAACGCAGCGGTTTTTACCTCGCAGTGATTCGCGAAGGAGAAGTAGAGAATGGCGACGCGATTGAATTCACCGAGAAACACGAAACCGGGGTCACGATCACAGACATTGTGAACCTCTACTCGATCGATTCACAGAACCAGGAGCTTCTCCGCCGCGCCACTGAGCTACCCGCACTACCACAAAGCTGGAAAGACTATTTTCGAAAACGCCTTTGGAATGCCGATGCTTGATTGAGTGGCGACAAGAGCAAGATTCGCGAAGTAACACACTCGTCAGCACGCATGAATGGAGCGGAGCCGGGATGAAGCGACATAGACGGGAAGGCCCGAGAGGGCGAGAGCGTGGGCAACGCTTGAGTCTATTCGTCGAGAAACGCGCTGAGGTTTACGCGAGTCGCTAGCGCGAGAGTCAGTCGAGTCGAGACCCCGAGAAGTTCAGTGGAAAGCAGTGAGCGATAAGAAAGCAGTGAGCGATAAGTTCGAGTTTTATGATGTGGTCGGCATTTTGGTGCCAGGTTCGATCTTGCTTGCGCTGATCGCGGCAGGCTTCCCAGCGACTACAGGTGTTTTCGCCACCATTGGATTTCCCGACGCGTTTGGGGTCATCTGTTTAACTGCCGTCGCTGTGTTTGCGGGTCACCTTGTGCAAGCAATTTCCAGTTTACTCGAGCCGGTACTCGATTGGACATGGGGCGGGCGCGTGTCAGAGCGCGCGCTTCGTGGTGAATTGGACTCGCGTTATTTTCCTAACGACACGGCGCAGCGCATCCGCACAAAGCTGATAAAAGCTGTAGGGTCGGGTGCGACCGATCGCTCGTTGTTTCTGTACGCGATGCAGATCGCAGAGACGAGCGGGAACTCACGCGTGTCAAAATTCAACGGACTGTACGCGTATAATCGCGCACTCGTCACATTACTCTTCTTAGGATTAATTCTGCTTGTGGTTGCGATGGTTTGGGGCGCTGCGGAAGCGTGGCCAATTCGTAGCAAGATCAGCGCACTGGCGATCGTTGTCTTGCTGCTCGTGATTGCTTGGAATCGTGCGAAGCAGCGAGCTTACTATTATGTACGAGAGGTTTTGGCGACAGCGGAACGACTGATTGACGTCGAATCTCGGTAGCGGCCGATCATCCCGGGCCGGCCCACGGCTTGTGGTGCTAATCAGGTCAATGTGCAAGATGTTGCGGAAATTTTCCCGCTGTCGGGCGTTGACACCCTCAACATATCGGCTGAAATTATTGCCCCTCTAAAATTCCTTACGTCCTATGCATAAGCTGACCTTTTTTCCTCTGGGAAACGCCGACACAACCCTGATCTCTGTCGAGAACGGGCAGGACTTCCTGTTTGATTTTGCAAACGTTGCCGATCCTGATAATCCCGCAGACAAGCGAGCGAAAGTTGATGCGGAACTGCGCAATTACATGAAATCGCGCGGCAAAGACACGTTCGAAATTGTCGGCTTTACTCACGGCGACAGCGATCACACCAAAGGCTCCGACGAGTTTTTCCACTTTGATCGTTTTCCCTCGTTACAAGGAAACGGTCGCTTTAAGATCAAAGAGCTTTGGGTGCCGGCGGGCATGATCGTGGAAAAAAATTCCGAAGACGATGCGCGTCTCTTGCGACAGGAAGCGCGGCACCGTCTGCGAGAAGGTTACGGGATAAGAGTTTTCTCAAGGCCGCAGCAGCTCGCCGATTGGTTCGAGTCGGAAGGCATATCAATTGAATCGCGCTCACACTTGATCACCGACGCTGGTCAGATCGCACCCGGACCAACACTACAATCGGGTGGCGTCGAGTTCTTTGTTCATTCGCCGTTCGGTCACCGCCAGGACGAGGAGACCGTCATCGATCGTAACGAGAACTGCTTCGCTTTTCAGGCGCGGTTCTCTGTAGACGGCATACTCACGGATCTGCTCATGCTAAGCGACGTCGAATGGGAATTTTTGACCGCTATCATTGACATTACGCGAAATCATCAACATGACGATCGGTTGCATTGGGACGTGTGCAAAATCCCACATCACTGCAGCGCGTTTTCACTCAACGCCGAGAAGGGCAAGACAAAGACAACGCCGACGGACAGTATCGATTGGCTTTACGGTAACCGCGAAAACTTCCAGCAGGTGAAACAACACAACCACCGCACCTTCAGGCCGCGAATTACTACAAAGATAAAATTGACGAAGTCGTTCTCGGTAAGTGGCTGGTCACAATGAGTGAGCCATCGGCGTCCAATCCGAAGAAAATCGAAATTGAAATTGGCGGTCACGGGGCGAAGCATCTCTTAAGAACTGCTGTCGGGGGTGCTGCAATGACTGGTCGATCGGGTCCGCGTGTTGGTTAAAAATGTCTTATGACCTCGATGCGCTACTCGGTCCCGTCATAGCTGAAAGCGATTTAGCGCTAGGCAAGCCTAAAGGTGTCGTAAGTTACGCGAAGACCGCCGACTACGTTGAACTAGTCGAATGTCGGCGGAGCAGCGACAGCGTGGAAGCCGTCGTTTTGATCTCCATATTGAGCTCGCGCAGCGACCGGTGAATCCAATTGTTCCGGTCGAACGCGTCGCAATGCTTTTTCGACCGGCTGATGACGCTTATCCTGATGTTATCTCATTACGCACCGATTTTCCGGACGTAATTCACCTCAACGCGCGTCCACCCGGCCGGCCGAAGAGCTTCTGCCTCTACTTGGAGCCGTACGAGGAGCTTCAGTTACACTGGACTCCGCATCTTTTCGTTGAACGTATTCGATCCTGGTTAGCGAAGACGGCGGACGGAACGCTTCACCCGGAGGATCAAGGCCTCGAGCCGCTGGTCTTTTTGCCGTACGGCACACTTGTTGTCCCTCGCGATCTTCTGTCGGCGAAAGAAGCTCCGCTTCAGTTGTACGTCGTTCGGGCGGTCGACGGTGCAGAGATACGATCGGTCTGGATCGCTGCGACAGGCAAGTCGGGGGATGCCCCGAAGCGCGAATTCGTTGCTGCATGCTTTGACTGTCCGCCTCAGACGCATGGAGTAATTCGTTCTGCGCCGGACGATCTGGTTCAATTGCAGCAGTTTTTAACACCGATAGGGTTTGACATCGTCGCGGAAGTTCGGGCGCTAGTAGCAGAATGGAAAAAAGGTGAACTGTTCCGACAGGTTGAATCCGCAAAGCTGTTTCTCATTCTGCGGCTCCCAAAACAGCGTGTGGAGGGTGGTGATGTCGAGGTTATCGAGCGCCTCGCCTTCCTGTGCGATTGCACATTGAAAGACCTCGATGAGCGACTAGAGACCTTCCAAGTCACGCATGATTACAAGGGGACGATCGCTATTCCAGAGTCCGTTGCCGCCCGCGCCAATATCACGCTATTGGCTTTCGATGTGACCGAAGAGTTTTCGCCTCAGCGTGCAGCGGAACTCAACGGTGTAGCAGTGGAAACGCGGCCTTTCTGCTTGTTAGGTGCTGGAGCTATCGGTGGACAGATAATGGACACGCTGCTTCGGAGCGGCTTCGGAACTTGGACCGTTATCGATAATGATCGGTTCCTGCCGCACAACTTGGCGCGCCATCGTTTGACGGGCTTTTTTGTCGGTCAACGCAAAGCTGTGGCGATAGCAAATCTGATGAACGACCTATTTGGACGCGAAGTAGTCACTGCGCTTTCCGTGGACGTACTTCGACCCGGTGACAAGCGCGAAGCTGTCGACGCTGCCACAGAAAATGCGACCGCGATTTGCGACTGCACCGCCTCTGTTCCGGTTGCGCGAGCGATTGCCGCCGGCGAAGTGAAAACGCGCAGAGCCCGTCAGGTGACGCTTTGGTAGTTCTCGCGGAAGACAATTGTCGTCGGTGTCGACTTGACTGGCTCGAGATGCAGTACTACCGCGAGGTCGCGCTAAATCCACAATTGTTAGGTCACTTACGGACAGCATCGACGACGCGCTACTCAAATAGCTGCCGCGACGTCACGGCTCGCATTTCGCAAGAACCGATTAATCTTTTTGCAGGAATTGGTAGCCGCGCATTTCGCGGCGTGCTCTCATGTGACGAAGGACAGATCTGTGTTTGGCAGCTTGACTCTGCTCCACAAGTCCGGCGCGTCGATACAGCGCCAGAGCCTCTCGTAGCGGCAGACGTCGCAGGTTGGAGCGTTTGCACGGACAGCCAGTTACTGCATTCAATCAACACATTTTGACAATTACGACTGCCTAACGAAACCGGCGGCGTGTTGTTAGGATCGTATGACATGCAACGGCGAATTATTTATGTAGTGGCGATGCTGCCGTCACCGCCCGATAGCGAGGAGTGGCCAACGTCGTATAAACGTGGCTGCGTGGGATTAGCGAATGCC
>QHQA01000014.1:0-90080 GCA_003219695.1 Verrucomicrobiota bacterium
ATCTCGAAGATCGCACGGTTGATCTGTTGCCACGACAGGGATTCGTCGTGCCCAAAGGCGTGCGCCATCGCACGCGCGCGCCTGAGCGAACAGTGATTTTGATGGTGGAACGCGCAGACATTGTTCCGACTGGCGACTGAAGAGGTCGTAAGGCAGTGAAAATAATTTCGGGCGGGCAGACAGGGATTGATCGCGCGGCGCTCGACGTCGCGCTTAAGCGTGGAATTGATTGTGGTGGTTGGTGTCCGGCTGGGCGCCTGGATGAACTAGGGAGAACTCCGGATCGATATCCTGTTAAGGAACTGGCAGGCGGCGGTTTCACCGAGCGCACTTTACAAAACGTGAAAGAGTCTGATGGCACCGTTATCATTTACGCTGGCAAACTTAGCGGCGGCACGAAGCAGACGGTTCAATTTTCCATCGAGCAACAGCGGCCGCATCTGCTGATCGACGCGTCAAAGATTTCCGCAGAGGAGGCTGCGAATTTGATCGCCGATTTTGCGCGTAAGCACCGTATCGATGTGCTTAACGTTGCCGGTCCACGTCAAAGCGAGTGGCCGGACGGATATGCTTACGCGTTTCGCGCTCTCGATAGATTTGTGAAGTCGATCATGAGCAAGAGCATAAGCAGGAGTAAGAGATCAAATTACTCGTAGCGCAGCGCTTTCACCGGATCGAGCCGCGCCGCGAAGTAAGCGGGAATCAGCGCGGCGAAGGAACAGATCAGAAACGCGCTAATGCAAATGATGGCAACGTCTCGCGGGATGACCTCCGCCGGGATCGACGAAAATTGATACACTTCGCGCGGGAAGATCTCGATGTGCAACGTCGATGCCAGCCAATGACTGAATTCGTTCCGGTAACGAATCAGGGTCATGCCGAGCCCGAGCCCTGTAAGCGTCCCAAAGAGGCCGACTACGGTTCCCTGGCCGAGGAAAACCCAGATGATCTGCGCGATGTTCGCCCCGAGCGCTTTCATAATTCCGATCTCGCGTCGTTTTTGCACCGTCACGGTGATCAACGTGCTCATGATTCCGAAGGCCGCGACGATCACAATGAAGAACAAAAGGAAAAACATCACCGTGCGTTCGAGTCGCACCGCTTCGAAGTATTGCCGGTTCATGTCGATCCAGGTCTGCGCGTATTCGGGAGGCGCGAGGAATTGCTGTATCTCCTGTTTCACGCGCTCGGCGTCGTAGGGGTTATCGGTCTTCACTGTGATGCCATGCAACGCGTCGCCCAGGCCGTATAACTCCTGCCCGACGTAAACCGGCACGAGTAGAAACTCCGAATCGTGCAGGTAGTGCCCCGTCTCAAAAATGCCGGTTACAGTCAATTCTTTCGGGAGAATCACATCGCGCAATTGGTCGATGGCCTTTTTTTCTTCCTCACCGCTGGCGTTCTCCAGCTTCTTAATGCTATCGAGCATCTGGCCGACGTTGCCCGGCGAATAAACTGTCACCTTGTCGCCGACGTTGACTCCGAGTTTTCGCGCGAGCTCAATCCCGAGCACAGCCGATTCGCCTTCCAGATCGAGTTTGCCGTATTTGATGAATTTTCGCAGTGGAATCACTTTTTCTTCCTGGGTTGGATCGATGCCGCGAATCAGTGGCGCGAGCCGCCGGTTTTGAAATTCCACGATTACCGGTCCTTGAATGTAGGGTGCGGTCGCAACGACGCGCGAGGTCTTCTCGATCTTCGCCTTGAGCGGTCGCCAATCGCGCAAAACGTCCTCGGAGCTCACCAGAATATGTGCATCAAAATCGATCACTTTTTGCCGCAGCTCGCGATCGAACCCGGTCATGACGGAAATCACAAGAATCAACACGGTCACGCCGAGCATCACTCCGAGCACCGAGATCAACGTGATGATGGACAGGAATGTGCGCTTCGGTTTCAAATACCGCAGCGCCAGGAAAACACTAAACGGAAGGTTCAATTCACTGTTAGCGTGGCGGCAAACTCGGTGGGATTCAACCCAATGCCGCCGGCCTTATTTCACCGCGTTCGCCTTGAGTTCTTCCAGCGTGACGAATTCAAGCGCGGAGGCGTGGGTTGCTTCCAGATCAACAGGCGCGGCGCGATTGTGATCCAGCGCGCTTTTCCAGCGGGTGACGCATACGCACCATTTGTCGCCCGGTTTCAGTCCGGGGAAGCCCCATTCCGGGCGGGGCGTGACCAGATCGTTTCCATCCAGCACCGAGAAATCCAAAAATTCCTGTGTGACTTCGACGCAAACGGTGTGTTGGCCGACATCCTCCGGACCTGTTCGACAAAAACCGTCGCGGTAAAATCCGGTCAACGGATTGCGGCAACAACATTTCAATTCTTTTCCCAGAACATTCGTCGGCATGGAAAACCTCGTGTTAGTATTTGAAAAACCTTACCGAAGGAGAAGACAATGCCAATTCGCTCGAAATACGTTCACACCAATCTTATCGCCAGAGATTGGAAAAGACTGGTTCGATTCTATTCCGAGGCCTTCGGATGCGAGCCTAAAGGGCCGCAACGCGACATGTCTGGCGCCTGGCTGGACCAAGTAACCTCGCTTCCGGAAGCGCATCTTCGCGGTGTTCATTTGCGTCTGTCCGGCTTTGGCGAGAACGGCCCGACTCTTGAGATTTTCAGCTACGATCAGTTGATCGACAGCGGCCTTCCTGCAGCAAATCAGTGTGGGTTCGCTCACATCGCATTTGCGGTGGACGATGTGGAGCAGGCGTTGCAGACGGTGATTGCAGCTGGCGGCGGCGCAGTGGGAAAAATTGCCACGACAAAAGTAGATGGTGTCGGCGTTCTTTGCGTTGTCTATGCGCGGGATCCGGAAGGCAATATCGTTGAGTTGCAGAAGTGGAATTGAACCACGGATCGTTCCTGCCTTGTGTCGAGACGAATCGTCATTGCTTACTGGCTCACTCCAGCCGAGCCGGCGCGTAGCTTCTTTCGGAGCCTGGTCAAGGATCTCGCGCGCCGGTATAATGCGCCTCTTTTCGAGCCGCATGTGACGATTTATGTTGGATCGAATCACGCGGATGCGGTTAAAAGCGCGATCTCAGAAGCTGCGCGCGCTAACAAACCAATCAAGCTCAAAGCGGTTGGGATCGGTCACTCTAGCGAGTTCATCAAAACGTTATTTGTGCAATTCGCACTGAATGTAGAGATGCGGCAACTGAATGAAATCATTCGCAAGGCCGCCCAGGATTCATCCCACTACGATCTCAAACCACACTTGAGTCTGCTCTACAAGAAGATGCCGGCTGCAGCCCGGCGTGAATTGACCGATTCCATCAAAGCGCCATTTTCGGAAGTCACTTTCGATGCGCTTAGAGCTATTCGCTGCATTTCGCCCACTCAAAGCCGTGCAGATGTAGAAGGCTGGCGCGTCCTGGCGACCACGTCATTCCGAGCAGAGCGCAGCGGAGTCGAGGAATCCCGTGGAGTTACCTGAGCGTTTTGCAGCGGGATTCCTCGACTTCGCTCGGAATGACTGAAAATTAGCCCTACAATTCCACAATTCGATACGGTTTTCCCGTTTTGCGAAGCGCAGGGGCCGAGACATTGTAAACCGGAATGCCGGTCGAAGTTTTGCCGTCGAGAATGCCATTGTGAGCATGCCCGTGAAAAACAGCGTTCACGCGGAATCGATTAATCGGCTCTTCCAACCGGCTGGAGCCAAGAAAAGCATAAATTTCCGGATCTTCCCCCTTTAGCGTGGTGCGGATTGGAGAGTAATGAAGCACCACGATGCGCTGTTCGGTTTGCAGCTTGGCCAGCGCCTGCTCCAGGCGAACGGCGTGCGCGATGGATTCTTGCACGAACTGTTTGATGAGCGGTTCGCCCCAGGCGTTCAGCATTCGCCGGCCGAAACCGCCGCCGAACCCGGAGATTCCAGCAAACCCAACTCCTGCAATTTCGACGGCTTCACCGTTGAGTACGTTCACGCTAGCGTCATCGAGAACTTTGGAGACCAGCTCCGGCTGCCCAGATTCGAAATCGTGGTTGCCAAGCACTGCTAGAGTGGGAATTCTTACGGCAGCGCGAATATCGGCGACGAGTTCCTCAGCTTCTTCGGGGAGTCCATATTCTGTGAGATCGCCGCAAAGCAGCAGCATATCCGCGCTGCGCGAAATCTCGGCAAACGCCTCATGCATCATGCCACGCGAATGCTTTGCGTAATGGAGATCCGCGGTCGCGGCGATGCGTAACGCTCGCTTAGCCATCCTGTTTAAGAAACGAAATCGTCTGTCTCAATGGACGCTTCGGGAAAGTGACGCGGACAATCGTGCCTGCGAGATCCGGGCTGCGGACAGGATTGTCCGCACCACCCTCCATGCGCGCGTGGACCGCCCCGACTGCGTTATGATGAATGATGACTGTAAAGAGAACGGCAGCCGCTAAGGCGAAACCCCGCCCCAACGATTTTCATCGTCGATCCGTCGCGGCATTGCAGGATGCAGAAGTTCCGTTCCTGATCGGCGGCGCGTATGTGGTGGAGGTATATTCAGGCGCTTCCCGCCGGTCGAAAGACTTCGATCTGTACGTTCGACCGCATCATGTGGCTGCGGCCATGAATGCGCTTGTCCACGCCGGTTACAAAGCAGAAATGACGTTTCCGCATTGGCTTGCCAAGGCCAAGCGCGGACGAGACTGTGTTGATCTGATTTTTCGCGCTGGCAACGGCCTGTGCGAAGTCGATGACTCATGGTTCGAGCGAGCGCGCGATGATGAGTTGCTTGGATTGCAGGTGAAACTTTGCGCTCCCGAGGAAATGATTTGGATGAAGGCGTACATCATGGAACGCGAACGCTTCGACGGCGCCGACATTGCGCACATTCTTCGGCGCTGCGCGGGCGAACTCGATTGGCCGCATCTGGTTGGAAGGTTCGGTGCCGATTGGCGTGTATTACTGAGCCACTTAATTTTGTTCGGCTACATTTATCCGGGTGAACGTTCGCGAATCCCAGCAGCTATTATCGATGATCTGGTCAGGCGTTTGCGAAGCGAAACGACCATTGCAGGGCCTGATCGCCTGTGTCGCGGCACGCTACTGTCGCGAAAACAATATTTGGTGGACATCCAGGAATGGGGATTTCGCGATGCACGTTTGGAGAAACGCGTCCACATGAATGCCAGGGACATTGCGCATTGGACGAAAGCGATCGTAAAAGAAGAACAAGCGCGACGAACGCGCAGTCTGTAGCCGGTATCGATGATGCCGGCCTTCAAACTCGCGGCCGGAATCACCGATCCCGGCTACAACTACGAAACAACCGCTTCAACGTTGGGAAGCCGTCGGCGTCGGGCTCAATTCCGCGGGCGTTGGCGAAATTGGGGGCGACAGACTTGCCGACGCGACGGCGAGCTTGGATTTCGCTTCGTCGAGCAGTTGCTCCTCTTCCGGGTAAATCTTTCCATCCTCGGCTGCCGAGATGTACTCCTTTGCGCCATCGAGCTGACTTGCTTCAGCCAGCAACAGCGCGACGTAAACGGCGGCATGTTGATCGTGCAACTGGTCGGGCGGCAACTTCTGTATAATGGCAAGTGCCTCGGGGTTTCTGCCAAGCCGGTCGAGAGAAAACGCATAGGTTACAGCGCAATTGATCTCGTTAGCGGCGCGATCGTACGCCTCCCTGGCGAGTTGATGCGATTGTTCCGTATTTTGGCCAAGATCGAGGCCGAGGCGGGCGAGGTCCGCGGTGATCGGCGCCTCGTTGGGCGAGCTCTCGTGAAGGCGCTGAAGAATATCGTACAGCTTCCAGGTTTCATTCTTCGCCCGATAAAGCCGGCGAAGCGTCTCGAGAGCTTCACGGCGCATCAGAGGATTTTCCGCAATCCGCCACCAGAGTTCTTCGGATTGCTTATCGAGTTCCCATTTCGAGGCAAGCCGGGCGAGGGCAAGTTCATATTCCGGGCGCTCTTCTGCTAAATCTTCCGCATCATTCCAGAGCGCTTCAAACTCCGAGTTGCCGCTTCCGCCGGCGCCGGGTCGCGAGCGCAGAGTGGCGATTGCCTGATAGCCGAGACGCAGGTATTCGGTGTCGCCCCACGGGTCCTTGCGTGTCCAGCGTTTCAGACGCGACCAATTTTTAACTGTCGCATACGCGTCTGCGACTGCGACGGATGTCGGCGCCGAGCTTAACTGCGCTGCGGGTAACTTGTCGATCCACTTAACAACGTCGCCTGCCAGTCCGTTTTGATTCATCCAGTTCATGAGCGACGTGAGATCGGACGGATTGCGCGCAGCGAATGGTTTCACTTTTTCGAGTAGCAGCCGGAACTTTTTCTCATCGAGTTTCCGATAAAAGTTCAAGCAGAGGAGATAATCGCCGAATGTGACCTCCGGCGACATTTGGAGTTGTTGCGCAAAATTATCCGCCTCGGTTAGGTCGCTACGTTCCACCGCATTGTTCAGCAACGCCCGCAGCGCGCCAGTCCGGTAAGGAGCCACCTTGCTGAGTCGCTGGAGAGTATCACGCGCTTGCGCGCTTCTTGCCGGATCGCTGGAGTGAATTCGCAGCGCAGCGAGGTTGAACTGATAAAGATCATTGTTTGGCTCTTTCTTTACGGCTGCGGCGAACTGTTCCTCTTGCCCGGCAACATTTCCTTCCGCGCGCGCCAGCCAGCCTGCGACGACATGATAAGCCGCTCTGTCCCGGTCAGTCGGAGAGATCCGTTCGAGCGCTTCGCGCGCCAGATCCAGCTTCCCAAAGCGCAGCGCAGCGGAAGCGAAATTGAGCTGACTGTCTAGGTCTTTCGGGAGCAATCGCGCTATCTGTTCGCGCCACCAAAGAGCTTCTTCGAGGTTTTGTTTTTCCGCTGCCTCGGCCAAAACGTATAAGGCCGGCAAAGAATTGGGATGTCGTCCCAGAAGCTCTCGCGCCGTTTGCGATGCTTCGCTGAGTCTTCCCTCCTGTAGCAATGCAGCGGCCTGGTGCAACAAACGATTTTGCTGCCAGTCCTCAAATAATTTTGAGCCGTAACTGAAGAAGAGCGCACCCAGCAAGAAAGCGATTACCAATGCGGCAACCATAAGAGCGAGCCGAACCGGCCAGAAGTGGCGCTGGGAAAAAAAGGACTCCAGGCCGGGAATCAACTGATGAGACTTTCGGTGCCCGGCACTTTTGATTCGTTCCGCCATTTCGTGTCCTGTTTCCACGCGCGTGGGTCCGCTTGTCCTCCCGCGCACCCTGGTTCCTGCGCTAAGGATGAGTCGTTACCTCAGATTCTTTAACCGCAAGTGCCGGTTCAATTGGTTTCAGAGTCTGTTCTTTCAGGCGCCGGCCCCAAACGTAGCGCACAAGGAGGACCTTGATGGTTGCGGTCAACGGCACCGCCAGCAACGGGCCCAGCACGCCACCGATCACGAGGCCCCAAACAAAAATCGACACAATGACCGTCATCGGGTGCAAGCCGACATAATTTCCCACAATGCGCGGCGCATAAAAGATGCCTTCCAAATTCTGTACGACGATGAAAATTAAAGTCACAATAATCGGGTGCGTCCAGTCGCCCCATTGAAAGGCGGCAATGAGAACCGCCGGTACCCAGCAGATGATGATGCCGATGTATGGAATCATCGTAAGGACAACCACCATTGCTCCGATCAAGGGCGCGAAATTGAGCCCGAAAATCGTCAGCGCGATCGCGATAAGGATCCCATCTACCAGACAGACCAGCAGTTGGCCTCGAAAATATGCGGTGACGTAACGATTGATCTCTGACAACGCTTCGGCGACTTCATCTCTGAAAGGCGACGCGCGCAGCGGCAAGTACTCTCTCCAGCGTTGCTGAATGCGCGGTTTTTCGTTCAGCAGGAAAAACAGATAGATCGGCACCAGGATTAAGCTGAGCAGAAACCCTGTGATGCCAAGAAACCCGCCAATACTTTTCTTCAAGATGTCCCAGAGCTTTCCCGCGAACGTCGGAAGCGCTTGCTGCAATTTCGGCATTTGTTTTTCCACGTATGCTCGAATGCGCTGACGTTCGGCAGTGGTCAGCTTCGGCTGGCTTGGGCCGATTGTTTCAGTTGCGGACGCAGTGCCGCGCGGCGATGCGGTTGGCGTTGCGGCCGATTGTGCGCGGGGAGAAGGAGACGGCGCGGGGCCAATAAGCCAGTTCGTCAGACTTGTCGATGGCGATTTTTCGTGTTCGCCCAGTAAGCCGAATGTCTGGTCGAATCGATAGATCAGATCGACGATGTAGTCCCGCGCTCGTTCGGTATAGGCAGGGACTTGCCTGGCAAAATTCGCGCTCTGGATAGAGATGGTGGGAACCAGCCACGCGGCCAATCCTCCCAATGCGAAAAAGGCGATCGCGAAAAGAAGAGCCACGGCTTTGGTGCGACTAAGCGTTCCGCGAGACATCCTTGTCACCAGCGGGTCGAGCAGATAAGTGAGAATCACGGCGATGGCCACCGGGATCAGAATTGGCTGAAGGAAACTGATGACATTGGCTGCGGCCCAGATCACTGCGCCGAGGACAACAACAAGAAGAAGCACAAAGCAGGCAGTCAGCGCCGCCCACATCATCTTGCTCTGCCAGGGCGTTGGATACTCACTCATGTTACGTTCACAACGCCCAACCTCAAACGTCCAACATCAAACGTCGAATGCAGAAGTTCAGTGCTGGGCGATTGTCCTTTTGGTGCCCTCGATCTTGTTCGCGAGCGTTTTGTTTTTTGGATCGAGCACCAGCGCTTTTTGCCAGGCTTCCAATGCTTCCGCTGTGCGATTCAATTTCAAATAAGTGTCACCAATGTGTTCGAACACAACCGGATCGTCGTGCTCCACCGTTTTTGCAGCGCGAAGCAGGTCGCTCAAAGCCTGATCGAATTTGCCTTGTCGAAATTCCACCCAACCGAGACTGTCCAAATACGAGGCGTTGTTTGGTTCCTTCTGGAGGGCGCGTTTAATCATGGCTTCAGCTTCATCCAGATTCATGTCGTGATCCGCCCACATGTAACCAATGTAGTTGTACGCCTCTGCCGAATTCTCTGGATCGAGCGCGATTGACTTTCGAAGCAAATCAGCCGCTTTTTCGTACAGACCCGCTTGCTCAGCCGCGGCCCCGTAATTGAAGTAGAACTTCGCGTTTATCACATCGTCATCCTGGTCCATTTGCGCTTCGTGCAGCGCCTCTTCAAAAGTCGCCACAGCTTGCTGACTCTGCTTCGCCTCGCGCTGGGCGATGCCTAGATAATAGACAATCTCGGGTGCGCCGGAAAATCGGCGGCGGGCTTCCGTCAACAGTTTCACTGCGCGATCCGCGTCTTTTAAGGGCCCGAGGAGCAGTTCCGCCAAATGCAGATAGGTGCCAGCGTGATTTGGATTAATCAACAGGCTTTGCTCGTAATTGGCGGCTGCTTTCGCAAAGCTGGCCTTGGCTTCCTCAACCTGGTTCGCGCGCAGCAGCGAGCGCGCTTCATCATCCAGCACCTGTGCCAGTAAATCGTAGGGTTGATATTTTTCAGGGTGCTCCTTGATGATTTGCTCCAGCATTTCGACCGCTTTGCCGCGTTGATTTGTCAACACAAAACCGGTCGCCAGTTTCTCTCGCGCATTCGAATCGTCCGGTTGCAGTTCGAGCACACGCAGATAAAGCGGGATCGCTGCCTTCAGTTGCTGGGATGCTGCGTAATAGTCTGCGACATCCTTCAGAATCGCCGGATCGTCTCCAGCGTGTTCGGCTGCTTTTTTGAAAGCCTCGTTGGTCCTTTTCAATTCGTCCGGTTTCGGCTGTGAGTCGGACTTAAACAGAAGAGTCATGTAAAGCTTTCCCAGCCGCATCCAGAAATTGGGATCGTTGCTGCGAACTTTTGCGGCGTGGTCCAGAACTTCGAGCGCCTTTTTTTCCTGGCCGGCTGCCAGTTCGATTTCGACCAAGCGCTGGTAACCTTCCGCGTCTTGTGCATTCAGGGCGATCGCCCGCTTGGCATAATCGATGGCCTGATCCGTTCTCTTGAGGTACCTCAAGTAAATAAAAGAAAGCTGCTGATAAGGCTCGGCATTATTCGGGTTTACTTTGATTGCGTCCTTAAGCACATCAATTGCCTGTGGGAAATCCTCCTGCTGTATGAGTAAAGCGGCCACGCGTGCGGCGAGTTGCGACTGGCCGGGATCGACATTGAGCACTTTGCGATACGCCTCCAGCGCCCGATCCATTTCGCCATTTTCTTCAAACGCCATTCCCTGAACAAAATGCGCGAGCGCATCCGCTTTGTGCGCCCCTTGTGCGCGCAGAGCAAGATCGGGCACCGGTTTTGGATTTATTGAATCATCCTGGCGCGCCACTTGTTTTGATCGATGCGAACGCGCAGTTTTTGCTGGTGTAGCCTTGGGCGCCTGGCCGTACGCAATATTCGCCGCGACGAAAATAGCCAGCGCGAAAATGATACCCCGGCAGGCGAAAACGCCCCACTTTTTCTGCTCGCTCACGCTTAATCTTATCTTTCTGTGGCATGTTCGGCAAACCGACCGCCGTTGCCGACCAGTCAAGTAATGGAGTGCTGGAGTAATGGAATGATCGGGAATTGGAGAAGTCGCATTACTCCACCGAGTAACGGAAGCACGGTCCCGGTCGCGCCTTTATACCTTATACCGGAGTCGCTTCTTATGCCGATGCGCCCTCATCCGTTTGCGGCGCTTGTGCTTGGCAATTTTCGCTTTCCGTCTTTTCTTGAGAGAGCCCATTCGAATTTTGAGATTCTAATCCGAATTCAACCACTGAAGTTGCGGCGTTGCAACCGCAATGGATAGGCCCACCGCGGAAACCGCAAGAGCTTCCTCCACGCCGGTCGGAATGACAGAAGTCAATGTTTGAATCGCCAGCTAACAACAAACAGATGCAAGAATATCAGTCGGCTTGCCAGTCACTTCTTGATCATCGCATCCCGCTTCGCCTTGAATTCTGATCCCGGTTTCCACTCGGGAAACTTGTCGCCGTTGGCGACCTGGTAGCCGACTTCGAACAAAAGTTGAACATCCTGCACGGCCCCGGAGAGGTCCCAGTTTGGATCAACTTCGTCCGAGACCTGGTGATAATGGTGCGCAGTGTAATCGTCTTTCTTTTGCTGTCCGAAATTTGCCGGTTTGCCGATGAAATCTTTGCCGCCGCCGGTGTAAAGCGAAGGCACGCCGCGCTTCGAAAATTCAAAATGATCGGCGCGATAAAAGCCGCCTTTTTCCGGCTGACTATTCGGTGTCATGACGCGCCCGTTGCGTTTGGCTGCCGCAGCCAGCAGATCATCGAGCGTTGAATTGTTGTCGCTCAGGTCTTCGATGTCGCGCGTTTTCCCCCATGGGTTCACTGTGTCGATATTGATATCGGCCAATGTTTTCTCCAGAGGGTATAGCGGGTGTTCCGCGTAAAATTTCGCGCCGAGCAATCCCGCTTCTTCGGCAGTCGTGGCCATGAACAACACCGAGCGTTTCGGCGGCGGATTCAATTTTGTGAACGCGGCCGCGAGCTGAATAACCGACGCAACGCCCGACGCGTTATCGATCGCGCCATTGAAAATCTGATCGCCCTGTAATTCGGGATGACGCCCGAGATGATCCCAGGGCGCCGTGTAAATGACGTATTCGTCGCGCATTTTTTGATCGCTGCCTTCGAGTTTGCCGATGACGTTGTGCGATTTGAACGAACGAAGCTGCTGTTTGATCTCGATGTTGGCTTTCGCATTCGGCGCCACGGGCCGAAATTCTTTTGTGATCGCCGATTTCTTCAGTGCGTCGAAATCCTGGCCACAATCGGCCAGCAATTTCTTTGCGGCATCGAGTGCGATCCACGAGCGGGCTGCGACCGTGTCCGTGTTTTTATTTGGCGAATCGATCTCATAGTTTTCCTTGGCCCAACTTGTTTTCACCACGGAATACGGATAGCCAGCGGGTACGGTTTCGTGAATGATAATGGCGGCTGCGGCGCCTTTTTGAGCCGCGATCTCGTACTTGTACGTCCAGCGGCCGTAATAGGTCATCCCCTTTCCCTTAAACATTTTGTCGTCGAGCTTTGATGGGTTCTTCGGATCGGGCACTGGCGGATCGCCGATCAGCATCAGCAACGTTTTGCCGCGCACATCGACGTCCTTGTAATCGTCCCACCCGTACTCCGGTGCGACGACGCCGTATCCGACGAAAACCACATCTGACTTGTCGATCTTGATCTCCGGTTGGAGACGCGCCGAGGAGGCGATGTAATCATCCGGATATTTAAGATCAATCGTTTTATCGCCAACGACGAACGATAGCGTCGGATCGCTTTTGATCCCGGCGAGAGGGACTTCCTGGAGGTAAGTCCCATCCGGATTGCCTGGGTTCAACCCAATCCGCTTAAACTGATCGGTGATATATTTGACGGAAAGTTCTTCGCCTTTCGTTCCCGGCGCGCGCCCTTCAAACTCGTCCGATGCGAGAACCTTTATGTGGGCGAGCAGGCCATCCGGCGTGATCGCTTCCAGCGCCGGCTGCAACCGTAACGCCAATTCGTCAGCCGCAAGGAGTAGCGTCGCACTGAAGCAAAGGATTACAGCGAGTCGCCGTGCCATTCCCGTCATATCGAGACCTTGTAGCGGCGTTTGTGTCAAACGAGCGTAACTTTCACAGGGCGTTCGCCGCGAGCGAGTTTGTCCTACAAACTATCTGGCTTCCTGCGATGGCCCAGCCGGCGCTTTCTTTTTATCCTGCGGTCCGATGCCGATCTTTTTCAGGAACGGTTGGATGGATTGCTTGCGGCCCAAGAATTTCTCGATGGAGACCGTGACATCGCGCAAATCGCCCGGTTCGTAGATTTCCCGGCGCAATTTCATGCCGGCTTGTTTATCGAGATAGCCGTTCTTCGCTTTTTCAAAAACGGTCGCCATGTCAGCGGCGATTGCGTCCGCCCAGGCGTAGCCATAGTAACCGGCGTCGTAGCCGTTCAAGTGGCCAAAGTAAGAAACGAACGTGGTGCTCCGATCGATTGGCAGAAAGACTTTTTCCAGGATCGGATTCGATATTGCTACGCAATCGTAAGGCATGTCTTCGGGATGCGGATCGTGCAGGGCCAGATCGAGCGATGCGAATGCGAACTGGCGCCGATAAAAAACACCGGCATTGGCCAGCTTGGCGTCGTTCAATTTTTTAACGATATCCGCCGGAATTTTCTTTGACGGATCGCGATAATCGGCGGCGAAGGTGTCGAGCACTTTTTTGTCCCAGACCCAGTTTTGCAGCATCTGCGAGGGTGCCTCGACGAAATCGCCGGGAACATGCGTGCCGGCGAAGCGGCCGTACCTGGCACGAGTAACAATCGAATGCAGGCAGTGGCCGAACTCGTGAAACAACGTTTCCACATCCTGGTGCGTCATGAGGGATGGTTTGTCCGCGCTCGGTGGCGGGAAGTTGCAAAGCAAAGCGACAGTCGGCCTCTGGTATTTTCCGTCCGGTAACAATTTGCCACTGATAATTTCGAACTCGGCGAAGTGATTGTATTTTCCTTCGCGCGGGAACATGTCGAGGTAAAACATCCCGAGCGGTTCGCCACTGACGGCATCGGTCACCAAATAAAGCTGGAGATCATCGATCCATTTATAGGGCGCGGCGATGTTTTCGAACTTCAAGCCAAAAATGCTCTGGTAGATGTTGAACATCCCATCGAGCACTCTTTGGAACGGGAAATACGCGCGCAACGCTTCCTTATCGACAGCATATTTTTGTTTGTCCCGCTGGTTGGCGTAGTAACGCCAGTCCCACACCATGATCCTGGCATTGGGATCCTTCGTTTCGGCGGCTTTCAATTTTTGTAATTCCGCCACTTCGCTGTCGAACTTCGGCTGGATGCCGATGACCAAATCATTGATGTACTTCTCCGCGTTCACCCCGGTCTTTGCCATTTTGACTTCGGTCTGGTAGTCGTCCCAAGATTTGTAGCCGAGCCGCAACGCGATCTTGTTCCGGAGCGCGAGCATTTGGTTGAGAACAGGAACGTTTGCGTCTTTGGCGAGCGTCTCGCGAATGAGATAAAGCTGCTTGCGGGTGGCTTCACTCTTGGCGTTTTCCTCCACCGTGTTGAATTGCCAGGTGACATTTGCCATCACCGTGTAAACGTCATCGCCAGTCCTGATACCGGGCGAAGCGAAAAAGCTTTCCGGCAGCCCATCCAGATCGGCCTTGGTGAACATGACCGGCGCAGTCGCCTTCACGATGTCGGTGTCGAAGTCGGTCCCGAGCTTGGACAATTCCTTGCGTAGCTGCTCGACTTCCTGGCGCTGATCGGGCGGCAAATCCAAGCCAGCTCGCCGATAATCGCGCAATGTTTCCTTAAGCAGTTTTTCGTCTTCCCCGGTGAGTTTCGGATGCGCGTCCGCAAAAGCTTTGATGGCTTTGTAAACGTCTTCACGATAATCAATCCCGACCGCCCATTCTTGATAAGTCTTCACCGCGTTCTCCGCCGCGGCGCGCATCGTCGGATTCGTATTTGTTTCCTTGATGATTGTGGCCTTGTTCGCCGCATTTCCGGCTTGATATGTGAGATCGTCGAGCGCGACGACGCTGCTCTTAAACGTCACCTTGTTAAGATCCTGCGAGCCGATTTCGTCCAGCGCCTTGTTGGCCTTGGCGATAGCGTTTTTCATCATCGCTTCGACCGCTTCCGGCGTTTGCTCCCAATCAGGGATCGTTAAGACCGCATTCGCCTTCGCAGCGGCGGCCCGAAAGTCATCGACTGTTTTCAATTCACCCGCGGAAAGATCTAGACGCGAAGCCGCGAGGACGAGCAAGACACAAAGAAACGCAGATTTTCTGGAGATGTTCCGCATAAGAGTAGGAGACCTAAGTCGGGCACAGATTTACACAAATTGTCAGACATGGCAGAAGGAATTTTGCTGAATCTCTGTTTCATCTGTGTTGATCTGTGGTGAGAACCTGCATTTCGAGGAACACGCGCCACGGATGATTCATAAATTTTTTGTCGCCTTTATTCCGATTTTTGTCGCGATTGATCCGATCGGGTTAGTGGCGGTATTTATGGGACTCGCTGGTAGCGCCTCGCGCGAACAGCGCCAGCGCGAAGCCTATGTGGGAATCTTCACTGCGCTTTGTGTCGCAGTCGGCTTTGTATTTCTTGGGAAAATTATCTTTGTTGCGCTCGGAATTACGGTAGCCGACTTTCAAGTCGCAGGCGGCCTGATTTTGCTCGGCTTGGCGGGACGCGAACTGCTCAATCTCGCGCCAGCTGATCGCGCACCGACCGACGACTTCGGAGTTGTCCCGCTTGGGATGCCGCTGATCGCGGGGCCGGCGCTGCTGACGGCGCTGCTAATCCTGGTCGATACGATTGGCCTGGTGTTTACGCTGGTGTCGCTTTTGATTAACCTCGCTCTGGTTGCGATTGCGTTCTGGAATGCGGATCGGGTGGCGCGCTGGATGGGCCGGCAGGGATTGCGTGGCGTATCGAAAATAGTGGCGCTCCTTCTCGCGGCAATTGCCGTGAGCCTGATCCGCCGCGGCTGGCAAACTGCTGGGGTCTGATCAGTTATTGCCTTTTGTGGCCCTATTTTAACTTGTGGCAACCTAAGTCCAGACAGGAGGGCTGACCCGAATTCAATGTAGCATATTAAGAGCTTAAATTCGGCGCCATTGACACGCTGGCCTCCATTGTTACTATCCTCGCTCCTATGAGATTTCCCCTTCCGCTCACAGCGAAAATCGCGGCTTACATAATCGGCCACAAGTTACGTGGCACCAAGAAGTTCGCCACGGTGCTTCAGCTCGAGCCGTTGCACACCTGCAATCTGACGTGCACGGGTTGCGGGCGGATTCGGGAGTATTCCACCTCGCTCAAGGACATGATGAGTCTCGAGGATTGCCTTGCGGCGGCCAAAGAGTGCAACGCGCCGATGGTTTCGATCTGCGGAGGCGAACCACTCATCTATCCCCACATCGAAGCGCTGGTGGAAGGATTGCTCGCGCAACAACGAATCGTTTACATCTGTACCAACGCCATGTTCATGCGCAAAAAAATGCGCGACTGGCTGGCATCGCAGATCGCCAAGCGCGGCGAGTTCGTCGATCAGAAAATCGACAAACTCACGAAAGCCGGTTTGCTCAGCGAAAAAGATGCGGCTGAAATCCGCAAAGGTCCGAAAGACCCGGCCAAGCCGACGATCAAGCCAAGCAAATGGATGTATTGGAACGTGCACCTCGATGGGCTAGAGCGAATTCACGATCTCATTGTGGAGCGCGAAGGCGTCTTCAAGGAATGCATCCTAGCTATCAAGATGGCGAAGATTCTGGGCTATCAGGTCGCCACCAATACGACGATCTACAAGGAAACCGACATGCAAGAGGTCGAGCAGATGTTCGATTATCTTTCCGATCTTGGCGTGGACGGCCACACGATTAGTCCCGGCTATGACTACGACGCCGCGAAGAAAGACATGATCAAACGGCTAAATCTGCGCCCTGAAGACTTCTTTCTCACGCGCTCGATGACGATCCAAAAATTCCGGAAGGTCGAGGAGTGGATGAATCGATACACGTTTTTTGGCACGCCAATTTACTTTGAGTTTCTCGCAGGGAAGCGGGATTTGACCTGTTCAGCCTGGGCGATTCCGACCCGGAACATTCGCGGATGGAAAGGGCCCTGCTATCTGATGACCGACGGGCATTACTCGAGCTACGCGGAGTTGCTCGAGAAAACCGAGTGGGACAGATACGGCGTGGTGAACGGCGTCGCGCGCGACAGCCGTTGCGAGAATTGCATGGTGCACTGCGGTTACGAGCCTACTGCCAGTCTTGGACTGCAAGCGCAGCGTGGCGATACTTGGAAGACCATTAAATTCAATTTCGGGGCGAAACCGAAACCCGTCGGGCTTGGCAGTGAGACTCTCGCTTTCAACGGTGTCACCTCGGGAAACGGTCACCTTACCGGCAAACGGGCAGAAGCAACCGCGAAAGCGTCGTAGAAAGCGATGCCGGAATTGTCGAAGGACCTGATCGTATTGCCGAGCGCACCGCAGATCTCCGAATCGTACTCAGCGTCAGACGAAGAGATTTTGCGGGCGATCAAGCGTGCGCAGGAAAACCTTTTGCGGCAACAAAAACCCGACGGCCACTGGTGCGGCGAGCTGATCGTCGATAGCACGCTGTGCTCCGATTACATCCTCTTCATGCACTGGTGCGGCGAAGTCGGTGTGCAATTGCAGCGACGATGCGTTCGTCACATCCTCAAACGCCAATTGCCCGATGGCGGGTGGAATATTTATCACGGCGGTCCGAGCGAGATCAACGCTTCCGTCAAAGCCTATTTTGCCCTGAAACTTGCCGGCTGTTCTGTGGACGCGCCATTTATGCAGGAAGCGCGCGCGACCATCATGCGCCTAGGCGGCGTCCCGCAGATAAACACATTCAGCAAGCTTTACCTTGCGCTGCTCGGGCAGTTTCCGTGGAAATATCTGCCAACCATTCCCGTCGAGATGGTTCTTCTGCCCGGCTGGGCGCCGTTTCACATTTCCAAAATGTCGTCCTGGAGCCGGGCCATGCTCATCCCGCTCTCGATCGTCAACCATTTCAAACCAATCCGGATTCTGCCCGGGGAAAAACATTTGCATGAACTCTATCCGCTCGGCACGGAGCAAGCCGATCTGCGTTTGCCGCGGAGCGAGAAGTTCTGGACGTGGCGCAATTTCTTTCTCCGGGTCGATGATACCCTGAAATTTCTCCACCCGCTTCGGATTCGCCCCCTACGGCAGCGGGCATTGGAGGAAGCAGAGCGTTGGATGCTCGAGCGAATTGGCGAGGGCAGCAATGGCCTCGCAGCCGTATTCCCGGCGATGCTGAACTCATTGATCGCCCTGCGCGCTCTGGGTTACTCGAAAAAAAATCCAGTTTACGCCAAGGCGGAGAAAGATTTCGCAGGGCTGTTTGTCGATGATCCGCAGGATTTTCGAATTCAACCGTGTCTCTCGCCGGTGTGGGATACCGCGATCAACATCATCTCGCTGGCCGAATCAGGTGTTTCACCGGAACATCCCGCGCTGCAAAAAGCCGCAGATTGGCTCGTCACGAAAGAGGTGCGAATTAGAGGGGATTGGGCGGTCAACAATCCGCATCCCGAAGCGAGCGGCTGGGCGTTTGAGTACGAAAACGTTTATTACCCTGACGTCGATGACACAGCGATGGTGCTGATGGCGCTGCGTACAGTGCAGCCCAGAGATACGCTAACGCTCGATGCAATCTTTCGTCGCGCACTTGCGTGGCTGCTCAGTTTCCAGTGCGACGATGGCGGTTGGGCCGCGTTTGACAAAAACGTCACCGCACCATGGCTGGAAGACATGCCGTTCGCCGATCACAACGCCATTCTCGATCCGACTTGCAGCGATCTGACCGCGCGCACACTCGAGCTCTTCGGCTATATCGGGTTCGACCGGAATCATCCCGCCGTTAAACGCGCGCTGGAGTATTTGATCCAGACGCAGGAGGACGACGGTTCTTGGTACGGCCGCTGGGGCGTGAATTATATTTATGGCACGTGGCAGGTGTTGCGCGGCCTGCGCGCCATCGGCCAGGACATGACGCAAGACTGGATATTGCGCGGGCGCGATTGGCTGGAGAGCTGTCAAAATAGCGACGGCGGCTGGGGCGAGACCTGTGCGACTTACGACAACCCCGGGGCCAAAGGCATCGGCGAAAGCACGGCGTCGCAAACCGCTTGGGCGATCATGGGCATCTGCGCGTGCGGCGATCTCGATCGACCGAGCGTTCAGCGCGGCTTGCGCTTCCTGCTGCGTTCGCAAAAGGCGGACGGCTCATGGCACGAAGAACAAATCACCGGTACCGGATTTCCGAAAGTCTTCTATCTCAAATACGACTTCTATCGCCAGAATTTCCCGCTGCTCGCACTCGCCACGTACATCAATTACCGCAGTGGCCTTGACCATCGCCCGGGTTTTTACCGCTGCGATTGAGGTCAGGCTGGCTGACGTCCGCCTTGCCGATGCGCAGAAAAATAAAACCTGTCGCGCAGCGTAATTCGATCTAACTGTAAAGATTATGGCTTACGAACTACCAAAATTACCATACCCGTACGATGCCTTGGAGCCGCACATTGATGCGAAGACGATGGAAATCCATTACACCAAGCATCACCAGGCTTACATCGACAACCTCAACAAGGCGATCAAAGGCAAAGCCGATCTTGAAACAAAATCGGTGGAGGATTTGATCAGCGATCTCAAAGCGGTGCCGGAAGACATTCGCGCTGTCGTACGCAACAACGGCGGCGGTCACGCCAATCATTCGTTCTTCTGGAAAATCCTGGGTCCGAACGCCGGCGGCGAACCGAAAGGCAAACTCGCCGACGACATTAAATCCACGTTCGGCAGCTTCGATGATTTCAGGGAAAAATTTGCCGTGGCGGGCGTAGGCCGTTTCGGCAGCGGCTGGGCATGGCTGATCAAAAACAAAAACGGCAAGCTCGAGATTATTTCGACCCCGAATCAGGACAGCCCCCTGATGGATGGCAACACACCGGTCCTCGGCGTCGATGTGTGGGAGCACGCCTATTACCTGAAGTATCAAAATCGCCGGGCAGATTACATTAAGGCGTGGTGGAACGTCGTGAACTGGGACGCGGTAGCGAAGAATTACTGATTCGTGCTTGGCGCGTTCTCCTGTAGCGGCGGTCTGTGACCGCCGCTAAACTTGTACTGTTCGGCGGTCATAGATCGCCGTTACAGCATGGCTTATCTGAACGAAGATTATCTCAAGCTTCAGGCCGGCTATCTTTTTCCCGAAGTAGCGCGAAGGGTCCGCGAATTTTGCGAAGCGAACCCCGAAGCAGCGAAGCGCTTGATCCATTGCGGAATCGGTGACGTGACCGAGCCGCTCCCGCGCGCAGCGATCGAAGCAATGAAGCGCGCTGTCGAAGAACTCGGCCATCGCGAGACATTTCGTGGCTACGGTCCGGAACAAGGCTACGAATTTCTCAGATCGACAATCGCGCAGCGGGATTATCGCGACCGGAATATCGACATAGCCGACGACGAAATTTTTGTCTCTGACGGATCAAAATGCGATTGCGGTTACATCCTTGACATTCTCGGCGACCAAAACAAAGTGGCCGTTCCCGATCCGGTTTATCCGGTCTATGTAGATACAAACGTGATGGCCGGCCATACCGGCCCCGCACGAAAAGGCGGCGGCTACGAAAAGCTGCTTTATTTGCGCGGCACGGCGGAAAATAATTTTGTGCCCGAGCCGCCGAAGGAACACGTCGATCTGGTTTATCTCTGTTTTCCGAATAATCCAACTGGCGCCGTGGCCACGCGCGAGCAACTTGCGGCGTGGGTCGCCTACGCGCGCGAACACGAGGCGCTGCTGCTCTTCGATGCCGCGTACGAGGCGTACATTTCCGATCTGGAAATTCCGCATTCCATTTTCGAAATTCCTGGCGCGCGAGAGTGCGCGATTGAATTGCGTAGCTTTTCGAAGAATGGCGGGTTCACCGGCGTGCGCTGCGGCTTCACGGTAATGCCTAAATCGGTTCCCGGCCGAACAGAGAACGATCGTCGCCTGGCGCTGCATCCACTTTGGCAGCGGCGTTGGAGCACAAAATCGAACAGCGTGAATTACCCGGCGCAACGCGGCGCCGAGGCGCTGTACTCATCTGACGGTCGTAAGCAAGTCCGCGCGCTCATCGATCACTACATGTCCAACGCAAAAATGTTGCGCGCCGCTGCCTTGGACGCTGGTCTTCAGGTTTTTGGAGGAACAAATGCCCCCTACATCTGGGCGAGCACACTGGACGGCCTAACCAGCTGGCAGATGTTCGATCGAATGCTGCGCGAGGCGAATGTGGTCATCACACCGGGCGCCGGTTTCGGTGCACAGGGCGAAGGTTACTTTCGTATTTCCGCCTTCAACAGCACGGAAAACGCCAGGGAGGTCGCGCGCCGTATAACAGGTTTGCGTTGATGGCGCGTGCTGTAGGGTGCGCTGTCTTCAGCGCATACACTTCTCGCTTGACAAGGCGAATCCGCTGAGGACAGCGGACACTGCAGGAGCCGTCTCGACGAGTGAACCGGCGACAAACTCTTGTCGATGCTGGCGATGCGCGTAGAATGCATAAAGTTTTTTTCGGGGAAGATAAGAGTGCCGGATCGAAAACAAAATTTGCCGCAACTTTATCGCTTTTGTTTCTTGATGCTGGGCGACTTGGGCCGGGCGCAGGAGGTTTTCCACACCACATTGCGCGAAGCGGCTGTGCGCGCCGCCCACGGAGAACTACCAAAGGAGTCATTTTGGCTTTTCCGCGACGCGCGCTGGCGCTGTTTGGAAGCAAGCGAAACGGATTTGCAACCGGAGCCGCTAGATATGGACGAGCATGAGATCACTCCAGAGGCTGCGGCACAGATTCAACAGCTGGAGCCTGCGCAACTGGCAATTTGGATTTCCGCCGCGCCTGATCCTCAGAGGACCGCACTGGCACTTTTTTATCTCGACGAATTCGATCACCGCGAAATTCTCGATATCGCCGAACTCAAGTTGACCGAGCTTTCGCGCTTCCTGGCAAAGGGCCGGCGACAGTTGCAGGCATGGCTGGACGCAAAAGTTCCTGAACCGCCCCGTGTATGAAGACGCTACCGTTCTTGCGCCGGCAACGCGCTCTTTTGAATTGCGCGCCGATCACCGAGGACCGGTTTGCCGACCGTTCCATGCGCTCGGCGGTCTCTCGTGCAGACGGCTCCGACGAATTTGTCAATCAACAGAACTTCGATCGTGCGGTCGCTGCGTTGGTTCGGCTGGTTCCTATTCCGCCGGAGTCGGCAGAATGGTTTCCGGACAAAGACCTGATTCGCGGTTCGAAGTGGAATTGGAAAAAGATGGCGCGTAATCCGGCTGTTCTTTCGATCAGCATCGCTGTTGCGGTCATTGCCGGCGTGTTCGTGTTTCAACTGATTAGCCGTCTAAATGATTTTCCCGGTTCAGCTACGGCTAGGAAATTGTTGACCGTGGCTGCGTCCACCCGGCCGGTCATGCTCGATCCGGTCAGCACTGAAGCAGGTACATTGAGCGATTTGTTTTTTATGAAAAACGGGCTGGAACATTACGATGTACCAGCTGAATTCGCCGATTTTCGCACAATCGGCTGTCGCGTCTTTGAAGACGAGGAGTCACGTCGCATCGCGCAAATCTGGCTTGTCGAAAAACGGATCCAGCTTTTCCTGTTCCCGGCAGAGCGGAACACAAAAACCGGCGCGGTACTGGGGTTTCCCGGCTGGCGCTATGTGCATCAGGAAGGCTGGACGGGTACAGTAACCGAGCACAGCGGCGTCTGCTTCATGGCTGCGCTGCGGGGCAGTGAAAAAGATCTGGTGCCGTATATTGCGAATGCCAAAGAGTAGAAACTCTTCCTCTTAATCTTAATCTTCTTCTTACTCTTGTCGTCAGTCGGCAGAGAGTGAGACTAAGAGAAAGACTCGCTCGTGGCGCTTGCTACATTGACAGTCCACATCACGGGATTGACCATTCTTGCCGCCGATTTCGCCAGGGTAGCTCAGTGGTAGAGCAGCCCCGAAAGCTTTCGGGGTTGGTCGTTCGGGAGAAATTCGCTAGCTTTGTGCGCGAAACAAACGCCAGGGTAGCTCAGTGGTAGAGCAGGGGACTCATAAGCCCTTGGTCGGGAGTTCGAATCTCCCCCCTGGCATTCCGATTATGGCTTGGGTTTACATTCTGCGCGGGTGCTCAAATCGGCATTACATTGGTTCCGCGGTAGATTTAGATGCACGATTGGCGCAGCACCGACGTGGACATACGCACACAACGAAACGACTAGGCGAAAAGCTCGAGCTCGTCGCAAGTAAACATGTCGAAACACTCGATGAGGCGCGGCGCACCGAGCGAATGTTAGAAGCCAAGAAGAATCCACAGCTTGCCATTTATTATTTGCAACAGTAGAGCAGCCCCGAAAGCTTTCGGGGTTGGTCGGGAGTTCGAATCTCCCTCCTGGCAGTTTCGGTGTGGATTGCCGATTGATTTGCCATTGGGCGTTGAGCGTTGCGGCGTTGAAAGTTGAGTATTAAGCGTCGTCTGAGGTGCAACCCAAGGATTTTTTCCAAAAGCTGTTCGCAGCCGGAAATTCCTATTGGCTAACCCGGTTTGTGATTCTGCGGCTGCTGGGCTTTGTTTATGCTGTCGCGTTTTTGGTCGCAGCTAATCAGCTCGTTCCGCTCATCGGCGAGCACGGATTAACGCCGGCGAATCATTTTCTTAGTCTAGTTCAAACGCAGCTCGGTTCGCGCACCGCTGGAATGCTGCGGGTGCCGACTCTCTTCTGGTTCGGAATCTCTGACAACGCATTGTCGATTTTTTCCTGGATCGGTTTCGGTCTGTCGCTGGTTGTTCTCTGCGGCTACGCAAATGCGATCCTGCTGGCGGTTCTTTGGGCGATGTACATGTCGATCGTCCACATTGGGCAGATCTGGTACGGTTACGGTTGGGAAATCCAACTGCTCGAAACCGGCTTCTTGTCGATCTTTCTTTGCCCATTGCTGGATGGCCGGCCATTTCCAAGATGCCGGCCGCCGATCCTGGTTATCTGGCTGTTTCGCTGGCTCGGGTTTCGCATCATGATCGGCGCCGGCCTGATCAAACTGCGCGGGGACCCATGCTGGCGCGATCTCACTTGTCTTTACTACCACTACGAAACTCAGCCAATCCCGAATCCGATCAGCCGCTACTTCCATTTCTCGCCGCACTGGCTGCTCAAATTCGAGACGGCATGGAATCATCTCGTCGAACTCATCGTGCCGTGGTTCTCGTTCGGCCCGCGAAGAGCGCGCCATATCGCGGGTGTGTTGCTCATCACGTTTCAGATCTTTCTCATTATCAGCGGCAATCTTTCGTTCCTGAATTATCTGACCATCATTCCGTTTCTCGCCTGCTTCGACGACACATTCCTTCGGCATTTCTTGCCGGGTGCGCTCGTTAGGCGCGCAGAGTGCGCCGCGCAGGAATCGCAGCCGTCGCGCATCAACAACGTGATGGCTATCGCATTGTCGATCTTGATTGCCTGGCTCAGCATACCGACCGTGCTCAATCTCGTTTCCGGCCGGCAACTGATGAATTACTCATTCGATCCACTCGATTTGGTGAACACTTACGGCGCATTCGGCACAGTCGGCCGCGAGCGCGACGAAATTCTCTTTGAGGGAACAGACGACGCGCTGATCACGGGAGACACCAAGTGGAAGGAATACGAATTCAAAGCCAAGCCGGGCGATCCGAACCGGCGCCCGCCATTCGTCGCGCCGTATCAACCCCGCATCGACTGGCAAATCTGGTTCGCCGCAATGGCGTCGCCCGCCGAATACCCGTGGACGCTGCATTTTGTCTGGAAACTTCTGCACAACGATCCCGGCACGCTCTCGCTGCTGGCGAACAATCCGTTTCCAAACGCGCCGCCACATTACATTCGCGCGCGGCTTTATCGTTATCAGTTCGCGCCGTTAGGCGAAAAAGCATGGTGGACACGCGAACCGATTGGTGAGTGGTTGCCCGCGCTGTCCACTGACGATCCACAGTTTCGCCGCCTACTTGAAGCGATGAATTGGTTGGATTGAAGTAACACAGCCATCCTGGCTGTCCGTTTGTGCGGGCATCCTACCTGCACGAATCATGCAGGCTGGAAGCCTGTTTGACGCGGTCAGGCAAGATGCCTGAGTTACATAATCGCGATTGAGACAGGTCATTTCTGCAACATGAAATCCAAGCCAGTTGTCAGCGTGAATTTCCTCGAGCGAATCCGTGATTCTGCGTCGCGGTTCCATCGCGATTACCTAGCTTATCGAAAAGGCGAGATCACGCGCGCGGAGTTGATGGCGCGACTGCCGCATATCGCCATGCTCGGTGACAGCGTCTGTATGGACATCTACATTTCGTCGCCCTGGAGCACGTTCTGGCGCGCGCATACTTGCCGCGGCAGAAACTGGTTTCTTGATGCCGATCCTGCTTCAGGCGTTCGCAGTATCTCGAAGCGACTGGAACAGTTCGCGCCCTTCGTGGCCATGGAATACGCGGGTGTCGGCGCATTGGTCGATCACGAGGATGGCCGGCAAAATTTTTTCCGCCGCATTCTTGGGACGCGCAATTTTTCCGGGCAAGTCAGTCAGTTACTGCGATCGCGGCGCTTTCCTGATCTGATTTTGATCTCGATCGGACACAACAACGTTGATTGGGCGTGGCGATGTCCGCCCGACTCTTTGCTCGCGCCAGAGCAACGCTTGAACCGCCTAAGCAAACATTTCCGGCAAAACTACGCGCGCGAGCTGCGACGCTTGCTCGGGCGCGCGCAGATGGAAAAACATCGCATAGCGCTCATCGTTTTCGGGCTGATCAATTTCGAATCGTATTTCAAAGGTCGCGAAGCGGTCGAGCGTCTGCGGGAATCAGACACCACCCGCTACCCGCACCTGGAAACGACTTACAAATATTTCGTTTCTTTCCATCCAAACTATCGGCGCAATTTGACCCGGCTCGCTGCAATCGTAAACGAAGAGCTGCGCGAAATGGTGGACGAGTTCAACCGAGAGCTTGAGCACGCGGGACACATTCAACTGCGATACTCGCACGCGCTGGCGACGGCTGACCTCAGCCGCGCGGAATTACTGCATGCAATTGATGGTTGGCATGCATCCGCGGAGGGGCACAATGCGCTCGCAGAAGCTGCGTTCAGTGATCTGAAGCCAAGCTTAGACTTTCTTGGAATCGATTCTCATAACACCGCGCTTCAGCGGGATGTTTCTCGCTGAGTTGTCTGTTAAAGCCGTTTAGATGGCTTAGGGGCCAGCACACATCGGCAACGCACCCGGCTAAAGCGGGGTATTAATGAGATGATGAGACAAGATCGCCAATCAAAGAT
Source organism: Verrucomicrobiota bacterium (assembly GCA_003219695.1). Taxonomy (GTDB): domain Bacteria; phylum Verrucomicrobiota; class Verrucomicrobiia; order Chthoniobacterales; family UBA10450; genus Udaeobacter. The sequence goes on from QHQA01000014.1 coordinate 25,891, forward strand.
CGCCACGATCACTGAGTCGGGCGATCGTTTCGCGCATCATGCGGTAGCCGAAGTGTCCCTGGCGCACACGCAACAGTTCGGAGCCGCGCCATTTTTGATGAATCGCTTCGATTTGCGCGGCTGGCGCGATCGAATCGAATTCACCGGTCACGAATAGAACGCGAGCAGGATCGCACAGCGGCTGATTGTGAATCGGTGAGCTGAGATGAAAATGTCGCGCGACGAGAGATGGCTCGATATTTGCCCGATACAATTCACGTCGAATAGACCGCGCAGCCGGGCTTTCCCAGATCGCGTGCTCGACATTCACGATCGGCGCCATCAATGCCACAAAGCGAAGATCGCACTCGACCATTGCCAGCAATGCGCCGATCCAGCCGCCGTAACTGGTGGCCAGCACGCCGAACTCGCGACAGCCTCGTTCGCGCAAAGCCTTCATCAATTGCCGCAGTTCGATCACCCCTTGGCGCAATCCTTCCGCATTGCGAATGAGGTCCGGTGTGATGGCAAGCTCGCCATTCCAGTAGCCGCGCGGCACACGCGAATAATGATACGGCAGGTGAACGAAACAAGCGTTCCAGCCGAGTTGGTTGAGGCGTTCTGCGCAGCGACGGTAGCCGATGCCGCTGGCGGACATCAGCGAATGCAAAAGAAGCACTGTCGGCGCAGTAATGCCTTGTGCGCATCGGAAAAAATCCGTGCGCGCGATGTTGTTCGCTGGGAATTGCGTCTTGATCGGGCTGGGCCATGCGATGGCAATCCGGCCGTTTCCGAGTGCTTCAGCGAGAGCCGCGTCGCCATGAGCGGCGTAATATTCTTCGGCAGTAAGGCGCTCGCATGTGCTTACGTAACGCTCCATCTCCTCGCGACTGCGCCCGTTTAGCCGATGCCGGGCATGAAGCAGATTGAACGATCCGCATATAAACCCATCCATTCCCCTCGCGGCGAAACCGCAAAACCCGTGCCGGCGAACTGTAGGGCAACCGCTCCGGTTGCCGGTGACGTCGGCGGCAAGCGAAGCGCTTGCCCTACAATGTTTCATCCGTTCTCGCGGCGGATGCGGCAGATCATCGGGCGTGAGTTGGAATGCTTGTTGCAATTCCGCGTAAAGATTTTTGAATGCGGCAGCCAGCTCGCATTCGATCCGCGCGCGCGCCTTCGATTTTTCACACTCTGGAAAATGTGAGGTTGCCTTTCCAAACGCGATCCAAATCGGCGTGCGGCGAAACGGCAGCCAGTTTTTTTTCGAGTAAAAGCGATCGCTGCCGAGAAGCACGCACGGCAAAATCGGAACGCCAGCCATGTGCGCAAGGGTCGCGGCGCCTGGGCGCAGAGGCGCGCCTTCGAGCAGCGAGCGTGCGCCATCGCGAATCCCGCCCTCGGGGAAGAGACCGACGACGCGTCCGCTTTTCAGCCGCTCGATGGCGGTGCGAATAGTTTTGCGATCAGCATGATCTCGCTCTGCCGGGAACGCATCGACCGCGTGCAAGAGGAATCCCACGACTGGCGATCGGAAAAATTCGGCCATGGTCATCCAATCAATTTTTCGCGGCACGGCGAGGGATATCAGGAATGGATCGAAATGACTGATGTGATTCGCCGCCAGCACAAAGCCGCCTGCGGGATTCGCGTTTTCGCGCCCCAGCACGCGAACACGTGCGACGCAGCCAAACGGCAGTTTCACGAACAGTTTGCCGGCGCGGTAGGCTAACGAGTGAAATAGCGAATGCATCGAATAACAGCGACAGAATATCAGAAGAAACGGGCCTTAACACTTCGGCTTAATTCGAAAGCGGCTTATTGTCCGAGCGCCTTCAATTCTGCTTTGGCAAAGGCGTGTTCGCTGACGTTTTTTGGTCCTGCCGCGCATTTTTCGAAAAGCCCAGACGCTGCAGACTTATTGCCATCCAACAGGTTTTTCATCCCGGCGTAAAACCATGCTTCACAGCGCTGATCGGGACCTATTTTGCGATCCGGCGACACTGCAGCCAAGAATTCGCTCTCAGACAAATTACCGAGTAGATATCGCTGTATTTTAGATGGCCAGTCTTTTCCCTTCGCGTTGAACTGGGCCGCGAGCTCCTTATCTGCCGCTTCTCTTTCACCGAGACGCGACCGGATCATCCAAATGCCGAAGCGAGCATACTGCTGACTGCGCGGTGACAACTCGCAAAAACGCCTATAGTCCTGCAGCGCAGCGGTCCAATTGCGAGCCAGAAAATTCGCACTGCCGCGCGAGGCGTATGCTGCCGCGAGCTTCGGGTTGATGTTCAGCGCGCGATTGATGTCTGCAATAGCATTGTCCGTGTCACCCTTATATGCTTTAGCGATTCCCCGGTTTAAGTATGCTCCCGGGAGCTTCGGGTTGAGCTCAATGGCGCGATTGTAATCAGCAACGGCGCTGTCCAAGTCGCCCTTAATCGCTTTGGCAACGCCGCGGCTTTCATAGGCTGGGGCAAGTTTCGGATCGGATTGCAGAGCGTGGTTGAAGTCAGCCAGAGCGCTATCTAGATCGCCGCTACTCAATTTAGCAAGACCCCGGTCGTCATAGGCCTTGGCGTTTCTGGGATTGAGTTGCAAAGCGCGATTGACGTCGGCGATAGCACCATCCGAGGCACTTTTGTCTACTTCTTTGTCCCGAGATCGTAATTTGGCCACTCAAACGTATCGACAGCGCCAGAAACGCTCAGATCGTACTTCTCTCTTTTGGCATCGGCACGGTCATAATAAGCGTTAGCGAGTTTGGGATTGAGCTGCAAAGCTCGGTTAAAATCCGCGATGGCGCCATCCAAGTTGCCCTTCTGTTGCTTCGCAATCCCGCGGTTGACATATGCTTTGGCGTCTTTCGGATCGAATTGCAAAGCGCGGTTGAAGTCGGCGATGGCACCGTCAAAGTCGCCCTTGTGTCGTTTGGCAACACCGCGGTTATCGCAGGCTTTGGCGTCTTTCGGATCGAGTTGCAAAGCGTGATTAAAGTCCGCAATAGCTCCATCAAGATCACCCTTACCTTGCTTAGCAAGGCCGCGATCATCATAGGCTTTGGCAAGTTTTGGATCGAGCTGCAGAGCACGATTAAAATCCGCGATAGCACCGTTGAAATCTTTCTTCTGGAGTTTTGCAATGCCGCTGTTGGCGTAAGCTGCGGCGCCCTTCGACTTGGTCTGAGCAAAACCCCGAGCTGAAAATGTCAAACTCGCCGCGATCAGTAGCGCTTTGGCTGATTTTGCTTTCATAGAGCGTCTTTACGGGACCGTATGGTCGACTGCTGCGGATTTTGAGCTGGTTTGAAGGTCAAAGCAAGATTGTCTGACAATCCACGAATGCTTCACCGCACGAGCGCCACTATTTTATTCGGCGAGCTGTTGGCATTCTCTGGGTTGCATTTAAGTGTTTCGATTTTCGCGTGATCAAAAGCTATTTTTTCCGGCTGATTCCTTTTTTGAACGTGGTATCATAATTGCAGTTCCCACCGAATTTGGGGATACGGCTATGAAACCAAGGAGTCCTTCCACGGACGGCAAAGGGCAATTTCCGCAGACCGACTACTTTTTCCATTCCGGTTTTGGTCAATGGCGTGGCGGGTGGTTCGACGGCGAGGACAAATCGGGATTCAGGAATTTTTACAATTTAGGACGCGAATTCCGTATCGAAGCGGCGAGGGAACGAGCGAAGGAAATGGCGGTGTTTGCGTTGATCGTTCTGACTTCGGCCTGGCCGGTGCTCTACATGGTCGTGACGGTAGTAAAACTGCTGAGCAAGGGCCGTCCGTTGAATTAGCAGCGCTACGGACCCCGGATCGTAAGTCAGTGTCGGGAATTATCCGCGTAGTCAGCGTAAGCCGCGGTTCAATGTTTCGGCGGCCAGAGTAATTCGTCGCGATACTCGGGCGTCTTTTCCGGGGCAAGACCGTGCCGGCTGGTGTTTTCGGTGACCACGCGCGGGATGAGAAATTGTAGGAGATAATCTTCGCCACCGGCCTTGGTGCCGCCGCCGCTCATTTTGAATCCGCCAAAGGGATGACGCCCGACAATGGCGCCGGTGCATGAGCGATTGATATACACGTTTCCCGCCTCCAGTTGCGCTTTTACCCGCTCGATGTTGGCGGGGCTGCGCGAGAAAAATCCGCCGGTCAACGCGTAATCGGTGCCGTTCGCCACTTCGAGCGCCTCGTCGAGGTCGCGCACTTTTAGTACGCTCAGCACGGGTCCGAAAATTTCTTCGCGTGCGATGCGCATATTTGGTTTCACATCGGAGAAAATGGTGGGCGGAATGAAATAGCCGTGCGGCAGCACTTCTTTCGCTTGATAGGCGAGCATTGCCTCGCTTTTGCCGATCTCGATGTAATACAGAATGCGCCGGTAAGCGGCTTCATCAATCACAGGACCGACCATGATGCCCGGTTCTTCCGGATTGCCGACGCGCAGACTGGCTGCGGCCGGAATCAAACGCTCCATCACGCGACCATAATTTTCTTCCAGAAGAATCAGACGCGAGAGCGCAGAGCACTTCTGTCCCTGATAACCGAACGCGGAATAAATGGAATAATCGATCGCCTCGCCAACATCGGCATCGGAATCCACGATCATTGCGTTCTTGCCGCCCATCTCGCAAATGACCCGCTTGAGCTCGCGTTGACCGGGTCGAGTGATACCGGCCGACTCCCAAATTTTTAGCCCGACTTCGCGGGAGCCGGTGAACGCGATCAAATCGACATCTTTATGATCAACCAAGTGCGCGCCGATCACGGAGCCGTGCCCGGACAGAAAATTCAAAACCCCCGGTGGAACGCCGGCTTCCTCGAACACCTGCATCAGCATGGCACCGCAGATGATCGTTTGCTCGGATGGTTTCATGATCACGGTATTGCCCGTCACCACTCCGGCCGACGCCATTCCGCAGAGAATGGCGATCGGGAAATTCCATGGTGCAATCACAAATGCGACGCCGCGCGGCCAGTAATGATGATAGCTTTCTTCGCCGGTGACTTGCTGCGTAAGCTTGGGACGTCCCAGCCGTCGCATCTGCTGCGCGTAAAATCGGCAGAAATCTATCGCCTCGCGGATATCCGCATCGGCTTCCTTCCACGGCTTGCCTGCCTCGAAAACTTCGACTGCTGAAAGTTCGTAGCGCCGGCGTTCCATGATGTCTGCCGCGCGCTCTAGCAGGCGCGTGCGCTCTTCGAATGGAGTCCGACTCCATTTGCCAAATGCCGCGCGGGCAGCTTTGACGGCACGCTCTGCCTCGGCAATTCCTGCTTCCGACCCGTAACCGACAATCTCGTCCGGAGCACTGGGATTGACCGAAGGCGTCAGCTGATCGGTCCAGACCTTTTCGCCTCCGATGACGAGCGGATGTTTTTCACCGAAACGTTTGCGCACTTCGCGCAATGCGCTTTGCATTTTGTCCTGGCTGTCTTTGTAAACGAAATTCACTAGCGGCGAGTTTTCGTAAATATCTCCGGGGACGGCGGGAAGTGAAGCGCCATTTTTGCCATGTGACTTGGCGAGCTCGCCGGGATCGTCCCGACGTGTCGGGATTACAGTTGCATTTACCAGCTCTCTTGGATCGCGCAGCAATTCTTCCGCTGAGACGTTCTCGGCAAATTTGGCGCGCAGAAATCCTTCATTCGACGTGTTCTCGAGCAAGCGCCGCACCAGATAGGCCATGCCGGGAAGCAGTTCTCCGACCGGGCAATATTCCCGGACGCGATAACCCATTTCCACCAGCGCGCGCTTGATCGGCCCAGCCATGCCATAGAGCAATTGAAACTCGAAGCGGCTGCGATCGATCCCGAGCTCATCGGCGAGTGCCTGCGCGTGCGCGATGCTCCGAACATTATGCGACCCGAACGCAGCGGTAACGACGAATTCATTTTCCAGAAGTAATTTCGTGAGCTTCTCAAAATTGGCGTCGCTCTGCGGCTTCTGAAAATAAACCGGACAATCCCAGCCGTTCTGACGCGATTTCGTGGTTTCGTAATCCCAGTATGCGCCTTTCACCAGGCGAACCGCGAAGCGCGTGCCTCGGGCGCGCCCCCACTCGATCAGGTCGCGCAGATCGGTTTCTGAATCTCGCAAATACGCCTGGATAACAATACCGACGTGTGGCCAATCTCTAAACTCCTCCTCGGCGAAAATGGTTTTGAACAGTTCAAGAGTGGTGTTTTTGAGCGCATAACTTTCCATGTCGAAATTGATAAAAGCGCCGAGCGCTTGCGCCCGGCGCAGCAGCGGTCGCAGCTTGGGCGCGAGATGGGCAATTGCATCGGTCGGATCGGCCGAATTCATTTGCGAATAAAGCGCAGAAAGTTTGACCGAAAGATTTACAACAGGAAAGAACTCCAAATTCCTTCCCAGCGGATCGGTCCAGTTATTTGTTTCGCGCGCGAGTTTCGCCAGCAAATCCAGATAACGCGCCGAATATTTGTCCGCGTCCTCTTCGCTGACCACCGCTTCTCCCAAAAGATCGACGGTGAAGCCAATTTTTTGCGCGTGACGTCCGCGCAATGTCGTTATCACATCGTCCGGATTTTTTCCGGCAATGAATTGACGCGCCATACCGGAAACGTTCCAGCGCAGAAAGGGCCCGCTGATCCACGGGACGATGCGCGCCAGCCGGACGCCGGCGCGAACTAAAGGCCCAAAATGCTCGTGCTCATTGGCGAAATATTCCCTGAGATGCTCGACAATTTCGCCTGACGTGCGCAGCGAGGGGAGAACATCCACAAAGCGAAATAATTGCAGTTTCAACTGCTCATCGCGCATCGAGAGCGTCATCAATCGCTGATAAAATCCCGTCCTACTGAAAAGCGGCTCGGGATGTTTATCGACCAGCTCCAAGATGCGCCTGCCGCGCCGCTCAATTTCGCTTTGGAGCGCCGTCATTTGCGAAATTAGTCTGCCCCTGTGGGTTAGGCAAAAACTGAACCAGGCTGATAAATAATTTTGCTCGCGGACACGCTCATTTGGCGGCCTTTTTCCGAAACAAAAGTGAAACTATTGCACGCAATTTCGAGGAGCAAGTGGAGGAGATTTGCCTGGCAGATTTCGGAGGCCCAGGGCTCGGAGCTGTCAGGCAATCTCTTTGTGGCGATTGATCCGGCGCAAAAACTCGGGTAGCAAACAGTCGGGATGACCGTAGAGCGCCACGAATTTGCGAGTGATAACGCCACAGGAATTTGCCCGGAGGCCTGGGCTGCATTGCAGGAAGCCAATGCAGATTACGCGCCATCTTATGGCGAGGACCGCTGGACCGCGCGCGTGTGCGATCGGATTCGTGAAATCTTCGAGACTGACTGCGACGTCTATTTTGTTTTCACCGGCACGGCAGCGAATGCGCTGGCGCTCGCGCAGGTGTGCAAGCCGTTCCAGAGCGTGATCTGTCACCAGCATTCTCACATTCAGACGGACGAATGCGGCGCGCCCGAATTTTTCACCGGAGGATCAAAACTACTTCTGGTCGGTGGCGCAAATGGCTCGCCCCAGCGAGTCCGTCCCGGGACGGACAAGATCGACATCGCGCAGGTGGAAGCGCTGCTAGCTCGCCAGAATGAGTTGCATTCGCATCAGCCGGGCGCGATCAGCATTTCACAGGCAACGGAGTTCGGAACGGTTTATACACGCGAGGAAATTGCAGCGATCGCCGACTTGGTCCGCGCGCAGCAACTGTTTCTACACATGGACGGTGCGCGTTTCGCCAATGCAATCGCATCGCTCAACTGCGCGCCGAAAGCGATCACATGGCAGGCTGGGGTTGATGTTCTTTCTTTCGGTGGGACAAAAAACGGAGCAGCTGCAGGCGAGTTGGTGATTTTTTTCGATAAGAAAATTTCACGCGACTTTGATTATCGAGCAAAACAAGCCGGGCAGCTCGGATCGAAGATGCGTTTTCTCGCTGCGCCGTGGCTAGGGCTTTTGACCGGAGACGTCTGGGTGCGGAACGCCCAGCATGCCAACCGGATGGCGCGCAGGCTTGCGTGCCGTTTGCGAAAGGAGGCAGGGATCGAGAGTGTATTTCCGGTCGAGGCTAACGCAGTGTTTGTGTCGATGGATGAACAGCTCGCGGGCGGTCTCCACGCGCGCGGCTGGCGTTTTTATAAATTTATCGAGCCCGACGTTTATCGTTTGATGTGTTCGTGGTCCACAACAGAGGAGACGATATCAAGTCTGCTCGCCGATGTTGTTGCGATTAAATGATTGAACAGATCGTGATGCCAGCGCATCTGTTACGAACGAAATGAATGTATTTGAGCGGTCTCTGCTGTTTGCCACGGTTTTACTTGCTGGGTGTGGAACCACCCGCGACGTCGCGACGACCTCCTACCATGTGACGCGTGGGGCCGCGGTGGGCTCTTACAAAGTAGCTCGAGCCGTTGCGGTCGGTTCGTATCGTGTTGCCAGCGCTCCGGTGCATTATGCCACGCGGAAGGGCAATGAACCAACCATGGTCGGAACGACCGAGGCAACGGAATCCGATGTCACCGAGTCCGAACAAGCCGGTCCGCCATCAGAGGCGGCCTCAGCGCCGCGGCGCCACCCAAACGTGGAGACGGAAAACACTCAAACTCGTCAGGTCGCCCACAGGGAAACAGCGCAGGCAAATCCCAAGCCATCAACGTCAGCGCGAGTTTCCTCCGCTCAGACGGAATTTCCGACTGCGAAAGCAGTGCCCGGGAAGTCCGGCTACGTGTTCAGTCCATTTGATGCCAGTGGAAGGTATGTCGATGTGAGCGGCTACGCGCCCGGGACCAAAGTGAAAGATCCCTGGACCGACAAGATCTTTATCGTTCCGTAGCTTGGGCGACGTCCTTTCTGGGGAGCACAGGCTGCCAGCCTGTCGGTCTCGGCAGCTTGCCGAGGCGGGCAAATTTCGTGCGATTTTAGAATTGCGTGTTCCAGAAGATGTTGTCGGCAGGGCTGCCGACAACTACAGGCTGGCAGCCTGTGCTCCCCAGACATTGCCGCGAACGTGGGCGAGTGCTACGTAATCATATGAGACCCGCTTCGAGGCTTGCTGCCTGTTTGGTGCTTTGCTGGCTAGTTGTTGGCATTGTGCCGTACGGCCTCGGCCAGGCGTACCGGGGAAAACAACTTGTTAAGGCGGAGCTATTGGCTGACACCAACGCGATTGTCCCCGGCAAGCCTTTCACTGTCGGCCTGCTGCTGCGAATGGCTCCCGGCTGGCATACTTATTGGAAATTTTCCGGTGACGCAGGTCTTCCCACAGAATTGAAATGGAAACTGCCACCGGGCTGGAAAATCGGCGAGATTCAATGGCCGATTCCACTGAAAACGATCGATCCAGGCGATATTCAAACTTACGGATACGAAAATGAAGTCCTGCTGATGCAGGAAATCACGCCGCCGGCGAAAATTGATAGTCAATCAGTGAAACTTTCCGCGGACGCAAGCTGGCTGGTCTGCGAGAAAATCTGCATCCCCGGCGCCGCAACGTTGCAGTCGGATTTGCCGGTATCGACAACCAGTCAGCCAGCGAACACAGAACTTTTCGCGCGTTACCGGCGTTTGCTGCCGCGAGATTGGCCGGGACCGGACGTGGCAACTGCCGATTGGAGCCGGGTTGGCTCCGATCTTCGTCTGAAAATCGGGAGCGCAACTTTGGCAAAGTATCCGGCCGTCGATTTTTTTCCTGTGCCTGACGAAGGCACGGTGGTCGGCCATCCAGCAATCGAATCGCGGAACAAAAATGAAATCGTGTTTCGTATTCCCATCGAGTCGTCGGGCAAGAATTTGTCGTCCATGGCAGGCCTGATTGTATTTTCGCAGCAGCCAAACGGCGAAGACCGCGCAGCGTGGCAGATTCCAACGTCGCCGGTTGTTTCGGCAGCGCGCCCGGTGCAGGCGCGTGGAGTTTTCACTTTTCTGCTCTTCGGTTTTATCGGCGGCATCATTTTGAATTTGATGCCGTGCGTGTTGCCGGTGATCTCGCTGAAGATCTTCGGGTTCATCCAACACGCGGGCCAGAGCCGGCAGAAAATCTTGCGAAGCGGGATTGCGTTCACGGCTGGAATTTTCGCGTGGTTTATCGCGCTTGCGGTGCTGCTGATTGCACTCAAGGCCGCCGGGCGCGATGTCACCTGGGGCGGGTTTCAATTCACCAACGCTTATTTTGTTCTGACGCTGAGCGTGATTGTGCTGGTGTTCGCTTTGAATCTCCTTGGCGTGTTCGAAATTTCGTTGCCGCAAAGCATGACGCGCGGCTTGCTTTCGACGACCGAGCGTAAGGATGATCTCGGCTCCTTTTCCCAAGGGGTGTTCGCGACTGTGCTGGCCACGCCATGCACCGCGCCGTTTTTGGGCACAGCGCTCGGCTTCGCCTTCACGCAGTCGCCCGGGATCATCCTGGGGATGTTTGTCGCCATCGCGGCCGGTATGAGCGCGCCTTATATGCTTTTCAGCGCGCAACCGGCGTGGCTGCGCTTTTTGCCAAAGCCCGGCCCATGGATGGTGCACGTGAAGCAATTCATGGGCTTTCTGTTGCTGGCGACATTGCTCTTTCTTCTTTACGTGCTCGGCGCTCAACGCGGGCTGGAAGGAGCGATCTGGGCAAGCTGTTTCCTGCTGGTAATCAGTGTCGCGTGCTGGATGAAAGGCGCGTTCGTTGTGCCAAAAGCATCGGTCACGGAACGAAGCATCGTGCTCGTGCTCATGCTCGTGCTCGTGCTCGCGAGCGGGATTTATTTCATCGGCGAGAAATTTCAGTCAACGAACCTAGCGTCAGTCGATTCTCGCCTCCGAGGCGACTGGCAGGCGTTCACGCCCGACCGCTTGCAAGCGGAGCTGGCGCAAGGCCGCACTGTGTTTGTCGATTTCACGGCCGCCTGGTGTCTCACGTGTAAATTCAATGAAGCCAACGTGCTTGAGAGCGCCGACGTGCGGGAGGCGTTTCAACGCCACGGCATTGTGAAATTGAAAGCCGATTGGACCAACGGCGATCCGGTTATCACGAAATTATTACAACAATTCGGCCGTCCTGGCGTGCCACTGTATGTGCTTTATCCCGGGAAAAATGAACAGCCGATTGTGTTTCCCGAGCTGCTTACCAAGAACATGCTCCTACAGAAACTCGAAACAGTCTCGCGCGCAGTCGCTTCGCAGTAATTGCAATGCCGCCTGGCTTTTGTGAGTCATCCCGGCGCGCCCGGCGGTCGCGCCCTACCGCTGCTGCATTTGAATTACTGCGCGTTTCTTACAGATGCGTTACTTGAGAGAATTTGAACCATCTCAGAGGCTGTGTTTTCTAATGGAACTATGAATACGAAAACAACCTTAGCCATTCTTACATCATTAATCGCAACCGCGGCCTATGCGTTCGATCCGCCGCCGGTGGGCAACGCTGCGCCGGATTTTTCGCTCAGGGACGCGAAAGGCCAGGCCCATTCGCTTTCGCAATACAAGGGCAAATACGTCGTGCTCGAATGGTTTAATCCGGAATGCCCATTCGTGAAGAAGCATTACGGCAGCGGCAACATGCAAAAATTGCAGGACGAATATACGAGCAAAGGCGTTGTGTGGCTGACCATCGATTCCAATGCGCCGGGCGCCCAGGGCAATCTGACGCCCGAGGAGGCAGAAAAAATTACTACTTCCTGGAAGACGCATCAGACCGCGTTGCTACTCGACCCCGAAGGCAAAGTGGGACAGGCGTATGGCGCCAAGAACACGCCCGACATGGTGATAATTAATCCCGAGGGAAAAATCGCCTACGAAGGCGCGATCGACAACAAAGCTACGCCGAACCCGGCGGATATCCCTACCTCGACCAACTACGTCAAAGCCGCGCTGGACGAATCCCTCGCCGGCAAACCCGTCACCACATCACACACGAAGCCGTACGGTTGCTCGGTCAAATACAAATCGTCATAGAGCCGTAGCGGGCGCGTAGCCGGCAAAAGGTGTCGCAGCGGCGGTTCGCTTTCGGCAGTCTTTCGGCAAGCCCGAAAGATTGCAAAGTGAGCTGCGCAACTCACACGCGTTTCGGGGAGAGCCGTAATACCAAGCGCACGACTGGCATCGGCATCAGCCGACTCAGGAACATTGCAATCTTCATTGCAAGTCCAGGAATTACCAGGGGCAGGTCTGCTTCCAGCGCGGCCAGCGCCTGACGCACGACTTGTTGAACCGGAACAAAAAGAATTCTCGAACCCATCACGGGCTGAGCGCCCGGACGTGCGGCGATTTCTTGAAATTCCGTGCGCACAGGACCGGGACACACGGCACATACGCTCACGCCTGTTCTCCAGAGTTCGGCCCGAAGCGCTTCAGAAAAACTTGTCACGTACGCTTTGGTAGCGGCGTAAACAGCGTCGCCTGGGATGGGAAGAAAACCAGCTGACGAGCTGACGTTCAGGATGCCGCCGCGGCGTTTTGCGATCATCTTTGGAAGCAAATGGCGGGTGAGCGAAGTAAGCGCCACCGTATTTACCAGCATCATCTGATCGTTGCGGATGGGATCGCTCGTCGCAAAGGCGCCGGTATCGCCCAGTCCAGCATTATTGATTAAAAGATCGACATCGATCTTTTCGCGATCGATCCAGTGCATCAATTCCTTGAGTTCCGCAAAATCAGCGAGATCGACTTTCCGAATGTAAACAGCGAGATTTGGATGCTGCTGTCGCAATTCATCACGCAGCTCAGCCAATCTTTCCTCACGACGCGCCACCAGAATCATCGAGCGCGAGCGATTCGCGAGTTGCCGCGCAAATTCGCGCCCGATCCCAGCGGAGGCGCCCGTGATGAGCGCGTTACAGCCGTCGAGGTTCATTTCTCTCTTTATGTCATTCCGAGCGAAGTCGAGGAATCTCCAAGTATTGGTTTGGTCGCAACGAGTCCAGCTCACGCTTTGTCAGCGCCCGCCAATGTCCGCGTGGCAAATCACCAAGCCGCAGATGACCGATTCGAACGCGAACCAGATGTTTGATGCGGTAGCCAACGCCTTCAAACATGCGACGAACTTGCCGATTTATCCCCTGTCGAAGAACAACACGCAATTTCGTACGCGTGACCGGGCGGAGTTGCGTGATCTGCGCTCGTTGTCCATCGAGAAAAATTCCGCGCAGCAATCTCGGCGCGAGCGCCGGGTCCCATGACCGATCCAGCGTCACCTCATATTCTTTCTCGATTTTGTAACGAGGATGCGTGAGCCGCTGCGCCAGTTCGCCATCGTTTGTGAGAAGAAGCAGGCCCCCAGTTTGCGCGTCCAGACGGCCGATGTTGAACAGCCGGGAAAATTTCTGCGGAAGCAGATCAAAGACTGTATCGCGCGCGTGCGGATCTTTTCGCGTGGAAACAAACCCCGCCGGTTTATGCAGCATAATGGTAAACGCCGGCGCGACGTGAACCAGTTTGCCATCAACTTTGACGTGATCGTCCGGGCCAGGCTGTGCGCTGAAGTTGATGCACACCTTACCATTCATGGTGACGCGACCCGCCGCGATTAACTCATCACAATGCCGGCGCGATCCGACGCCGGCGGCGGCGAGGAAACGGTTGAGGCGCATGTCGCTTTGCTAAACCGACTGTCATTCCGAGCGAAGTCGAGGAATCCCGTTGCACGACTGTGAGTAGCGCCACGAGATCCTTCGACGTCGCTTCGCTCGCTCAGGATGACGCTAGCTGTTCAACGCTTCTACACGTCCGGCTTGGTCTTGGGCAGGCCGACCACTTTCTGGCCGTCCTTCCATTGATCGCGCTTTTTCAGAAGCTCAACGCGCTCGAAGCGTTTCAGCACGTTGCGCCGGGCAGCAATCGTGCTTGCCCCTTTTAAACTGCGATGTTGTGACATGAATGCGGCTGAAAAGTTAAAGGGTTAAATGATTACAAAGTTACAACGGAATGCGAGCGGGCACTGTAAGCCAGCACAGGCGTTTTTCAAGAAGCCGGACAGAATCCCTTTTTAACTTTTAACAAATCAAACTCACTAAAGTTGATTGCTTAGCACTGCGTACGTCCCTGAGGTCGTGACCTGATGGTAAATGTGAAAGCGGCTGGTCAATAGCTGTTTCCAGTAGTCCGCCCGGCTTTGCTCGACAATTAGATAAACCGGGGTGGGCCGGCGCCATGTTTCCAGGACCGCATCTTCATTCAGGAAAATATCAACGGAAGCTCCGCCAAGCGGCGCCGCTTTCCGGCGGTTTTGATTAACAAGAAAGAACTTTCGGTTCAGATAAAAGATCAGGCTGCTGCTGTCATCGAGGGGCCCTTCGAAAATCGTAATGCCGGCTGCCTCGAGCCGCGGATTTAAAAATCGTGCGACATCGGCGAGTGAAAAATAAGGCGCGGTGCGCGCGATACCTGCGATCATACTCAGCCCGATTGGAACCATCGACGCAGCCAGAGCGATGGCAGCGAGTTTCTGGCGGTGTTTGAAAATAAAGTAGAGCGCCACCAACGCGAAAACCGTGAGCGAAACCGCTGTGACCACTGCCAACGGCCGTAGTACCAGCCAGGTTGAGATGGGCATGTCGTGCAATGCCTTCCAGGCTGTCCAGCGCGCATCCATCGTCCCCCAGTTTCCGTTTAAAGTGCGGGCGGCCCCAGCAAGGAAGAATGCCGCCGCGGCGCTCACCGCGCCGGCGACACCCACAGCGATTGCGCCTGTGGCGCGCCACACCCCCGGCATCCGGTCCCATGCGACCGCGGCCCAGAGCGCAAACGCGCCCCACATGCTCATCGAATAATAATCCTGCCGTTGCCCCAGAAAGAGCAGCGGGACAAAAACGATGCCCATCCAGCAAAGCGGCAACGCATCGGCGAAGGTGATCTCACGCGGTCGCATCACGCGCTGCCAGGCAAACATCACTCCGGGGAGCAGCGCGATCGACCACGGAAACCACCAAGCCAGATGCATGAGCACAAATTGATAGGCAGGCACGCCCAGGTAATCGTGCGTTTCGTCGGAAAGCCCGCGCAGATGCCCCAGCCATTCGGAGCGGATTAAATGACGAAAGTAACTGCGAAAATGCCATTCCGCCCAAATGTGCCAGGGGGTGACGATTAAAAGAAAGATCGCCACGTATTCCCATCGCAAAAGCGCGCGAAATCGCAGACGTGCTTCGCGATAAAAGATCGACAGCAAAAGTAAAATCGCTGCCGGATAAACAAGGCCGAGTAACCCTTTCGTCAGGCAAGCGAACGCCGAGCAAATCCAAAAGCCCACGAACCAGGCACGCCGATGACGTCGCTGTTGGTAGGCGCACAATCCGCAGAAAATCGCGCCTGCGATGAATGCGCTGACCAGCGGTTCGGGCATGACGATGCGCCCGAGTAGAAATGTGCCGCAGAAGCTGAGATAAATCAGACCGGCGATGAAGCCGCGCCAGTAATCCGTGAGTTTCTCGCCGATCAAAAAAATCAGCGCAACCGTGGCGACTACCCCCAGCGCGGCGGGCAGCCGGGCAGCGGCTGCGCTGATGCCGAAAAGTTTGAACGAGATAATAATGAGCCAGTACAGCAACGGCGGTTTTTGCAGGCGCGCGATACCGTCGTTCGTCGGCAGAAGCCAATGGTGATTCGTTACCATCTCGCGCGCGGCTCCCGCGTATTGGCCCTCGGTCTGGCTGTACAAATCGCCCGTGCCGATCGTCGCGACGTGCAACAGCGCCGCCAGCGCAATTAGAATCACCAACAGAACGTGCCGCGTGGGCGGCGCAGGCAACGCCGGCGGTTCGAGCAGAGTCTTTTCCAGGGTTAAGCTGTGTGCGCTTGCGGTCATTGACTGCATTATTCGTCGGAAGCAAGTCCGATTCGGCGTTCGCCCTTGGAATGTCGGACGGATTCCGCCTTTGTATATTTTTTCCAATGTTCGGGCAGACGCAGCAGTTTCCCGCTCGGCATCTCGATCAGCGCAAGCATCTGGCGACATTCCGCTATGAGCGTGTTGTCCGTCGGTCGTGTAATCCGAAATGCGCACCAAAACCGCGCATGCTGCACCTCATCGAGCCAACCCTCGATCACCAGCCGGTCGCCGAGCTTGGCTGCGCGGCGATAATGAATCTCGGTGTGCACCACCACCGGATAAGTTTGTTTCTCGGCCATCTCTGCCAGGGCGAGCCCGAGTTGCTCGGCAAGATGCGTGCGCGCGATCTCGATAAATCGCAGATACGCAATGTTGGAGACGACGCCTCCGCAATCCGTGTCGAAAAACATCACCTGCACTTCGGTGCGAATGTGCGGTGTATTTGCGGCCACAAGGACCAACAATCATCCCGAAATGGGTTTCGAAGCAACGCGAAAGGGATTTGACGTCTCACACTCGCGTGCATGACTTACGAACAATTCGAAGATTTGCCTGTGTGGCAGGAAGCTATGCGCTTGGCCCATGGTGTTTACGATCTAACAGAAAATCAGCGGTTCAAAATCAGCTTCAGCCTGCGCGACCAAATTGAACGTAGTAGTATGTCTGTTTCCCACAACATTGCAGAGGGCTTGGAGCGTGGCACGACCAACGAATTGCTCGCGTTCATTTACATCACGCGTGGCTCGGCTGGTGAAACTCGCTCCAAGCTCTGCTTCATGGAAAAGCGCCCTCGTGCTGGCGAATTTCAAATCTGAAATTTCAAATTTCAAATCCATCGCCAAGTCTTGCTCGAAGCAATTGCGGGCTTGGGCGGATCATCTGCAGAACTCCGAGATCAGAGGCCAGAGGCATCTGAGTGATCGATCGCGGCACGCGTCGGACCAAAAGAAGCGTGCAATGGCCTTCAATGAGAAGCTTCTTCGCAAATTACCAGCAACTCATCCATTGCGATTAGCAAAGGAGAAGACGCCCGAGTCTGAGATTTGAAATCTGAAATTTCAAATTTCAAATTTCCCAGTAAGAATAGAGACCACAGCGTCGGCGACTTCCTGGCTGGTCACAGCTTTCATGCATCGAAAATCAATCGGGCATTCGCGGAGGAAACACGGGCTGCATTCGACGTGGTGCCGCAGGACAATGTGACCGGTGCCGAGCGGCTCGGTCAGCCGCGGTTCGGTAGAACCGAAAATGGCGACCACTGGCACGCCCAGCAACGCGGCCAGATGCATCGTGCCTGTGTCGTTGGTCAACAGTAAGCGGCATTGCCGCAGTTCGTCGATAAGCTGATCGAGAGTGGTTTGGCCGATCCGGTTCACGCAATGGTTGCCGATCACAGCTCCAATCTTCTCGCCTATGGCCGCGTCGATGTTGGTGCCGAATAAAATCCACTGCGCCGGTGTTTGCGCGCCAATCTGTGCAGCTGCCTCCGCAAAGCGCTCCGGCAGCCAGCGTTTCGCCGGGCCGTACTCCGCGCCCGGACAGAGACCGATTTTGGAGGTTTGAGGTTTGAGGTTTGATGTTTCACGAAGGCGTTGGGCGTTGAGCGTTGAGCGTTGAGCGTTGAGCGTTTCCGCGCCGCAGTCGCCCGCGATCCGAAGAAATCGCAACGAATGATGCTCTGGCGGACCCGGTTTTCGCGGCTGGGGCGGGATTTGATTCAGCAGCCACCTTCTCCAATGTCCGCGATAACCAACCCTGCGCGGAATTCCGCTCAGCCAGGATTCAAGAGCGACCCGCAGCGAGTTTGGAAAAAGAATCGCTGCGTCAAAAGGCGCTCGTAGTCTAAGCAATCGGACGACGGAAAGAAGCGAACCATTCGGCAAAGGAACGATGTCGTCCACTTCTGGAACGAGCTTCCACACCGGCGCAATGTTCGCGGGCGCGGCAATTGTTACCTGCGCGTCGGGACGGCCGTTCTTGATCGCGCAAACTGTTGGCACGCTCATCACGGCGTCGCCCAGCCAGTTGCTTGAACGAACAAGAATTCGGAATGGCTTGAGATCGCGGGCGGAAATTCCCGGTGGCAAATGGACGCCGCGTTTGTAGTGCGCAAGAAGAAAATTGGGTCGCGGGGTTTTCCACCGGCTATGCACCCAAAACCAATCTTCCGGCGCGAGGCGAATTTGTTGCTCGATGGTCTCGTTTATTTTCGATGTGAGCTCCGCGATCGAAGCGCTGGCCCGGTCAAAGCGCTCGGTAAAAACCATGCGCCAGCGCGCTGGAGCCGTCGTGTAAACTGCAGCGGCGATCACCGCCGAGCGGGTGCGCTTGGCGAGCACGCCAGGCAGGGGCGAAGTGGACGCGAGCCTTCCGAAAAAGGGCGTCCAAAGCCCGTGATCGCCTGCGTGTTGATCGGACAACACGCCGACACCGCCACCGGATCGCAGCAGATCAATTACCGGCTCAAATCCATCGTGGCGGTCGAACAGTTCCAGGCCCGTTTGGCTGCGGGTTCGGCGCACATGCTCGTCAATGAAACGATTGCCGAGTCCCTGATAGACACTGGCGTTTCGCACGAACCCGACGAACTTCGGCATCAATTGCGCAAATAATTCCCATGTTCCCAGATGACTTAAAACGAGCACGACCGGAACGCCCGCGCGAAATTCGCGGGCCATGGCCTCAATATTCTCAACCGTCACTCGCTCGAGGATTTTCTCGGGCCGCATTTGGGTGAGTTTAATACTGCAAAGCAGGTTTGCGCCGAGCCGCCGAAAATGGCGGCGCACAAGGCGGCGCAACTCGAGCGGCGACTTTTCATTGGCAAATGCAATTGCAACATTGCGTTTGGCCAGGCACCGATATTTCCCGGATATAAGCCACGCGCAAAAGCCGAGGAATTGTCCAAAAGCAAAGAGAAACCGCAACGGCATCGCAGCGGCAATGGCCGACCCTGCGCGATAAAGAAGATAAACGGCAAAATCGAGCATTACGAAACTGGCGACATCGCCGGATGGCGCGTGCAGGGTAGATTTGCCTGGGGCTGGCTTCAACCAATATAATGTGCCCGGTGTCGCCGCCATTTTCCTCTTATTCTAACCCCGATTTTGCGCGCGCTATCTCGCAGAAAGTCGGACATGGCCGGTTTCTTGTCATTGGAGGCAACCCTCGGGAGCTTGGACCCC
This sequence comes from Verrucomicrobiota bacterium, assembly GCA_003219695.1. GTDB lineage: Bacteria > Verrucomicrobiota > Verrucomicrobiia > Chthoniobacterales > UBA10450 > Udaeobacter. The sequence continues at coordinate 44,832 of QHQA01000014.1, forward strand.
AATTTGCTGAAGCGAAAAGAGAAGCTGAGGTGTGGTCTTCTGACGAGCTCGCTTCAAAGCTGAGTCAGTACGAAGGCGCAGCTCGCTTTGAAACTGCGGCTTGGTTCTATCCTGCGGGAGCAAACGAGGACGAGCCAGTGGCGGAAGCGCTCACACGTTGCTCAGACAGCGTCATCCTCCTTCCCGGTCCGGGCGCTGACGCTGCGAGGCGCCGTCCTGAACTCGTTCAGTGTTTCGTGCGCCTCGGATTTGTGCCCGATTACGAATGCGACGTCACAGACCTGAGCCCGGCGGCCGTTTGTCTCCGCCAGCTGCCGAGCAAGGTAACCGGCGAGTTCGTTGCTGCTGCGGAGACGGCTTTTGCCAGATTCAACAGGCAAGTAGCCGTGCTGCGGCGAACACTCGAAATCCGCGCCTCCGAACTGGAAGCAGCGCATCGTCATATCGCCGCTCTGGAGGAAAAGCTCCTCAAACTGAAACAATACCGGCGCGAACTCAGGTTGCTAAGAGAGCAGAGGCAAACCTTGCGCAAATCCCCCGAGCGCAAAATGGGCCAGATATTGCTCGCGCCCTATCGTCTTCCGGAGAAACTGGCGAAAACAATCTGGAGAAAATTTCATCAGCAGACGCCAGAGCGTGCGAGATCAACTGCACCAAGCGAATACCAGAAGTGGTTCGAGCAACATCGTGCGAGCGCGCAGGAGCTGAAGCAGATGCGGAATGAGTCGCGCGCGTTCGCCTCGCAGCCGCTCATCAGTGTCATCACGCCCGTGTTTGATACTCCGGTGGACCGCCTTGAGGAAGCGGTCAAATCAGTGCTGGCTCAGGCGTATGAAAATTGGGAACTCCTGTTAGCCGATGACGGATCGACTGATCCAGACCTGCTGCGCATTCTGCCGCGCATCGCCGCGCGCGACCGGCGCATCGTCCTGGCAAGCCTCGGAAAACACGAAGGCATTTCGGCGGCGTCAAATCATGGACTCGCGCTCGCCCGTGGGGAGTGGGTCACTTTCCTTGATCACGATGATGTCCTCGAACCCGATGCGCTTTTCCGCCTCGTGGAGCTTTTGCAAACGCGTCCCGATGGAGATCTAATTTATTCCGACGAAGACAAGCTAGGCGAGGATGGATTGGAAGCGCCGTTGTTCAAGCCGGATTGGTCGCCTGATTTTTTCCTCTCCTACAGTTATCTGGGTCATCTGACCGCAGTGCGCCGCGACTTGGTGCAGAAAGCCGGCGGATTCCGTTCCCAGTTCGATAGTGCACAGGACTTCGATCTTTTCTTCCGCGTGATCGAGCGGACCAACCGAATTCATCATATTCCACGTGTGCTCTATCATTGGCGGCGCAGCGAAAGCTCCAGCGCAAACAGTGTCCGCCAAAAACCGGGGCAGCTGGAAACCTCGCGGCTTGCAATCGAAGATCACCTGAAACGCCGGGGCGAGCCCGCCCACGTGAGCGTGGACTGGCGCACCCACGCTTTCTGTGTGAGACGCGAGCTCTCGGAGGCGACCAAAATTTCTCTCATCGTTCCGAGTTACCACGGATCGGAGTCGCTCGCCCGATGCGTGGAAAGTATCACCAGCAAAACAAGCTACCCGAACTATGAGATCGTGATCGTCGAGAGCCGCGACAAATCTCCGGCGACCGCCACCCCGTTCCTACATCGTTTGCTGCGTCTCTCGGGCGCGCCGAATGATTCTGCAGCCAAAAATTACGCAGCCGAGCAAACCGACGGCCCATGGCTTCTTTTCATGGACGACAACATCGAAGTAATCGATCCCGAGTGGCTGACGATCATGGCTGAGCATGTTCAGCGGGCAGAAGTCGGCGCCGTGGGAGCTCGGTTGCTGAACCCGAGCGGCACGATCGAGCACGCGGGAATTGTGGTCGGCGTAAATAGAACCGCGCAGTCGGCCTTTCGCGGGTTTCCAGCTGAAGATCCGGGGGCAAACCGGCAATTACAGGTGACCCGCAATTGCAGCGGGGTATCGACCGCGTGCATGCTCACGCGCCGCGGAGTTTTTCAGCAGGTGGCTGGATTCGACGAAAGCCTCTCAGGCGCGCTCGCCGATGTTGATCTTTGCCTTAAGATGCGCCAGGCAGGTTACCTGATTGTTTACACTCCCTTTGCAAAGCTTTACTGGCATGGAAGCTATCCTGACAAAATCGACGCGGGTAACGAGGCGATTGTGCGGGAACGTTGGGCCAGCGTTCTGCAGCGTGATCCTTATTACAATCCAAATCTTTCTCGCGAACGCGCCGATTTCTCGCTAGGCAAGTAACGCTTTTGAAGAGACTGACATGAATAAGAGCGAAATAAATTTGTGGCCGGGCGTGAGTGAGGCAGCACGAAATACATTAATCTCGCGCGATTATAAATTGGGCTCTTTGCCACAGCGAGTCGCGCATTCAGGTGTTCCTGCCGGCGAGCTGGCAAAGGCCGACCGGTCGAGGCCGGAGATAAAGCGTGCCTGGATCCCCGGCGTCGAAATTTTCTCTCGCACAATCCATCCACAGCGTCATCGCGGAGTTTTCGGTGAATTTGTCCGACGTGACGAGGGAGTCTTGGCTAAAATCGGATTTTGGCCCAGGCAATGGTCGGCGGCGCGCATGTTTGCACCCAGTGCTAAAGGCTTTCATGTGCATCCACCCAGTATTCCGCCCGATACGGCCGCCGAGAAATGGCTGCGACGTTTGTTCATTCGCAGGCCCGAGAATTATTCGTTGCGTCGTTATGATGACGAACAGTGGGACGTCACGTTTTTTCTCCAGGGACGCGTGGAGATGATTCTGTGCGATGTGCGCACTGGTTTGTCCAAACGCATCATGCGTTTCTTCATCGATGGCGACAATCACCACAGCAGCAACAATGTGGGAGTGGTCGTTCCACCCGGGGTTGCGCACGCCATTCGCGTAGAAGGGTCGGAAGACGTGGTCATGGTTTACGGGACGAGCACCGTTTTTCATCCCGAATTCGAGGGACGTATTGCGAGCGAAGTCGAGACGGCGGAGTTGCCCGAGGCGTGGCGGGAATTTCTTGGGTTGTAGCGGCGGTCTATGACCGCCGAAGATGTGGCATAACTACGGCGCTCATAGAGCGCCGCTACACAAATGAAGCGAAGCTTCGATCCCGCTGTGTTGGAAATGATGGACCGGCCGCAGCCGGTTTCTCCAGAGCTGGAGCGCGATCTGGCGCGAATTCGGCAATTCAATCGCTGGTTCGGAAGTTATCGTTTGATTTTGCGCTTTATGCGGCGGTGGATCGAGCCGGGCGCTCGCAGGCGCATCGTCGATCTTGCGACTGGCTCGGGTGATATTCCGCGATTGATTGCTGATTATGCTCGGAAAATTGGCGCGCAACTGGAGATCGACGCTGTGGATCGCCAATCTGCGACACTGGAAATCGCCAAGAAATTGAGCGCCGGGTACCCAGAAATTTCCTATCACGAAGCCAACATTCTCGAATGGAACTCTGCCGAGGGTTACGACGTTGTGCTTTGCACCCTTACGTTGCATCACTTTAGCGATGAAGACGCGGTGCGGCTTTTGCGACAATGCCACCAGTTATCGCGGCAATTTGTTCTTATATCGGACTTGCGACGTGGATTCCTACTTAAAGCCGGCGTTTATCTTTTGACTGCGCTGATCTTCCGGGAGCCAATGACACGCTACGATGCGCGCCTTTCCGCTGCACGCGCATTTTCATTTTCAGAAATGCGCGATCTCGCGTTGCGTGCTGGCTGGCAAAATTTCGGGCACGAAAAATTCCGCTTCGCGCGGCAGGCAATCTGGCTGGAATGAATTGATTTAGAGCGAACACTCGCTTCCCTTTGGAGTGGCCAGATAGTTTCTTGAAAATTCGGCGTCGGGGAGTAATGAAGTGAATCACAGAAAACGAAGGGCGATTATGCCGCTCCTCAAGCCAGACCCGACGTTTTACCCATCGCCACGACTGGCGATGCAGGCGCCTCCGGAGAGATATGCGTTCGTCGCCGCGCTGAATCCGCCTGGCAACAAGCTCCATGACGCGCTGTTGGTAGTGGATGTCGATCCTGAGTCGCGCTCGTGTGGCCAGCAGGTCGGCGAAGTCACTATGCCGCAGTTTGGTGATGAGCTGCACCATTTCGGTTGGAACGCGTGCAGCTCAGCGCTCTGCCCGTATGCGCCGCATCCGCACGTCGAGCGCCGGTATCTAGTTGTGCCTGGGCTGCGGTCGTCGCGGATTCACATCATCGACACGAAGCCGAATCCGCGAAAACCAAAGATCGTCAAAGTGATCGAACCGGAGGAAGTTTTCGCGCGCACTAACTATTCGCGTCCGCACACTATTCACTGTGGGCCAGAAGGCATTTATGTAAGTGCGCTCGGAGCGCCCAATGGCGATGGGCCAGGCGGCATTTTCATGCTCGACTGCGAAACGTTCGAGGTTCTTGGTCAATGGGAAGTAAATCGCGGCCCGCAATTCTTGCATTACGATTTTTGGTGGCATCTGGGATTCGACACACTGCTGAGTAGCGAATGGGGCACACCGAATATGATCGAAAACGGGCTGCAACCCGACCTGCTTCTCGGCAGCAAATACGGTCATCAAATGCACGTTTGGGATTTGCGCCGCCGCCGTCACGTGCAAGCGCTCGACCTAGGCAATGAGCAGCAAATGGTGCTCGAGATGCGTCCCGCGCATGATCCGACCAAAGCGTATGGCTTTGTCGGCGTGGTCGTTTCGCTAAAAGATTTGTCGGCATCGGTTTGGCTCTGGCACCGCAGCAACAGCGCTTGGGATTTGAAAAAGGTGATCGAAGTTCCAGCCGAACCTGCTGACCCGGAAAAACTGCCGCCAATGCTTAAGGATTTTAAGGCGGTGCCGCCGCTCATGTCGGACATCAATTTATCGCTCGACGACAAATTTCTATACGTCTCCTGCTGGGGAACCGGAGAATTCTTACAGTATGACGTGTCCGACCCATTCAATCCGAAGAAGACAGGTTCTGTGCGTATAGGCGGAATTGTGAATCGCACGCCGCATCCGAAGAAGCCAGACCAGCCGCTGGCCGGCGGTCCGCAGATGGTGGAAGTGAGCCGTGATGCCAAACGCATCTATTTCACGAATTCGCTCTATGCGGCATGGGACGAGCAATTCTATCCCGATGGCGTCGGCAGTTGGATGGTGAAACTCGACGCCGGCCGCGACGGCGGCATCGCGTTTGATGAAGACTTTTTCGTGGAAAGCAACGATTATCGAGTGCATCAAGTTCGCCTCGAAGGAGGCGATTCCTCGAGCGATTCGTTTTGCTTTCCGTGAGTGGCTTCTGGCCGTGGCTGGCGATCTTTGGGCTGGGCATTTTTCATGGGATCAATCCTGCCATGGGATGGTTGTTTGCAGTGGCGCTCGGACTACAGGAGCAGAAGCGCGCAGCAGTGCTTCGCGCACTTCCGCCAATCGTGCTGGGGCACGCGCTGTCGATCGGCTTGATCATCGCCGCCGTTCTTGTGGCCCGAATTAGTTTGCCGCACCGAGCTCTAAAGATTGCCGCTGCCGCGATCCTGTTTGCCTTTGGCTTGTATCGACTCTTTCGGTCGCGCCATCCCAACTGGGTCGGCATGCGAGTTGGTTTTGGCGATTTGACGCTGTGGTCCTTTATCATGGCATCAGCACACGGCGCAGGGCTGATGCTCGTCCCATTCTTTTTGGGATCGCCGGCTGCGCAGTTCACGCATCAAGTTGGTTCGCACAACCGACATGAACACGTGTCGGGATTCGCGAATTTTAGCACGCCGTCGCTACTGACGGCTTCAGTCGCAGTTCACACGTTGGGATATCTTCTGATGACGGCTCTGGTGGCGATTTTAGTTTACGAAAAACTTGGAGTCGGCATGTTACGCCGCGCGTGGTTCAACATCGATTTGGTCTGGATGCTCGCGCTGACGTTCACCGGCGGATTTATTCTCTTCCTTTGATTTGCGGCCGCCTGCGTAATTGCATTTCATGATTCGCGCACCGTACGGAGTTGGATAAAGCTGGCGGCGTGAAAATTCTCACGATGATCGCGCAGGCGCAGGCGCAGCCGCATGCAAAGAAACGCGTGCTCGTACCGACCATGGGCGCTTTGCACAAGGCGCATGCTGAGTTGATTCACGTGGCGCGTGAGCATGCCGGCCACGACGGCGAAGTGGCGGTCAGTATCTTTGTGAATCCGCTACAGTTTGAACCGGGAAGTGATTACGAGCGGTATCCGCGGCCGGAAAAAGCAGACGAGGAATTTTGTCAAAAGGCAGGGGTCGATCTCTTGTTCCGTCCGAGTGTTGCCGAAATGTATGCTGGCGATCGCTCGGTATTTATCGATGCATCCTCTCTTGCAAACACACTGGAGGGCAGATCACGCCCTGGCCATTTCCGCGGTGTTTGCACAGTCGTGGCGAAGTTGTTCAATATTCTTTCGCCGGACGCGGCGTTGTTTGGCGAAAAAGACTTTCAGCAACTGGCGATCGTCCGGCGGATGGTGCGCGATCTCAATTTCAAGATCGACATCGTCGCTGTGCCCACTGTTCGCGAGGAAGACGGACTGGCTTACAGTTCGCGCAACCAATATTTGACTGTGCAAGAACGGAAACAGGCGCCGGTTTTGTACCAGGCATTACGCGCAGCGGCAAACGCCGGCAAAAAATCCGCTGCAGATGTTGTCGCTATTGCGCGCAAGGTCATCGGGGAAGCGCCGCTGGCCCGGATCGATTATGTTGAAGTCGTCGATGCGGAAAACTTGCAACCGGTTGAGAGGGTTGGGCTAAATTCCGTGCTCCTCCTGGCGGTGTTCTTCGGCAAGACTCGTTTGATCGATAATATCCGGCTGTCATGAAGGAATACGATTTCGTCGTGATCGGCAGCGGTATCGCCGGTCTCAGCTTTGCGTTGAAAGCAGCAAAGCACGGCTCTGTAGCGGTCATCACGAAACGCAAAGCCGCCGACACAAACACCGCGTGGGCGCAGGGCGGAATCGCGTGCGTGACCAGCGAGGAGGATTCGTTTGAGCTGCACGTGCGCGACACGCTTCAGGCCGGCGCAGGGCTTTGTGACGAAGCGGTCGTGCGCACGATCGTGACGGAAGGGCCGGAGCGCATCCGCGAACTGGCAGAGCTTGGCGTGCATTTCGATGAGCGCGAGGTCTCAGGCCATCGTGAGTCCGCCACAGGACGGATTCGCCGAGGCGAACTTGATCTGGGCAAAGAGGGCGGCCATTCGAAACGGCGCGTGCTGCACGTGCGCGACGCGACCGGCAAGGAGATCGAGGACGCTTTGCTGCGCGAGTTGGGACGGCAATCAAATGTCCAGCTGCTGGAAAATCATATGGCGGTGGATTTGATCACCGCGGCCAAGCTAGGTTTCGCGAGCGAGGATCGTTGCCTCGGGATCTATGTGCTGGATGAAAAAACCGGAGACGTAGAAACGATCCGATCGGACCGGATCGTGCTCGCGACCGGCGGTTGCGGCAAAGTTTATTTATACACGACGAATCCGGACATCGCGACTGGAGACGGCGTGGCAATGGCATGGCGCGCAGGCGTAAAGATCGCGAACATGGAATTTATTCAGTTTCATCCCACCTGCCTTTTTCATCCCCAGGCGAAATCATTTCTCATTTCCGAAGCGGTTCGCGGTGAAGGCGGCATCTTGCGTAACGACCGCGGCGAAGATTTCATGAAGCGCTACGATCCGCGTGGCTCGCTGGCGCCGCGAGACATCGTTGCCCGCGCAATCGATGCAGAGATCAAACGCTCAGGCGCGAAATGTGTTTTCCTCGATATCACGCACAGGTCCCCGGAATTTGTTCGTGAGCGTTTCCCGCACATTTACCAGACGTGCCTGCGGTTCGGTATCGACATGTCGAAACAAGCGATCCCCGTTGTGCCGGCCGCCCATTATCAATGCGGTGGAATCAACACAGATGTGAACGGTGTGACCAGTTTGCCCGGGGTTTATGCGATTGGCGAAGTCGGGTGCACCGGCATGCACGGAGCAAACCGGCTTGCGAGCAACTCGCTGCTGGAAGGGTTAGTGGTGGCGCATCGCGCCGTGGCGGCTGCCCTGCAGACGCGACCGGCGCGAAAACAGAAAATCGCGCTGCCTGAATGGCAATCAGGAAATGTCCAGGACGTCGATGAAATGGTCGTGATCTATCATAACTGGGACGAGATCAGACGCCTGATGTGGGATTACGTGGGAATTGTGCGCACGGACAAGCGGCTGCAGCGCGCCAGCGCGCGGCTGCGAAATCTCCAGCGCGAAATCCGCGAGTTCTATTGGAACTTCAAAGTATCCGTTGACCTGCTGGAGCTGCGCAATCTCGCCGCAGTAGCTGCTCTGATTGTCGATTCAGCATTGTGCCGCAAAGAAAGCCGCGGTCTCCATTACACCTTGGATTATCCCAACCCCGATGATGGCCAATTCAGGCGAGATACATTGCTCAGCCGCAACTGAATTGGGAACGAAGGCAATATTAGCTCCGAAAAATTGTCTTGCCTGATTGCCGGTGATCGGATAGAAGATGCCGGCGATTTAAGATGAGGAGATTTCTCGCGGCTTGTTTCAGTTTGGCGATTGCTGCCGCCCCGAAAGCTTTCGGGGATGAACAATCCACTTCTCCTTACGCGACTGCGGCGGATTTTGCCAAGTACGCAATGAAGCTGCGTGAGCAGGCATTGCTCAAAGTGGAACCGCAGGTTTTTATCCCTACCAGTTCCCACCCGGCGATACAGCGTTACCCGTGGAAAATGAGTATTGTGACCACGGTGTTTTGGGTTGGCGAACAGGCCGGAGGCAACAATCCAGTGCCAAACTACAGGAGTTCGTGGGACTTGAATTGGTCGGACAACTACGGCGGAACCGATAATCCTGATCCGAGCTCACGGCGCAATTACATTCCAATCGCTTTCGTCCCGCATCAAAATCCCTTCTACTGCGCGTTGCCGTACAACGATGTCACGCACGGCCAGTTCAAACCGGAAGCGCCGCTGGTGATTCCCTGGTTCAAACAAACCTACACTGCGCCGGGGCAATCGGTGTGTCGCCACCACTGGGTGGCCATTCGCAAAGGTAATCGCACTTGTTATGCGCAATGGGAGGATTGCGGCCCATTCCGCACAGATCATTTCCAATACGTCTTTGGAAACGAGCGCCCCAAGCCGAACCTGAACCATGGGGCCGGGCTGGATGTTTCGCCGGCCGTGCGCGATTACCTGGGACTGGCGCCGACTGACGTGACTGACTGGCAATTTGTCGAAGTCCGTGACGTGCCCCCCGGTCCGTGGCGAAGCTACGGCGAAAACAATCACTTCGTCATTGCGCGCCGCCAGAGCGAGCAGAAGCTGGCAGCGGGCGGCACAGGCGCCGCGAAAAAGTAGGCGACCTTTCTTGAAGTAAGAACTACGCCATCGCGGAGATGGCGGTTCAAATAAATTTGGAGAGGCAGGCGAAGGTACAAGTGATGGGCTTCCACCTGGCACGAAGTCGCCTTGGCGAAGGCGGCAGCCTTCACTTTTTAGCGGGACGGCTGCCCGAGCCGTCCTTCATTGGAAACGATCGCGATTCCCCACGGACCATCGCCGACTTTGATCCGGCGCAGTTCTTTGTGCGATTTTGGATCGACAACGGAGACGTCGTTTGAGGCGCCGTTTGCAGTGTAAAGCTTCGAGCCGCTGGGATCGAGCGCGATTCCCCAGGCGCGATTTCCAACAGGAATCATTGCAATAATCGACTCCCCACCCTCCTCCTCTCCTCGCGTGGAGAGGAGAGGCGACCGTTGTCCGTTGATCTTTTGGGTGTCGATGATGGCGACCGCGTTTCCGCGACCCGTGGAGACGTAAAGTTCTTTGCCATCTTTGGAAATCGCGGTGCCCATCGGCAGCGAGCCTGTTGGCAATTGGATTTTCGACATTAGCTTGTGCGACTTCGCATCGATAATGGCGACGTAGCCGCCGTTTTCACACGCGGCGTATGCACGCGAGCCGTCCGGCAGAAATGCAACCGAACGCGGCCGGCCACCGGTGTCGATTTTTGCGAGCACACGCTGTTGATCGGGGTCGATCGCGAATACTTCGCCTTTTGCTTCGCAGGTGACATACACCTCGCCGTTGCTCGGATTAACTCCGACGCCTTCCGGCTCGTCCGAGACTTTTATTTTGCCACGCGATTGCCCGGAATCCAAATCGACGATCGACGCGCTGGCTTCGTCTTCATTCGCGATGAACGCGAATTTTCCGTCCCTGGAAATCGCGAATTGTTCAGGGTCCGAGCCGACATGCCAGCGATCGATCAACTTCCGCGCTGCGACGTCGATTACAGCAAGACCATCCGCGCGTTTGTCTGCAGGCGCGCGGCTTTCGTCCACGCCGGGCGCCATTCGCGGCGAGCCGCTCAAGGTCACAAACAGCCGTTTCCCATCGGGCGCGGCGTGAATGCCGCGCGGCCGTTTGCCCACTGGAAAAGTTGCAACTGCGGCATCCGTCGTCCCGTCAATCACCGTGACGTCGCCCGATCGTTCGTTGCTCACAAACACGAGGTAGTTCTGCGCTTCGGCACGGACGACGAGCACCAGGCTCATGGCCACAGTCGCGTTAATCGCGAAAAACTTAAATTTCATGCGCTGCCCAGATACATCTCGTCCATCTGCGAAGCAACGCCTTTCGCGCTTGCGTTGTAGCCGGGATCGGTGATCCCGGCATGGACGTGCCCGACTACAAGGCCAGCGACTCGATCTCACCCTGGAATGGCCAGTCCTCCGACTTCTTGACCAATCCAGCCCGCACCGGATTTTCTTTCACGTAGTCCCACTTCTGGCTGTAGCTCTCGGTTGAGCGCAAAACGTGGTCGAAGAACTCCTCATGCCAAACTCTTCCAGCAACGTTCAGCTCGCGCGCCATTCGCTTACTGCTCCACTCCTTCCATTTCTGCATAAAGATTGGCAGCGGTTTGGAATCTAGTTCCGCCCGGCTAAAGAAATGCACATGTTCAGGCATGATGACGTAGCGCCCAATCGCCCATCCATGCCGACCATGCGCCTTGCACCATTCCTCTACGAGTATCGCTGCAACCTCGTTAGACGCCAGAATCGCTCGTCGTCCGAAGATGCATGTAGTGACGAAATAAATCGGCCAATCGATCCAGATGCATTAGAGCCGGCGCAGATGTTTGTGCACTCGCTCATTTGTAGCTGGCATCGGCGATGCCGGCCAGCTTGAATCTTGTAATCGAGCCCGACAGTCGCCCGACCGGGATCACCGATCCCGGCTACAACAGCTTGCTCGCTCGTGACAAGTATTGGACGTTTCCTTCCATGCATCCGCACGACAAGCTTTTCATTCCCGGGCCCGTTGAAGTATCAGAGAAAACATGGGCGGCGTTTTCGCGTCCGATGATTGGACATCGCAGCGAAGATTTTAAAAATCTTTACCGGGCGATACATCCGAAGCTCCAGATGTTGTTCGGAACGAAGCAGCCGGTGTTCCTTTCCACTTCCTCGGCGTGGGGCGTGATGGAAGCTTCCATTCGCAACCTGGTCGATCGCGGCGTGCTTTGCTGCATGTGCGGCGCGTTCTCGGATAAATGGTTCGACGTGGCGAAGCGCTGCGGGAAAAACGCAGAGCCGCTGCGAGTGGAATGGGGAAAACATATCGACCCAAACGACGTCGATCGACAATTGGCGACTGGAAAGTTCGACACCGTCACATTGACACACAGTGAAACCTCGACCGGTGTCATGAATCCGCTGGGAGAAATTTGCTCTGTTCTCGCCAAGCATCCCGATGTCGCGCTCATCGTCGATACCGTTTCGTCGTTCTCCGGAGTCAAGATCGATATGGATGCGCTCGGGATCGATGTGATGCTCACCGGCGCGCAAAAAGCGCTGGCACTGCCACCGGGTTTTTCATTGTTTTCCGTTTCACAGAGCGCGTTCGCGCGAGCGGAAAAGGTTCCGAATCGCGGATTTTATTTTGATTTCCTGGAGTTCAGAAAAGAACAGGCGGAATGGCTGACACCGAGCACGCCAAGCATCGCGCACATCCACGCGTTGCAATCGAAGCTCGACGAAATTTTCGACGAAGGCTTGGAGGCGCGCTTTGCTCGTCACGCGCGCACGAACGCGCTCGTGCACGAGTGGGTGCGCCGCACCGGATTCGAATTTTTCGCCGAGGAAGGATTCCGCTCAAAGACGCTTACCTGCGTGAAAAACAACAAGGGCATCGACGTGCTCGAGCTCGCGCGGAAGCTGCGCGAGAAACATCATTTGGTGATCGATCCCGGTTACGGAAAGATTCGAGGTCAAACCTTCCGCCTCTCAAACATGGGCGACGAAACGGATGATACCGTCTCGCATTTGCTCACGTGCCTTGATGATGTTCTATAGCGCGGTTCACCCCCACGCTGTTCAGTTCTCTGGGGAGCACAGGCTGCCAGCCTGTTGTTGCCGGCAACCCTGCCGGCAACACGTTTTCACGCTTGATTTTGCCAGCATGAGAGAATTACCCGGTCTCGGCAAGCTGCCGAGACCTACAGGCTGGCAGCCTGTGCTCCCCAGAACGAGATCTGCACGCGCGAGTGACATGCGATCATTTTGCTCAAGCAGCATCACCACGTAGCTTCATTGAGCGTCCATGGCAGCAATAGAAGCTAACAAGTTAACCAAGGTCTATCGCACCTACCGCAAAGAGCGTGGTCTTTGGGGCGCGATGAAGGGACTTTTGTGGCGACGCTACGATGAAACGCGAGCAGCGGACCAGGTCACATTTCAAATCGATGAAGGCGAGTTTGTCGGCTTTCTCGGTCCCAACGGCGCGGGGAAAACGACTGTGCTCAAAATGCTTTCCGGGTTACTCAACCCGACTTCGGGTGACGCGCGCGTGCTGGGCTTTGTTCCATGGGAAAGACGCAACGAGATGAAGCGGCAGTTCAGTCTGCTGATGGGACAAAAGAATGCGCTCTGGTGGGACCTACCGGCGCAGGAATCGCTGGAGCTCAACCGCGCCATCTACGGAATCGAGCGCGCTCGGTTCGAAAAGGTCGTGGATGGATTATCGGACCTTTTGGAAGTGCGGGACAAAATGAATGTGATGGTGCGCGAGCTTTCCCTGGGCGAGCGCATGAAGATGGAGTTGATCGCCGCGCTGATTCACGAGCCGCGCGTGCTCTTTTTAGATGAACCGACAATCGGCCTCGACGTGGTCAGTCAAAAACGGGTGCGCGAGTTTTTGCGAATTTACAACGAGCAACATCACATCGTGACATTGCTCACCAGCCATTACATGCAGGATATCCAGGAGCTGTGCGACCGCGTGCTGGTGATCGATCACGGCAAAATCTTTTTTGACGGGCCACTTGCAGAAATCGTGGATCGCTTTTCCGGATACAAAATCCTCAGTCTTACTTTTGAAAAGGAGGGAAAGCGCGACCTCTCCGCATTTGGCGAAGTGACTGAGCAAACGCCGGTTTCGGTGCAATTGAGAGTTCCGCGCGCCAAAGTCACCGAAACCTGTCGGCAATTGCTCGAAGCCTGCGATGTGAGCGACATCAACGTGCAGGAAGTGCCGGTGGAAGAGGTGATCCGCCAACTGTTCGGGGAACGGCAGGAAACTGGTCGCGCGGTTGATCTCGCTATGGCAGAAGCTTCGCGCTAAGACGGGACGGGGAACAACTCACAACGCTCAACGCCCAACACTCAACATTCAATTCAGACGCCACCAGATGGACGTTGGGAGTTGAGCGTTGGACTTTGGACGTTGGATTGAATCTGCCCGGAAATTACATCCGCAAAACTCGGCAGGATGCTCGTTTCCATCGCATCGGCGAATGTCGGATACTGCGGTGTCCAGCCCAGGCGACGCAGCTTTGCGTTGCTCACGCGTTTGTTACCGTCCCCGCGCTTGCGTTGACCGGTTAGCTTTCCGATTGGCGGCAGCGGGCGATTCAATCTCTGCGCCAGCCAGCCGTAGCATTCGCTTTGCAGAATCGGCTGGTCGTCAACCACGTTGTAAATCTGTACGCCCTCCGCTCTTCGGCTCAACAAAAGGAAAAGTGCGGATGCGATGTCGTCCCGGTGCACTTGATTAACGTAGCGATCGTTTTCCGGATCAATGACTGCAGTGCCGTTCAGAAATTTACTTAAAAGCGCAGAGCGTCCCGGCCCGTAAATGCCGGCGAGCCGCGCGACGATGCCGCCGCGGTCGAGCACCAGCGTTTCCGTTTCAAGCAGGATTCGACCGGTCTCGCGCGCGGGTTTCGTCTCGCTCTCTTCCGTGACCCACGAGCCATCGCGTTGCGCATAGACGCTGGTACTGCTCGTGAACAGCGCTTTCGATCCGGGAAATATTTCGAGAAGATTGCGCGCACCGTTGAAATAAACCTGGCGATAAACATCGGCATCCCCGCCGCGTGAACTGGCGCAATGGATCACTGCATCGAACGATCCTGCGTATTCATGAGCGAGTTGCGAGATATCGACATTGCGCACGAGATACGGCCTCACTGCCATTGCCGCTGCGGATTCCGGAGACCGAGTCCAACCTTCCACTGTCCAGCCTGCGGCATGGAATAGGTCGGCTGCCGCCTGGCCGACGTAACCACATCCAGCGATTAAAATTCGCGGCATTGCTTCAGGCGCTCACTTCGCTGCGGCCGCGATTTCAATTTCTCCAAAGACGTTTTTCTGGATTGCCCGTACTTGTTTGAGACGAATCAGCTCCAGCAGCGCGAGAAACGTCACGACTACTTCTACGCGCGACACGACAGCTCCAAACAAGTCGGAAAAGCGGATCCGATTACCACTTGCAACGTGCTGTAAAATCGCGTCGATCTTCTCCGAAACGCTAAAGCGCTCGCCAAAAATTTCCTGCACGTCCTGTCGCGCTTCGATTCGTTTCATCACCGTTTGGAAAGCGCTGATCAGTTGGAAAATTCCAACTTCGCCCAAGCGCAACGGTTCCTGCAGAGCCGCGGACGCGCCGCTTTCACGCGCAAAGATTTTTTCCTGTTCCAGCGCGCGCAGATGCAATTCGGCCGCAGCTTCCTTGAACTTCTTGTACTCGATCAGTTGGCGGATTAATTCCCAGCGGGGATCCTCCTCCCCCGCGTCCTCTTCGGGCGGCTGTTGGTCGAGTGGCAGCAGGCTGCGGCTCATCAAGTAAATAAGGTTGGCCGCCATCACGACAAATTCGCCGGCAAGGTCGATGTTCAGCTCCTTGAATGCCTGAAGATACTCGAGGTACTGGCTGGTGATGCGTTCGAGCGAAATGTCGTAGATATCGATCTCGTCCTGCTTGATCAGGTAAAGCAGCAGATCGAGCGGGCCTTCGAAGACCTCCAGCTTGACCTTGTAATCGGCTTCCATCTGTCGCGCCGGCCAGTTTAAACAACCGATGGCCAAAGTAAATCGCGTGGCCAGAATCAGTCGCGGGAGCGCGCGGCGCGCCCGGCGGTCGCACCCTACTAGGGTGTGCTTGTACCTTTGCTCCTAGCGTTACGCAGGAATTCTTCGATGAATCCACACGCTGTTCACGAGTCCGAGACCAAACATGATCATTAGCACAAACGAACCGCTGTAGCTGATTAAGGGCAATGGCACACCCGTGATTGGCAGCATGGCAATCGTCATTCCTACGTTTTGGAAAATGTGGGTGAAGACCAGGGCCGTAATCCCCACCACCAAAAGCAGACCAAGTTGATCACCGGCAAAGAACGCAACGAAAAGACACGTCATCAGGAGCAAGGCAAAGCCTCCGATGAGAAGTATTCCCCCAACAAATCCCCATTGCTCGCCGATCGCAGAGAAAATGTAGTCGTTGTGCACAGCCGTAGCGGGGAGAAAGCCAAGCTCGATCTGTGTGTTCGGCGCTTTAAACCCTTTTCCCGACCAGCCGCCTGAGCCGATGGCAATGAGAGATTGATTAATCGCCCACGCCGAACCCTGTTTGTCGATATCGGGATGTGTAAAGGCGGTGATCCGCTGTTGCTGATACGGTTTAAGCCCGAAATTGATTGCGATCGGAACAAAAGCGATCCCGATGAGAATAACGCAAATCAAATAGCGCAGCGGCAGCCCGCCGACGAACCACAGGGCCAGGAGCACTGGGATCCAAATGATCACTTCGCCCAGATCGGGTTGCATCAGGATGAGCAGACAAGGCGCTCCGGCAATCGCTCCGGAAAGCAGCAACCGCAGCATAGGATTTAACTCCCGAAATTGCGTGAGGAATATCGCCAAAACCATAATGCCCGCGACAACCGCAAGCTGCGCAGGTTGAAAATTGATCGGCCCCAAATGCAACCAGCTGCGCGCACCATAAACTTTGGTGCCCATAAATTTTGTCAGGATCAGAAAGACAATGCCGGCGAGATACATCGGCAATGCGCCCCAGCGCACCCAGCGATAATGGACCAAACTGGTCACCATAAACGCGAACACGCCGACGACCACCCAGTTGGCCTGTTTCCGCCAGAAGTCCGCCGCGTACGCGTCTGTGCGCGTGGAAGTCGCGCTGTAGATTGCAATGACCCCAAAAATCGCCAGCGCGAGCATGGTCAGTAACAGAAGCCAGTTTTGACCGAGCAACTTTCGGAGAAAAGGCGTCATCCTGTGTAATTTTGCATATATTCCGGGTGCTTTCGCCGGAAATCCAGAGCGATTATACGCAATTTACTTTTTCGGCAAAACCGGCCAATTGAAAAGAAGAGCAATGTGTCCTCCAGAGGCGGACGGGGGGGCCACAGAGATTGGACACTGGCCCCTTTTTTCACTCAGTAACTTCTCGAACCTGAGTAGCTTATAGCTATTTCGCACAAATATTGGCACTTTACTTGTCACCAGATTTGGAGGCCGCTAAAGTAGTCCTCGCGTTTCACTTTGGAGGACGGCAATGGCTAGGAAGACGAAAAAGACCAAGCGAAAGCTCGCTCATCCAAAGTTTCCGATGCAGCAGCTGTTGAATTTGCGTCATGAGGGAACGCACTTCGACCTGCGCGCGATCTTTCATGAGTTGAACGAACGACACTTTCGCGGGCGTCTTCGCGGGTACAACGTCATCTGGGGTCGCCGGCGAAAGCATCGCCCGAGAGAACAATTCATCTTTGGCACAATTCAGGAAGAAGACCGGGTCATTCGCATCAATCCTGCGCTGGATCAACCCTTCGTGCCCCTCTGGTTTTTGCGCTACGTTCTTTATCACGAGATGCTTCATTCCGTTGTGCCGGATGAAATGATTTCAGGTAATCGCCGGCGCGTTCATACGGAGGAATTCAATCGTCGAGAGCGCGAATTTCCCAGTTATCGGCGCGCCCGGCGCTGGGAAGAAGAAAACTTGTCGCGATTTTTACGCTGAATCGCGCTGGTTTACCGGGTCTCGCTAACCGGCGCCCGGTAGGGCCTTTCAGACGGCCAGGGCGTCGTCGCTACGTTCTTTTTGATCAGGTACCAAAGCGTTATCGCGAGCAGGAGCGAGATCAACTTCGCCCGCCAGTTTTTCAGAATCAGCCTCTTCATACTTGCTGTGCAGCAAAATTTCCGCGATCCGCTGCCGAAACGTCTCGGGAGTGAAATTGCGCTCAATTCGGCGCCGGTGGCAAATGGAAATACCGCCGGTCTCTTCAGAAATGACCACCGCCACGGCATCGGATTCCTCGGTGATCCCGAGCCCGGCGCGGTGGCGTAACCCCAGGCTGCGGTCCAGGGTTTCCCGTTGGCTTACAGGAAAAATGCAAGCGGCAGCCGCGACTCGTCCATTGCGAATGATCACTCCGCCATCGTGTAGTGCGGCCTTTGGATGAAAAATCGTTAACATCAGTTCGACGGAAAACTCGGCGTCAATGGTTACCCCTGTCTCCTCATAAACGCGAATGGATGTATCGCGTTCAATGGCGATGAGCGCACCGAACTGTTTGTTCGCCAGCTGCGCCACCGCCTCGGCCAGGTCGTGGACCGTTTCGCGTTTCTCACTCGTCAGTGAAAAAATCGGGTGCCCGCCAAGCGCAGCGAGGCCGCGCCGCAGTTCCGGCTGAAAAATCACCACCAACGCGACCGCGAGGAAGACCGAGAAACTTCGCACGATCCAAGCAATCACCACCAAATTGAGCAGCGTGGAGATTAACGTCAGCGTCAAAAAGACGATCGCCAATCCGGTCAACACCTTCGCGCCGCGCGTTCCGCGAAAATAGAGATAGCCGTAATAGATCGCCACGGTCAGCAGCAGAATTTCCACCAAGCTGCGCCAGCTTCTGAACCAAAGATCGATGAGTTGATGAATCATTTTTCCCTTTGAAGAATCGCGTCGGTTACTCGCAATGCATTAACATTTTCCTTGACATCATGGACGCGGAACACGTCCGCGCCGCGGGCGCGCAAAAGCGAAGTCAGCCCCACGCCTGGGGCGAGCCGGTCCACCATCTCCTGTGAACCGATGAGCTTTGCCAGGAACGATTTGCGGGAAACACCAATCACCAGTGGTCGATCGTGCGCCCGGAGCCGCTCCAGTTGCGCGAGCAATCCCAGATTGTGTTCGAACGTTTTCCCGAAACCAATTCCCGGATCAAACGCAATCGCCATCGGATCAATATTATAACCTATGGCGCACGCATATTGTTGACGAAAAAAATTCGCGATTTCTTCAACCACATCCTCATATTGCGGCTGGATTTGCATCGTTCGCGGCGTTTCTTGCATGTGCATGATGATGAGTGCCGATTTGGTTTCGGCGATCAGCGGCAGCATTTGCTTGTCCCCTCGCCCGCCGGTGACGTCGTTCACCATCGACGCGCCGGCCCGAATCGCCGCGCGCGCGACTTCAGCTTTCGACGTGTCGATTGAAATCGGAACATTGATTTGCGCTCGTAAGTTTTCGATCACTGGAATCACGCGACGCAATTCTTCTTCCGCGGCGACAGCTTCAGCGCCCGGTCGCGTGGATTCACCACCGACATCAATGATGTGCGCACCTTCCGCAGCCATTCTCAAAGCGTGCTTTGTTGCTTTGTCCGCTGCGAAAAACTGGCCACCATCGGAGAACGAATCCGGAGTAACATTTAACACTCCCATGATCAGCCCCTGCCGGGAGACATCGAAAATGCGATCGCCAACTCTCCACTGTCTCCCGTGCATTATACGGTGAGACTAACACACGCGGAGCTTTATTCGATGCGTTGTAGCGGCCGCTCTGCGACTGCCGAAATCACGTGCGCTGGCAATTATTTTTTCCTCGCGTATCGTCCCATCAATTGCCCCTGCGCGACGATGTGGCCTTTCATCGCCGCGTCGAGCTGGCCGCGTTTTGCGCCGAAAGGCAGATCCAGCTCGCGATCCAACGCGAAAACTTTGAAGTAATAACGATGCGTGCCAGAAGGCGGACACGGTCCGCCGTAGCCAGATCTGCCGAAATCGTTTGTGCCTTGCACGCCCTTTGGCGGGTTCCCTTCGGCAATGCTGTTGGTCTGCGGCGAGATGTTCCAAACTGCCCAATGCGTGAACAGCCCGCTCGGCGCGTCTGGATCATCCGCGATCAGGACAAGGCTTTTCGCTTCCGAACGAACTTCCGCAATCTGCAATGGCGGGCTGGTGTCGCCGCCGTCGCACGTGAATTTTGATGGAATGTTTCCACCTTCCTGGAAAGCAGAACTTGTGATCTTCATCTTGGCTCCTCCTGCAGCAAATGAAGCGATCGCCGCGAGTAAAATCGCCGATGCGCCGGCAGTAATCGGCTTTCGCATTGGTTAGACCTCCAGTTGAAATCGCATTAAATCCAACGACAAATCTGACGATATTGTTTCGACCAAATGACCGTAAACGGACGTAAGATTCAGGAACAAATTCTCGCGCTGCTCGCCCGAAGAGATTACCGGCCGCTGAACAAGGTCGAGATCGCTCGCAAGCTGGGCTTCACCGGCACGAAACGAACTACGCTGCGCAAAATCCTGCGCGAACTCGAGCGCGCAGGGGAAATCGCGCGCATTCGCAGGGAGCGGTACGTTCTACCGGCCGAAGCTGACCTGATCGCCGGCAAATTGTCGATTCATCAGGCCGGCTACGGGTTTCTCACTCCGGAAACGCCGGGCGAGCCCGATATTTTCATCGCCGCTGAAAACATCGGCACAGCGATGCACGGCGATCGCGTCGTCGCGCGCATATCGCGCGAAGCGCCATATGGGCGCACTGGCGGACGGCGCGAAGGTCGCGTGATTCGAATCCTGGAACGCGCTCACGATACCATCGTCGGCACACTCCAACGCTCGCCGAATTTTTACTACGTTGTCCCGGATGATCCGCGTTTCGTGCATGATGTCTATGTGCGCTCCAATGTTTGTAGCCACGGCCCTATGGGCAGTCCGCTTGCAACCGGCCGCAGGCCGATGGCTACAGTCGGCGACAAAGTCGTCGTTCGCCTCGACGCGTGGGAATCGCGCCACGTCAATCCCGAGGGCGAAATCATCGAAGTGCTCGGGCTGGCTTCGGCCCCGGGAGTGGACATGCTCTCGATCGTTCGGAAATATCATCTGCCAACTGAATTTCCACGGGATGTTTTGGAACAAGCAGAACGCATTTCCGAAAAAATCGACTCCGGGCAACTGGAGGCACGCGAAGACTTGCGCAAAAAATTCATTGTCACCATTGATCCCGACGACGCGCGCGATTTCGATGACGCGATTCAGGTTGAGAAGACTAACAGTGGTTGGCATCTCGGCGTGCATATTGCCGATGTCGCTGCGTACGTGGATCCCGGAAGCTCGCTGGATCGCGAGGCGCGCCTGCGCGGCAACAGCGTCTATCTGCCCGACCGCGTGATCCCAATGTTGCCGGAGCGATTGAGCAACGGCGTTTGCAGTCTCAATCCCGGAGTCGATCGGCTCACGCATTCGGTTTTCATTCAATTCGATAAACGTGGTGTGGCCAAAAGCGCGCGGTTTGCGCGAAGCGTGATTCGCAGCGCGCATCGGCTTACGTACAAGCAAGCGTACGCGATCTTAATGTCGCGACCCCGCGACCGGTTAGGCGAACGGCTGCACACTGCGTGGGAACTCGCCTTGTTATTGCGCAAGAAGCGATTCGAACATGGCGCGCTGGACCTCGATTTCCCATAGGTAAAAGTTTTGGTCGATAGAGACGGCGGGTCGATCCGATTAGAGCGCGTCGAGAACGATGAATCACATCAGTTGATCGAAGAATTCATGCTGGCTGCGAACGAAGCTGTCGCGCGCAAGCTGAAAAGGCGCGCCATTCCCACCGTCTATCGCGTCCACGAAAATCCTGACCCCGAGAAACTCGCGGAGTACCGCGAATTTGTGTTCAGCTTCAACTACAAGGTTGGGGATCTGACGCATCGCGCTGAACTGCAGCGGTTGCTCGCCGCGTTCCGTGGAAAGCCCGAGGAGCAAGCGCTCAAGGTTGCTCTGCTCAAAAGTCTCAAACGCGCTCGGTACGATCCTCAGCCGCTCGGCCATTACGGTTTGGCCAAGACAAATTATTTGCATTTCACCAGTCCAATCCGGCGTTATGCCGATCTGGTGGTGCACCGCGCGCTAGGTAGGGCGCGCTCGCCGAGCGCGCCGGGCGGCGCCGCGCGCCGCCTCGACCATCTCGACATGGCCGAAATCACTTCCATCGCTGCGCACGTCTCAGCCACCGAACGCAACGCAGCCGATGCAGAGATCGACGCCACGCAGATGAAGAAGCTCGAATTTTTTCAGCGGCAACTCACGCAACGCAACCCGCAGATTTTTCGCGCCACGATTGTGGATGTCCGCAACTACGGATTGATGGTGGAATTGCCGGATGCTCTGATCACGGGGCTTGTCCATGTCTCCTCGCTGACGGACGATTTTTATCTGTTCGAGCCTGCTCGCCGACAGCTCATGGGCAGACGATCACGCAAACGGTTCAGCGTCGGCGACGAAATATCGGTTTTCGTTGCCCGGGTTGACGCATTCAAGCGGCAGGTGGATTTCGCAATTCCGCCGAATTCGCGACCCCGGAGGAGAAATTGAAACGCTGGCGCATCGTTCGGAAATTCTCTCGATCCAGCATCGCGCATTATGGCAGCAAACAAGCGGAGAACGCGCCGGAACAATGGTATGTGGACCCGAGCTGCGCATTGTGCGCATGTGTTTGGAGGAAGCGCCAAACCTCATCACTTACAACCGTGACGAATCGACCGTTCATTTTTTCAAACAGCCCGAAACGCCGGAGGAAATAGACGCTGCGCAGCGCGCGATGGAAGCTTGCCCCACACTCGCGATTGGGAATGACGGATGAAGATTTGAGGCGATCAGAAATTGCCGCTAGAGACTGCTATGACTGAAGCCACCGCAACTGTTGCCGCTCCGCCGTATTCGCGGTCAAATCCGTTTCCTTCCAGAATGGTGGCCAACCGCCGGCTGAGCGGGCCGGAGTCGGAGAAGGACACGCGCCATTTCGAGCTCGATCTCACCGGATGGGGCTTGAGCTTTGAGGTGGGCGATTCCGTTGCGGTGTATCCCACGAACGATCCAGAACTGGTCGATGAAATCATTCAGGCACTCGGATTCAACGGGAATGAACAGGTCCCGCGACCCAAGGGAGAGCCGACCACCTTGCGCGAAGCGTTGCTGCGCGATTACAGCGTCACGCAACCAACGCCAAAGTTTCTCAAAGCGATCGCCGAACGCGCCGACGCTGCGCCTACGTTGGGCTACCTTCTCGCTCCAGACCGCAGACAGGACCTCCAGACTTATCTCTGGGGCATGGAGGTCATCGATTTTCTACTCGAGCATCCGTCTGCGCGCTTCACGCCGGAGGAATTCGTCGGGCTGCTCACGAAATTGCAACCGCGCCTCTATTCAGTTGCTTCCAGTTTGAAGGCGTTTCCTGATCAAGTGCACTTGATCGTGGACGTCGTCCGTTACGAAAGTCATGGTCGCGTCCGCAAAGGCGTGGCCTCGTCGTTCCTCGCTGAACGCGCGGACGATGTGCCGGTGCTGGTTTATCCGAGCGCGGCCAAGCATTTTCATTTACCGGAAGATCCCGATACGCCGATCATCATGATAGGGCCCGGTACTGGCGTCGCGCCCTTTCGGGCTTACCTGCAGGAGCGGCAAGTCATCGGAGCGAAGGGAAAAAACTGGCTCTTTTTCGGATCGCAACACGAGAAATGCGATTTCGCTTACCGCGAAGATTTCGAGGCGTTCACCAAAGAAAGAATTCTCACACGGCTCCATTGCGCCTGGTCGCGCGATCAGGCCCAGAAAATTTACGTGCAGCACAAGATGGTGGAAAACGCCGCCGAGATTTGGAAATGGCTCGACGCTGAGGGCGCGCATTTTTTTGTCTGCGGCGACGCGCGTCGGATGGCCAAAGACGTCGATGCGACGCTGCGCAGGATCGTACAGGAGCAAGGCGGAAAAACCGTTGAGCAAGCTAACGAATACGTCGAGAAGCTCAAGAGCGAGAAGCGTTACAAGCGCGATGTTTATTAAATGAGTCTTTTTGTCATTCCGAGCGGAGCCCGTTCGACTCGCTTCGCTCGCTCAGGTTAAACTCCGCGCAGTCGAAGAATCTCTGGAAGCCTCAACAACGTCGCGGATCACCACCGCTTTAACGCTTCAGCGCTTCAACCGTTTAACCCTGCGAAGCTGTTCGTCATTTTCTTCATTTATGGCATAATAATTTAGAACCTTTTCCGACCGACGAGGGGAGTTGGCTCGTTCCAAAATGAATCCGGAGATTCCTCGACTTCGCTCGGAATGACAAAGAAAGAGAAAGCCATGTACGAGAACACTGAATTCACATTGCTCCGGGATTGCGAGGCGATCCAGATCCCTAGCGGCCAGAAAACCATGATCCCGGCTGGAACGCAGGGCGTGATCACGCAAAGCCTTGGAGGGAGTCACACGATCGCAACTTACCAGGGCCTGGCGCGCGTCGCGGAGAAAGATCTCGATGCGCTGGGTTTGGAAAAACCGCAGGCGCAGGAAGCGAAAAAAACCGCACCCACAGACGGCGAAGTTTCAGAGGAAGATGTCTGGAACCAGCTGCGACAATGTTACGATCCGGAGATCCCGGTGAACATTGTCGATCTTGGCCTGGTGTATGATTGCCGGCTGATCAAGAAAGAGGATGGCGGGACGCGCGTAGAAGTAAAAATGACTTTGACCGCACCCGGTTGCGGGATGGGACCAGCCATCGCGCATGATGCGCAGAGCAAAATCCTGAGCATCGACGGCGTGGATGAAGCCGATGTCCAACTCGTGTGGGATCCGCCATGGAACCAAAACATGATCAGCGAAGCCGGCCGGATGAAGCTGGGCATGATCTGATGAATTGCCGATTGCGGATTGGCTGTATCTGAAAAAAAGTCGCTGGAAAATTAATCGCGTATTGACAGTGTGCGGCGCGCTTTTATACTCGTCGCCCGCGAAAGGATTTGCGGTTGAAAATTTTTCGAGCGCATTTTAGAAAGACATCGAGATGCCATTAACTGAACTCATCTTGACCGAAAACGTTCCGGGACTCGGCGCCGAAGCGGACGTGGTCAAAGTGCGGCGTGGCTATGCGCGCAATTACCTTCTGCCGCGCGGCAAGGCTTACGAAGTCACCCCGGCGGCTTTACGCCAGCTTGATGCTCTGAAGCAAAGGCGGGCGGAACGCGAGGCTCGCGAATTGAGCGAGGCCGAAGAACTGGCCCGTCGCATCGGCAAAGCACGATTCATCTTCACGCTGGAAACCGGTGAGACCGGCAAAGCGTTCGGATCAGTCACCGCGCAGGACATCGTGGATCGGCTCAAGAACGAGCTCGGCACGGAGATCGACCGGCACAAAATCGTTCTCGAGCGCCCTATTAAAGATACCGGTCAGCACGAGGTGCCGATCAAATTGCATCACGAAGTGACTGCGCAGCTCGTTTTCCAGGTGAAATCCGCAGCAGAGCCGAAGGCTGGGGCCGTAAGCGCTGCGACTGAGGAACCGGAGACCAAAAGGAAGCGTCCATTTTTTCGCAGGAAAAAAGAGGAGAAGAAAGAAGAAGAGAAATAAATGGCGACTCAATCGTCCGCGTGGACAGGAGAGAAGCCTCGTAAAGCGGGAAATGGCGCTGGCCGAGGTTCGGCGGCGCGAAGCGGCGAAAAAGTTGTCCCCATTTCGCCCACAGGTTCTGCGCAGGATGTTCACCGCACGCCGCCGCACAGCGCGGACGCGGAGCAAGGTGTGTTGGGCTCAATGCTCATCTCCCCGCGCGAGACCATCGCGGAATGCGTCGAGAAAATTAATGAGGAATACTTCTACGTCCCCGCGCACCGCACGATTTACAGCGTCCTTGTCGATCTTTGGAACGCGGGTCAGGCAATCGATCTGATCACATTTACACAGGTGCTGCGCGACCGGAATTTGCTCGACAGCGTAGGCGGCGCGGCGTTGGTCACGAACCTCTTTACGTTCGTCCCGACTGCAGCGAACGTGCAATATTATCTCGAGATAGTTCGCGACAAATACATTCTGCGGGAAATCATTTCCGCCGCCACCGAGAGCGTCCGCCGCGCTTACGAAGAGCAGGATGACGTGAACAATCTCCTCGACGAAGTGGAACAGAAAATCTTCGCGGTGATCACTGGAATCTCCACGGGCTTTGTCGAATTCGACCGGATGACCAGCGGTTTGCACGCTTCGGAAATGATCGTAATTGCCGCGCGACCCAGCATGGGTAAGACCGCGCTGGCCATGAACATTGCAGAACACGTGGCGATTAATGAAAAACTTCCAGTGGGCGTGTTCAGCTTGGAAATGAGCAGCCAGCAGTTGGTGCAACGTCTGTTGTGCTCGCGGGCGCGCGTGAATTTGCAAAAAGTGCGCGACGGATTTCTGGCTGAGCGCGACTTTCCTAGTCTGACCGCAGCGGCGTCGAAACTCGCGGAAGCGAAAATTTTCATCGACGACAGTCCGACTCTCACCATTCTCGAATTGCGGGCGAAGGCGCGCCGGCTCAAAGCGCAACAGGACGTGCGCGTGATGATCGTTGATTATCTGCAACTGCTTAGGTCCACTTCCCGCCGCGCGCAGGACAATCGCCAGCTGGAAATCTCGGAAATATCCGCGGGACTCAAAGCTCTGGCGAAGGAATTGAAGATTCCGATCATCGTCGTAGCGCAATTAAATCGCCAACCGGAACAACGCTCCGGCGGCAAACCGCGGCTGAGCGATCTGCGCGAATCCGGTTCGATCGAACAGGATGCCGATCTCGTCGCGTTACTGGTGAGGCCCGAACTCTACGAGGAAGACGAGGAGGCCCGCGTCGAGAAAGCCGGCGAGGCTGAACTGATCATTGCGAAGCAGCGCAACGGCCCCGTCGGTGAAATTCCGCTCACGTTTCGCAAAGAATTCACCCGGTTCGAAACTCGTGCGCGCAACGTGAGCGAGCCGGAAGAAGCGTTTTAGTCTGGGTAGCGCACGTGTCTCGCGTGCTGGTTTCGGCGTTGCGCCGAAACAGGCTTTCCCTTCAATTCATTGCCTTCAGGCGGGGTGGAAGTCACAACAGGAGTCCGCGATGGCGAGGAGGCCCTCGCCAGCACGCGAGACGCATGCGCTACCCGAGACTTTTCGCCGCACCGATCACGTGCTGCGCGTCAATGCCGCGTTCTTTCATCACTTCGGAGCCGGGCGCGCTTAGTCCAAATTCATGCAGTCCAACCACTTTGCCGTCGAGACCGACATATTGATACCAAATTTCAGACACGCCGGCTTCGATGGTGACGCGTTTGCGGCATTCGTTAGGCAGAACTTCTTCGCGGTATTCTTGCGGCTGGCGGTTGAACCTTTCGAAACACGGCATCGAGACAACGCGCACGCCGTCGCCGAGCTCTTTCGCGGCAGCGAGCGCGTGCTGCAACTCGCTTCCACATGAGAGGATGATCAGCTCGAGCTTGCCAGTTTCCTTCTTCGCGATGTAACCGCCGCGCAACACTCCTTCGCGACGCAGTTCTACATCGATCTCGTTTAAGATCGGAACAGCCTGGCGCGTAAGCGCCAGAAAAGTCGGCCCTTCGATTCGCTGCATCGCCGCCACAAATGCGCCTGCGGTTTCTTCAGGATCAGCCGGGCGAATCACGTCAATGTTCGGCATCAAACGAACCGAGCTGACCGTCTCCACAGGCTGATGGGTCGGGCCGTCTTCGCCGACGCCGATCGAGTCGTGGGTGAAAATGTAAACGTTCGGAAGTTTCGCCAGTGCCGCTAACCGGATCGACGCGCGGCAATAATCGGTGAACACCGTGAACGTCGCGCCCGACGCACGGAACAGCCCGTGATACGAAATGCCGTTGACAATCGCGCACATGCCGTGCTCGCGAATACCGAACCGAATGTTGCGCCCGCCGGGATTATCTCGGTTAAAATCGCCACCGTCCTTGATGTAATTCATGGTCGAGCCATATAGATCGGCGCTGCCGCTCATCAGCAGGGGCATGGCCCGCGCGATCGGCTGCAGCACTTCGCCACCCGCCTTGCGCGTCGCCAGTTTCGCGTCTGTCGGAAACTCCGGAATTTTCGATACCAGATCGGCAGGAACTTTTCGCGCGAGGCCATCGTCGAGCAGCTTCGCTTCACCAGGATTTTTCTCGCGCCATGCCTCGTAGGTTTCTTCCCACCGATCATAATCGGCGAGCAGCTTCTTTTTGTGCTGGGCGAAATAATCGTACACGTCCGCGCCAGCTTCCCCATGCGCCTTGTATGTGCCTGCGACTTCTGGGACGCCTTTGCCGATGAGCGTGTGGGCGATGATGAACTGCGGTCTTCCGTTGTCGCGCCTCTTCGCAACCTCGAACGCGTCGAGGAACTGCTGCATGTCGTGTCCGTCGATTTCCTGCACATCAAACCCGTAAGCTTCAAAGCGCTTGCCGGTGTCTTCGCTCTGGGTCTCCTTCGCCGCGGCATCGAGCGTGACGGCGTTTGAATCGTAGATGAAAATTAAATTATCGAGACCCCAGTGAGCAGCGAGGGCACACGCTTCCGAAGCGACGCCCTCCTGCATATCGCCGTCGCTGCACAGGCAGATCACGTGCTGATCGAAAATTTTGTGCTCATCGGTGTTGAAACGCGCCGCGGCCATTTTCGTCGCCACGGAAATTCCAACCGCGTTGCCAACGCCCTGGCCAAGCGGTCCAGTGGTGCATTCCACGCCGGGCGTATCACCAAACTCGGGGTGACCTGGCGTCTTGGAATGCAATTGCCGGAACCGTTTGATTTCCGACATGGGCAAGTCGTAGCCGCTCATGTGCAGCCAGGCGTAAAGGAACATGCTGCCATGCCCGCCGGAGAGTACGAAAATATCGCGATTAATCCAGCGCGGCTCGGCCGGATTGTATTTCAGTGCGTAGCCGTAGAGCACCGCGCCCATCTCTGCGCATCCGAGCGGGAGCCCAAGATGCCCCGACTGCGAGGCCTGCACGGCGTCCATGCACAAACCGCGCGCCTGCGTCGCCGCTTTCGAAAGAATTTCAATGTTCAAACTCATGCAAGGCTTATAATCGCGGCGAAGCCATTCGTCATTCGGATTTCATTTCTGAAAAATGAACCAGACCACACTCGTTCAAATTGCCGAGCGCCTTGAACCTTTGGCAGGCAAACTTCCCGAGAGAATTCGGCGGCCGCTCCTGCGGGAACTGACCCCGCTCAAAGAGTTGTTTCTCAAACAGCGCCGGCCACGATTCCTGTTCGTCGGTTCGAGCAAAACGCCGATGCAAGAAATCATCCACATGCTTTTTGCTTCTGAATCTGACGAGTCCCGCAGTCGCGGGATCACGCTAATACCCGTGCATCGCTGGACTGAGTGGACAATACCGGGCCGTGGAACCATCTCGATCCTGGATGCGCGGGACGCCGGCGATTCCGTCCAAGCGCAGATCGAAGAAGAACTCCAGCGCGAGCCTGCCGATATGATCTTCTTTTTCGACGATGGCGAATCGGATTTGAACAAACCCGTCGCGCTGCGACTGGGCGACACGAAAATCATCGGCCTTTCACTCGGGTCCGAAAAGCGCGCCGCGCAGTTGGAGCAAGTGCTCAATGCGCAGCCAGTGGGCAATCGTTTAGTGAGCGTAGCTCGCCTTCGCGAAACAGGATTGGCCGACAAACGGCGGTTGATGTCGCTGCTTGCGGAAGAATTGCCGAACGAAGCCAAGATCGAGATGATTCGAATTTCACGCGATCGCCAGGCGCAGGCTCATGTCGCGCAAATGCTGATAAAATCGACGACCGCGATTTGTGCGGCAATCGGCACACAACCGATTCCACTGGCCGACATGCCGATCCTGACTTCGCTTCAACTCCTGATGGTCTCCGGAATCATGTACATCAGCGGCCGGGAACGGAGCTTGCGCGCCGCGACCGAATTCATCACTGCGCTCGGAGCAAATGTCGGCGCGGGAATGCTTCTGCGCGAGGGTGCCCGCGCGATGCTGAAGTTTTTTCCCGGCTGGGGCAACGTGGTCTGCGGCATGGTGGCCGGCGCGGGCACTTACGCGATCGGTCGCGCGGCGACGGCGTACTTTCTCGAAGGAGCTTCTTTGAAGGACGCGCGACAGACGTATCTGAAGAGCCGGAAAAAGCGCTCGCGCCGTGCGTTGCCAACTACGACTGACAGCGTACGCCAAGCCAATGATCCGATCCTCAATCGCTCGTATACGCCGCCATCGGCCGACGCGCGTGAATAACTTGTGAACAAGTTTTCCGCTTTGGCGCATTTTGTTCACAAGAAATTGTGAACAGGCATGCGATTTACCAGCGCTGTTCGCCGCAGCACGCAAGGTCCCCTATGAAGCTTTCCGAGATACGAGCCACACTTCAAGAAATAGGCGTCTCGCCGGTCAAAACTCTCGGACAAAATTTTCTACACGACCAAAATTTGGCCCGCTGGATTGTCAGTCAGGCGCAAATCACTCCGGAGGATTACGTGATTGAGATTGGGCCCGGGTTAGGTGCGCTGACTCGGTTTATCCTTGAGAAAGGCGCGCGCGTTCTTGCAATTGAAAAAGACGCGCGGCTCGCAAATTTTTTGCGCGCGCGCTTCGGCGATGAACAGCTTGAAGTGCTCAACATTGACGCGCTGAAATTTGACCCGCGCGTTCTTTTTGCGCGCCGCCGGGTAAAGCTGCTTGGCAATCTGCCTTACAATATTTCGAGCGTACTGCTATTGAAATTCCTTGATCAGCCAAATCCTATCTCTTTGTGGCTGTTAACATTACAAAAGGAGATGGCCATGCGCCTGTCGGCGCTACCGTCCACCCATGATTACGGAGCGTTGACGCTGCGCGTGCAGTTGTACCATCGCGCAAAATATCTGCGCACGATTTCTCCAAGCGTTTTCTTTCCGCAACCTGAGGTCGATTCCGCAGTGGTGCGGCTCGTGCCACGCGATCCGGTCGAGCTGCCAGAGCGCGATAATGAACTACTTTTGAAATTAGTCTGCGTCGGGTTTTCTCAGAGAAGAAAACAGCTACGAAAATTGCTTCGTGAATACGCCACCGACTGGGCCGAGGTCGCGCGTCGTGTGAACATCGATCCCAAGGCGCGAGCCGAAGAACTATCGCTGCTGCAATGGATCGCCCTCGCGAATTTCATTGCGCCGCTCCCCCGCCCAGACACGCCACTAACGAATGAGGAGCGCTTCCCGGTCGTCGATAAAAACGATCGGATTCTGCGCTACGCAACCCGCGCTCACGTGCATGGGAATAACTTGCGCCATCGCGCCGTTCACATCTTCATTTTCAACCACGCCGGTGAAGTTTATCTGCAGCAACGTTCGCGTTGGAAAGATCGCCATCCGTTGAAATGGGACTCGAGCGCCTCGGGACACGTGACTGCCGGCGAAACCTACGATGAAACTGCCCGACGCGAATTGAAGGAGGAGTTAAGCCTTGATGTCCCTCTTGAAGGAATCTCGAAGCTTCCGGCCTCGGCGTGCACCGATCATGAGTTTATCGCACTTTATCGCGGCGTGGCCTCCGGAGATCTCGCGCCTAACAAGTCCGAAATCGAGCAAGGCGCATTTTTGCCTCCAGCGATCGTCGATGGCTGGACGTCCGCGCGACCGGAAGATTTCGCACCAGGATTTTTAGCGTGCTGGAAAGCGTTCCAGCGAAAAACGCGCCTCGACCGCCAGCAATCTATCGACCGCCGAGAAATTTTCTCCGGGGCAAACGGCGCACCATCGTCCGCTTGAACTTTCGGGCGGCGCGCCTCGCAGCTTGCTTTCCACCATGGACATTGTCGCTGAACATTTTTGTCACCACGCGATCACCGCGAAGAAAGTGGACCTGAAAACCGTGCGTCTGCTTCTTCGCGCGCGCTTTTGTGTCAATGCGGCGAATGTTTTCTTCCGAGTCAGGATTGGGACGTTTTCGTCGTCGTGCCATGGTAAACTAACAATAAGCTAGCCAAGCAAGCTCAGGATTCAATGATCTGATGAAACAGCGGGGGAAATCGTCTCCGGCGATGGAAGGTTCCACGCACGCCATTTTTTGTCGTAATCGGCAGCGGGCAATAAGGCATAAGAAGGATGCCGTTGCGCTCGCAGCCAGGTGATCACTTTTAAAAGGTTTTCCTTCGCCATCGTGGTGCAACCAGTGGTTGGCCGGTTCACGCCCCGCCGGATATGGAAAAAAATGGCGCTTCCCGCTCCGGGCACGGGCGGATCGGAATTATGCCTGACTTCGATTATCCACTCGTAAGCAAAATCACCCGGGCGCATCTTCTCGTGGCTGTAATTGTCTGGTGGATTTTTCGGATCGATCACAATATGCCGATTGTAATTGGGCGACCGCGGATCGTCGCTCCAAACATCTGCCTCGGTAACCTGATGGTACGGATAATCGGCTCCCGCCGGCAGATGCGGGGCGTATCCGAAGACCTGCCCGATCTCGAAGACTCCCGCCGGCGCGCGACCGTCTCGCTCTTTTTTCCGAAGGCCGGGCTCATTTTGACCGGCCAAACCTGTGCCCCAGGCGAGCCCGTTCTTGCCGAACAATGCGGGGAAAGGACCGGCGACAAGTTTCCAGCCCCCGCCGTGTGAACGCTCAAACAATCGCAAGTCGCCGCGCATCGAATTCCAAGTAGGCGCGATTCCCAGGATAAGCTGTGTGCAATCGTCGGGAACACCGTCTGCAAATGCATTCACGACGAGGAGCGCGAACAAACAGATCACAAGCGTGCGCAAGGCTTGTGCTGAGCGGAGCCGAAGGATCGACATCATTTCTAAAAAGGAAGTCACTTTAGTCGTTGCGCCAGTTGTTTTCATATCCGCAGTGATGGCGCGTAGCGGTTCCCAGGTAAAGGACGTGATAATCAACCGCAACACAGGTTGCCTGGCTTACACTGTTCTTGCCACCAGCGGAGCTGGAGCGCATGGCTGCTGGGGTAGGCTAACGCAGCGACGGAACCGTTTGCGGAACGCCGAGCCGGCGCTACCTGATTTGTGCGTCTTCTACAGCGGCTGTATCAGCCGGAAGATATTTCACTCCCAGCAACCATATTAGACCCGACGCGAAAATAATTCCGGACACAAATAGAAACGCCACGTGCATGTTTGTGTGGCCTCCGATGTAACCAAGCAGCCAGAACGCCTGCACATCGCCCAACGCGTGGACGACGAGAATGTTTACCGCAAACGCGGTCGCGCGCACGGCGGGCGACGACACGTTGGCCAGAGCCGTGTTCGAGGGACCTGTGTTCAGAAACAAGAAGAAAATCGCAAGGAACATTGTGATCCATGCCGCGGGAAATGGAATATAAAGGGTCACAATGAAAATCGGACACGCGATCAGCATCCCGATTCCCGAGACCCAGAAGTATGAACCGGCAAAACGCGAGCGCAATTTGTCGGCGATCACGCCGCCCAGAAGTGTCGAGATCAAACCTGCGACGACAGTGATCAAGCCAAAGACAGTCATGCCCACATCGGGACTTTGAGCGCGATAACGCAAATAAGCCGCCACCCAAAACCCGAGGCCGCCGGTTACAAAAGTCATCAATGTTTGAGCCACGCAATTGATGAGATAAGAGCGTGTGCGGAATAGGTTCAGGTAGTCACGCATGCTGCGGCGCGGCAATTCCTGGACCAGGCGATTTGCAGCGACGCGCGGATCCCGTTGCCAGAAACACAGCAGGCCCAACAGCAAACCCGGCGGGGCAACTAGATAAAATGCCCAGCGCCACCCCATATGAGCACCAATTAATCCGCCGATGACATAGCCGAGTGCGCTGCCGACTGGAATCGCCGTGTAAAAAATCGCCATAACGCGGCCTCGCGTTTCGATCGGGAAGAGATCGGATAAAATGGTCGGTGCGGCCGGGCCGTAGCCGCCTTCACCAATTCCGACGCAAATGCGAGTCGCAAACAGGATGACGAATGTTGCCGCCAAACCGGAGCCTCCACTGGCCAGGCTCCACAAAATCACAGCACTGCCGACGATCATCCAGCGGGAGATCCGATCGGCAAGCAAACCGAGAATCGGCGCGCTGATCATGTATGTTACGAAAAACGCATCGCCGAGCAGGCCGGTCTTCGTCATGGCGTTTACGTCGCCAGGCGCAAAAAAACTTGCGCGAATGTCAGGCTCGACGGCAGCCAGAATTTGCCGGTCGATGTAATTGAACAGATTGATTGTCAGCAGCAGGAAGAGAGCGGCACGGGCGCCGCTCTGTGTTCGCTCGCTTGTTTGCATCGACAATTGCCGATTGCAGTTTGCCGCTCGCCGATTGTAAATCATAAATCATGGCCGGAACATCCGCTGCTGAGCGCGCGCTTTATTTCTTTGGGCGCCCGCTGGTGCGCTGCTTTTATCGAGTCACGCCGCTAGGTCTGGAAAATTTGCCCGATAGCGGATTTCTTCTTTTGCCAAACCACATCAGCTGGGTGGACGCTCTCGTGCTGCAACTCGCCTGTCCGCGCCCGATCCGCTACGTCATCGACGAGGCCTATTATCACGAGCCGATCTCGCATCCCTTCTTGCGCGCGCTCGGCTGCATTCCAATCAATCCCCGTCATTCACATCATGCCGTTCGCGCTGCTGCTGAAAAAATCGCTGCCGGCGAGATCGTATGCGTTTTTCCAGAGGGCCAGTTGGAGCGCATGGGGGTGCTGCTGAAGTTGCAACGCGGATACGAATTAATCGCGCGGCGCGCGAATGCGACAGTCGTTCCAGTTTGGACGGATCAACTTTGGGGCTCGATCTTCTCGTTCGAGGGCGGCAAATTTTTTTGGAAATGGCCGAAGCGATTTCGCTATCCGGTGACGGTCGCATTCGGCAAACCGATCAAACCCGAGGCAGCCGACACCGCCACAGTTCGCGCAGAATTGCTCAAGCTCGCCGAGTTTTGTTTCAGCCGGCGGCCATCATTGGACAGGCATCTTGCCGAAGAATGCGTGCGTGGTCTGAAGCGCGGCCGATTCGGGACAGCAGTCATTGATGGAACCGATCACAGCAAACTGAGCCGGGCAAAATTGCTCGGCGCAGCGGCTGCGTTGAGCCGTCATCTCCGAAAAGGATTTCAAGACAAACGAATAGCGGTCGTCTTGCCTGCCAGCAGAGGATCGATGCTGGCGAATCTCGCTGTGACGCTGGCGGACAAGGTGCCTGTCGATCTTAATTTCACGATGGGGCGTGCGGCGAATGAATCCTGCTGCAAGCGCGCCAACTTGCGCGTCGCAATTTC
The DNA here is from genome assembly GCA_003219695.1 of Verrucomicrobiota bacterium. GTDB lineage: Bacteria > Verrucomicrobiota > Verrucomicrobiia > Chthoniobacterales > UBA10450 > Udaeobacter. The sequence continues at coordinate 79,532 of QHQA01000014.1, forward strand.
AGCCACGCAATTCATGGAACGAATCAAAGATTTTCCGTGGCCCGAACACGTTTTGAAGCTGGACGAACTGGTTCCGCAAATGAAACGCCAGATCATTTTCTGGTGGATTGTGTCGGCCTTGGTCCCGGCACGTTTGCTTTTGCGGCTTTTGCAAGTTCCCAAAAACGGCGGTCGCGCCGAAGCAGTGTTGCTTTTTACAAGTGGAACGACCGGGGAACCGAAAGGTGTCGTGGTCAGTCATCGCAACGTCGTGGGAAATGTCTCGCAGTTCCGGCAGCTCCTCGCCGCGAAAAAAAGCGACGCTATCCTCGCGTCGCTGCCCTTCTTTCACACGTTCGGATCGACCGTGACGCTTTGGTATCCGGTCATCGAAGGCGTGCGCATCGTCACGTATCCGAATCCATTGGAAGCAGCAACGTGCGCAGCGTTGATCGAGCGATACAAGCTGACGTTTCTATTGGCGACACCAAGCTTCCTGCGTCTGTACTTGCGCAAAGCCGAGCCGCATCAGCTTCGCAGTTTGCGCCTCACCATCGTCGGCGCGGAAAAAATGCCGCTCGATCTGGCAACCCATTTCGAGAAACGCTTTGGCAAAAAAGTTTTCGAAGGCTACGGCCTGACCGAAACCGCGCCGGTGGTGAGCGTTAATCTGCCGGAACCAATTGCAGACGCCGAGCCAACCAATCGCCTCGGTTCGGTGGGACGACTGGCGCCGGGAATTGCATCGGAAATTCGTGAACCGGACACAGAGCACAAACTTTCCCTTTACGAAACCGGGATGCTTTGGCTGCGCGGCGTCAACATTTTCGAAGGTTACCTGCACGATGCCAAAAGGACCGCTGAGGTCCTGCGCGACGGCTGGTTGAGGACGGGCGACATCGGCCGGTTCGACGAGGACGGCTTTCTTTACATCGAAGGCCGCCTGTCTCGTTTTTCAAAGATCGGCGGCGAAATGGTGCCGCACGAGGCGATCGAACAAAAAATCATCGACCTATTGGAGTTGTCCGGACGAGATGAACGTCCGATTGCCGTCATGGGCGTGCAAGACGAAGCCAAGGGCGAAGCGCTCGTTTTGCTCAGCGCCGTCGATCTGGATCTTGCCGAGTTGCGCGAGAAACTTCGCGACGCCGGCGTGCCAAATTTGTGGATTCCAAAACACATCCAGCGCGTCGAAGCCATCCCGGTCCTCGCCTCCGGCAAACTCGACTTAAAAAAATGCCAGGAATTGGCAGCCCAACGGTAGGGCGCGACCGCCGGGCGCGCCAATTCGTTATGTCAACTTACGATCGGCTTGGCAAGTCATGGCCGAGGCACCGAATCGTCTTCTTTCAATCGCCACGGTGAAATCCTCGTAAACAAATCGCGGGTCGCGCCCGCGATGTCTTCGACTTTGGATACGCCGCTATCGCGCGCCGCCTCCCAAATCTTCCTTACAACCAGTGCGCCGTTTTCTCGCACGATCCGGCCTAGATGGTGAACCGCTGCGGCCGTGGCAGATTTGCGGATAGCGTCAGGCGAACAGCGTGAAGTAAGCGCGCAATAGCGTCGCGCTACTTCACCAACCCTCAGCGTTAGAAATGCGTTCGCAGCGCCGTTTGAAATGCACCTTACGAGAAGCGCTGAAATGCCGCTTAGACCCGGAATTCCACCTTTGAGGGCTGGCACAACGGAAGTGGCCAGCGGCGCGATCATTTCACCCAGATCGAGCGATTCCAGCCCGCTCGCTATCAATGCCGTGCCGGCCACGTTCGCATACAGCCGCATCAATTCGCGGGGCGACGGGCGCTGCACGTAAACGCGGGCGACCCGGTTCACCATTTGAATTTGTGTGAACAGGACCACGAGGCCGTCGAGCCGCCCGTTTTGCATCAGCGCCGTGCTCAGGAAAACAGTGCTCGCCGTCCGCCGCACAACCGTGTCTGCTTCCTTCGACAACTGCGTCACCGCGGCCTCAATGTCAGCCGGTGTGACCAGCGGCAATTCGCGCGTGCGCGGATTACTTGCTAGCCGTGCGCGCAGCGCTTGCAAGTACGCATCGTGCTTGGCTCCCGATGCCTCCTTCGGCGGCACCAGCGCTGCCGGCAGCCGTGCATACGCGATCACGCAATAGAGCGCACAAACTCCCGCGGCCAGACTGATGCTCCAGAAGACGATCGTGCCCGCAAGCGGATGAATCCGCTCCGCGAACGAAATCAAGCTCATCGCACCCGCAACAAACAGCGACAGCATCGAAACGACGCCCAGCGTGAGAAGCACCAAAACGATTTTGTTCCAACTCGAGCCTTGATCTGCAGTAGCAGCGCTCATTATTCCTGTCCCAACTGTGCGCTGACTCAGCGCGGCTGCAATTCGCTTCTCAAGGAGCGGCGGCTTCCCAGCCACCGTAGTTCATCCACAGATTGACTCGCTCGCTCCCGCTCTCTCGGCCATTCGGCCTTCCCGTCTATGTCGTTCGCTCCCCAGCGACTCCGTTCCCTGCGTCCCGATGCACACAGATTTGGACGGAGCGAAGCAGCGAAAGATAATCTGTGCAATCTGCTTTAATCTGTGGTCAATAAATCTGATCGGATCATGTGATGAAAAATACGTTCATAACAATTTCGTCAGCTGGCCCCAATCGCGATCCATCGAAGGGCACGCGGGAGCAGCCCTTCTGGGACGAACACGCGGCCTTCATCGATGAACTCGTTGGGAAAGGCTTCATCATGATGGGCGGCCCCTTGCTCGATGAAGCGGGCCTCCCGCGTGGCGCGCTCTTGATCGTCAACGCGGAAAATGAAAATGAAGTGCGAGAAAAACTGAAAAACGACCCGTGGTTCCAACGCGCCATTCTGAAACTGGAAAGTGTGACACGTTGGGAAATTTTCATCGACGAAAGACGGTGAAATCTCGAGCGCGGCGCCTCGGAGATTCGATTTAACCAGGATGATCATCATCCTAAACGCTGGTGCCGGTCCGGCCTCGAATTCTGCCGACGCATTACGGTCAAAACTCGCCGATGCCTTTTGATGTGGCAGGCGTAAGCGCATCCGGCACCAGTGGCAAAGCCAGCGCCGCGCGTTCGAGCCTTTCTCAACCGAGCGTTTCATGCGCAGCTCGATCGGCTGGACGCGTGCATGACGGGCGAATCACGCGAGCGACTGCACGCGAGACCAGCAAGCGAGGAATTCGAACTCGCGCGCGAGGCAGTTCCACACGAACGTGACCGGCATGCGAGTCCCGAGATCAATTCTCCAGTTGTTGAGTCTAACGGTGCCTGTAGTTCTGTCCGTCTCCGCCATTGGCGCGGACGAAAAGCCTATGATGCGGGCTGTCGTCGCGCACGAATATGGCGCGCCTGAAGTGCTGAAACTCGAGCAAGTGCAGCGGCCAGAACCGAACGAGGATGAAGCGCTCGTGCGCGTGATCGCCAGCGGCGTCAATCCGGCCGACCCGCTCACGCTCAGCGGAAAATATGCGAAGGAATTCGGCACGCATCTGCCGCTGATTCCGGGCTACGACATCGCGGGCATTGTGGAAAAGACCGGCGCGAATGTCACCAGGTTGAAAACAGGCGAGGCGGTTTACGGCTACCCAACCTTCGGCGGCGGTTGGGCGGATTACGTGACGGTCAAGGAATGGGAAGTGGCTGGAAAACCTGCGTCCCTGAAATTCGTGGAAGCCGCGGCGGTGCCGATGGGCGCATTGACTGCGTGGCAGGCATTAGTGGACGTGGCGAAGCTACAGCCCGGGCAAACCATTCTTATCCACGGCGGCTCAGGCGGCGTCGGCAGTTTTGCGGTGCAGATCGCGAAAGCGCGCGGTGCGCGTGTCATTGCGACCGCTTCCACGGCAAACCAGGACCTACTCAAACAACTCGGCGCGGACGTCGCAGTGGATTACACGAAAACGCGGTTCGAAGATGTTGCGAAAGGAGTGGACGCCGTGCTCGATCCAGTGGGCAAAGAAACCCTCGCACGCTCCTATGGCGTGGTGAAGAAAGGCGGCATCGTCATGTCGCTGGTCGAGCTTCCTGATCGGGCCGAGATCAAGAAGCGGGAAATTCACGGAGCGGCGATCTCCGTTCACCCGGACGCCAACGATCTCACTGAGATTGCGCGTCTGATTGAGGGCGGGAAAATCAAGCCAATCGTGACACAAGTTCTACCGTTGAGTGACGCGGTCACAGCGCAACAACAAGCCATGACCCATCATACGCGCGGGAAGATTGTGCTTAGGATTGCGGACGAGCCGAAAAGTTGAGCAGCCGGCAAATTTACAGATTCTTACGCGGCATAGCTGCCTTGGAGTGCGGTGGTCCGCCACAGGACGGATTCGCCGTGGCGAACTTGACACCGCTTTGGGACCAACGGCGTTTCCAACGGCCGAAAGAGCTCGAGCGAGCCAGCTGCACCCAGCTACAACGCACCGTGGCGAACTTTTTCGTCGATCGCCAGGTAGTCGTTGCGCGGCGGGCTGAAAGTATCGAGCACGCGCGTCGGTAAGAGCGTTTCCACGCCGTGCGGAACATTGCTGGCGAGATAAAACGAATCCCCAGTTGAAAGCTCGTGTGGCACGCTGTCAACGATCAGTCGCATTCGGCCTTCCAGAATGTGAACGATCTGCTCCTGCTCGTGTGAGTGCGCCGGCATTTTGCTCCCGGCGGCTAGCGTAGCCATCATCTGATACATCGTCTTCCCGTGTGCAACTGTCCGGCGAGTGATGCCGGGACAGATTTCAATTGTCGGATTTTCTGAATTCATTTCACACAAATTTAACCCTGAAATCACGAAAGCAGGAAGTAAGGAAACAACAATCTTGATTGTGGCGGCGATTGTGCGCGACGCCGGTTTACCATCGAGCAGTTCAAAGATCTTCTCTGGTGACATTTTCGCATGCGACTGCACATCGAACTCCGTCGAGAGCCATCGTGGCCTTTGAACATCCAAACAACTGCCGGCGCGCGTATCAAAAATGACTGAACTGAAACGAAACGAAGGAAAGGGAAACAAATGAAATTGAAAATGATTGCTCTCGCTTGTGTAGCGATCGCGCCGGTCACGTTCGCCCAGACAAACGTGCCGACCGGGTCGGGACCAACAAGTACTGGAGAAAGGGATATCGCTGCGGCGCCGGGCGGCGAGGTCAGCTACGTCAATGAATTCACGCCGGGCAAATCCATCAAAGTGACCAGATCAGGTATTGGGACACAACCTGTCGTTTACAGACTCGCGCCAAATGTCCGGTACGTTAATGAGGATGGAAGCCCAATCGATCCGAACGACATCCAAGCCGGCGCACGCGTGCGGCTTGACACGACCGGTACCGGCCCGGGTCTAACAGTGGATCGTGTTGTCGTGCTCAAGGCCAAATAACCTACTGGTTTGAGGTTTCGCTGCGTTTGCCCCACAGGCCAGCCACCGTGAGTCCATTCTGTGGCGGTTCTGCACTGATCAGTGCCTACGCAGAGGTCAGTAATAATCTTGCCACGCGCCGCAAATCATCGAGCAGAATTTCCATGTCGTGCAAAGTGGTCCGATAGTTCAGCACGCATCCGCGCAGCGCGAAGCGGCCGGCGAGCGTGGCATTGGATAGATACGAACTGCCGTCTCGTTGCAGAGCGACCAGAAGTCGTTCATTGAAGGCGTCAATTGCCTCGGGCGATTCATGTGTGAGCTGCGCTGGCACATGACGAAAGCAGAAGATCGATAGCTGCACCGGCGCGAGCATCTCGAAGTCATCGCTGGCTCGCACCATCGACTCGAGGTAACGCGCGCACGCAAGATTGCTTTCAATCGCCTCGCTCAACGACTCGAGTCCCACTCCCTTTAAAAGCATCCACACTTTAAGCGCCCGAAAACGCCGAGACAGTTCCGGCCCATAATCCCAAAACGCGAACGCTTCGTCTGCCTTCTCACCAAACATGCGAGTGTAATCAGCTTCATGAGCAAAAGCGGCCCGGGCGATCTCGGGGTCGCGGTAGATCACGCAGCCAACGTCCACTGGCAGATAAAGCCATTTGTGAGGATCGAGCGCGATCGAATCCGCCTGCTCGATTCCCCCAAACAATCTCCTCGCCGATTCCGCGAGAATAGCGAAGGCGCCATAACTTCCATCCACATGCATCCAAAGTTGGAAGCGGTCCGCGATCTCTCGAATTTCCGCCAAGGGATCGACTGCGCCCGTATCCACGGTTCCAGCGTTCGCAACGACGCAGAATGGAAGCAAGCCCGCCTCCAGATCAGTAGTGATTTTTGCAACGAGATCGTCCGTCCGTATTTTGAAGCGCTCGTCAACGGCGACCAAGCGCACATTTTCGCGCCCGATTCCCAAAAGCGCTGCCGCCTTGGCGATGGAAAAGTGCGTCGCGCTCGACGCGTACATGCGCAAGCGACTTGACGAAAAATCTTTCGCCTGCCGCGCCGCGGCGATCGCGGCCAGATTGGCCATGGATCCACCGCTGACAAAGAGTCCGCCGGCTTCAGCATTGAATCCAAGAATTTGCCGGATCCAATCGATCGTTAAGCGCTCGAGCTCCACTGGCGCCGGGGCGGAACGCCACACCGTGAGATTCGCGTTTAAGGTCGATGCTAGCAGGTCGGCGAACGCCGCGATTGGAATCCCGGGCGATTGCACGTAGCCAAACATGCGCGGATGCGCGTTCTGTCGGCTGAATGGAATAATGTTTTCGCGAAAAACTTTCAGCAGGCCGTCAAAACTGATTCCTTTGGTCGGTAGCGCGGGGTCGAGTTTTTCTCGAATCTCGCGTGAAGACATCTGCCGATACACCCTGCGATCGCGGAGATCGCCGAGATAATCGACCATGAGCTGGATGACCGAATTTCCCCAATCGCGTATTTCATCCGCAGTAGGCTCGAGCATTTCCACTTATTACACGCGCAAAAAATAAGGCGCGCAAATTGCGGCCTGCGGAAATCTGTAGCGGCGGTCTGTGACCGCCGAAACGAACATCAGTTACCGGGCAGGCGAAGCGCCCGCTCTACAAATGAATCTGTGCCAATCTGAGTCAATCTTCGGATCGACGAGAGCCTGTAGTGTCCGCTGTCGTAGCGGAAGATTTCACCAGAGATTACACTTGCCTCAAATCGAGCCGCGTATGCCGCGGTCGGGATCACGCGGACCGATCACGCCGGCCATTTTTTCCCAGACCGCGTTTACCGCGGGACGCGCGATGTCCCATGGCAATGCTGAAGCCGGTTTAGCGTTTTCATATTCGGTCGCAACCGACTCTTCGACCTCGTCGAATTTCTTCCCCGGATACTTGAAGAAAGTATCGTAGCCGGTGCGATACGCGTGCCTGAATTCCTGGTAAGAGTAATTCTTCGCGTATGGTTGTTTCGAATGTCGTTTGCGCCAATAAGCCGCTTCCTTTTGCGGATACAGTCCGCGCTTTTGCCTGATTCGACCACTGCGCACGCCCGATCGCACCCGCGTACGGGTATTTAGAGACCTGACACCTGTTTTGGAACGTCTTTGCATACCTCTCCCTTCCCTGATCTGCCCATTAAAACATCGCTGCTGACCAGCCAGTCGGTCGCTTTTTTCAATTGATCTCGAGACAATCCATCTCGAAGAATTTCCGCTGCCGACAGCGGACATTATACAGCCACATAGGGAGAATCCGGAGACAGTCTGTTATAGCGTGCGCTGTCCTCAGCGCAGAAAGTGGCCACGCTGCAGACTTGCCGCGGAGAGAACGCAGGAACGTGTTGGAGAGCATACGCGTCTCGCGTGTTGGTTTCAGCAGCCTCGCCGAAACGAACTTTATTAATCCCCCGGCTGCTGTATGCGCCGTCGATCTCGCCGCAATTAAATCCGCCGTCGCACATTTTCCTCTGCACCTCGCGCATGTTATTCGTTTCGTCTGCCGAAACTGATCTGGCGACTGCAAGCCGGACCGCCGCAACCCGCAATTGCAACAATGGCATGGTCAGCCTTCGCTAATCAGCCAAGCATCTCATCAATGGACAATCTTTCGGTGTTCTTTTCTCGCTGAAGGCGAACAATTCAACGCCGAGAACATTCTCTTCATCGAAAGCGCGCCGCTCGCGGACAGTTACAGCGCATACATCGATCATCTAAAATCGAAATACGCGGCGTGAAGCAATGTCCTGTCTCAGCCGCAAAGAGTGGCGTTGCGAACCGCTCCGGCGATTGCTAAACTTGCGAGGTGAAATTTCGTGTCATGATTGAACCCGATGAAGACGGCGTATTTGTCGCCGAATGCCCAGCTCTGCCTGGCTGCATCTCGCAAGGGAAAACCCGCGACGAAGCAATGACGAACATTCGCGACGCTATTCAGGGCTATCTTGAAAGTTTGAGAAAGCATGGGGAGCCGATTCCGGCACCGATCACAGAGGCAGTCGTGGAAGTCTCCGTGTGAGCCGTCTTCCCGCTTGTCCGGCGCAGGACTCGCGTGTGATTCAGATCCAACGACGCACTTCGCGTTTGTATTGCAAATAAGGCTCACCGAATTTCGCGGTGAGATATCTCTCTTCACGAAGGATAACGCCGTAATGAAAGATCAAGGCGAGCGGCACCACAAAGAGCAACGTGATCCAGTCGTTAAGAAAAAAGCCGAGCGCGACCTGCACCAAACAGAGCGCCAGATACATCGGATTACGAGTGAAGCGAAACGGCCCGTCGCGCACAATCGCCAGCGCAGGTTTGGCAGGGTGAACGTTCGTTCCGGCCGCTTTCATTGTTATCAAGGCCCACATTGCCAGCGTCGGCGCCAGAACGATAAAGACAATCCCGAAGACGAGGCATGCGCCATATGTCATGATCGGCAGCCGTATGAACAGATGCACCAAAACGCTGATTACCGCGTTCACCAGCCAGATCAACGGCGGGAACGCGATGACTCCCGGATTATCCAGTGATTGGTTCGCGTTCAATGCGCGACAATTTATGCAAATGCGTCATGCGTGCTTTGCATTTCTGGGCATCGCGATTTTCACTCTTCATTCCTACGGCCAGGCGGCCTCGGTCGCTATTTCCCGGATCGATGCGATACTCTCAGATGTCTAAACGATCTGCTATCTCTTTCACGCGTCGCGGACCGGACAACATTACCGAAGAGTTGATCGCTGTGCTTTCGTCGAAGGCCTCTTTCGAGTTCAAGCCCTTGTTCGAAGTTATGCTCCTCAATCTGCGGGAGCGAAACGCAGCCAGTGGCGGCCAAGAGATGCTGCGTTTGCGTGCGTATGAAAAGCTTCAGGGCCTTGTCAACCAAGGCGCGGTCCACCGGGAAGTCACAGGGACCACGAAGAAATACAAAGGCGTTGCTGCACGGATAGCCGTGCTGCGCACTGAGATGAAAGCTTTGCGCGCCGCCTGTAATCAGCGCGCTCGCGCCAAGGCTGCCGCCGCGGCGAACTAATTGCTCCTGATCGAGCAGCTACAACGCAGCGTTTTGACCAGCCTCTTCGTCGTTTTTCCTTATTTCCGAATCTTACACTGCTCGCTTCGATACTCTCTTTCGTTTGCGTGGCGGCCGTTTCGGAGACTTTGAAGCAGCTCCCTTACGAACAGCAGGGGCTTTCTGCTTCTGTTCGGAAGCGGACGCATCGCGCTGGCGAAATTGCTTGCGTTGCTTACGCAACTGCTTCTTCTGCACGTAGGTCTTGAACTTTTTATAGGCAAGACCACCGCCCAAACCAGCCGCGGCAACTGCCAGTGCCGCCGCAATTTTTACTGGCCCGCGACCAGGCACCATATGCCACGGGCATTTAGGCAGCGGATAGGTATCCGGAAGAGAAAACTCGCAACCAGGCGAAGTACACTTATGCGCCATAGCTTGTCGTATCGCGACCGGGTAAAATCGTCAAATGCGGAGGTTGCACCGCGTGCGCCTTCACTTTCAATCGGATGCTCGTCATATGTTGGTTGTGACAGATCGTAAGCCGCTTACGATGGATGAGTGGTACTGAGAATTTCCCAGCCGAAGACTCGTAAGACCTGATGAACTGGATGAATCAATCCTTCGATCCGGCGCTCGATACGCGCGGTGAGCTTTACCTGCATCACTTGGGCTGCAAGCAATTCGAATGAGCGAATCGCTGGATCGAGCGGAACCACTGCTTGTGTGTGTTCGTATCCAAACACGATGATGCCTTTGCGCTCCGGTAATCCAGATTGCAGAAGCTTCATTCAATCGCCGAGTGAGCTGGTGTTCCCAGGATATGGATGAAGAATATTTTCTGACCAGTGTTCCGCTGGACGCCCGTTATCGCCGAATGGCCGAACAATTTTGAACTCGAGTGCCCACTGCTTCGGGATCAGGACATCGGGAAGCTGCTTGGTTCTGGCTTCTGAAAAAAACTCCGGCGATCGCGCTCGCATGTGCTGAAGTGCCAATCGGACAGCTTCTCCTTCACCGTCCGGCCCAACACCTGGCTTAAATAATTTGTGCGGGACACCGCTTCCATCAATCGCGAGTAAACCCTCAGCGAAAGCGTTAACGACTTGCTTGAGTGAGACGTCCACCGCGCAAGCAGAGCAGAAAATGCTTGCTTCGTCACCTTCGACGCTGGTTTCTTGCAATCGA
>QHQA01000014.1:90139-90673 GCA_003219695.1 Verrucomicrobiota bacterium
CACAATCCAACCGGCGGATTTTTTCCGCCACACGTCAGGGAATGGGCCGAGAGTCGAGCGCGTGCATCCGCTGAGTGAATTGGGCGCGTCGAAAGTCGTAGCGAGTCGCGGGCAGATCCGGAAGGGCTGCCGCGAGCCCTCTTCGTCGAACTCATGAGTGCGGAAAGCTTGAACTGCGTTGGAAGTTCTTGCCAGTCATTTCATCCGATCGAAAATTTTTTAGAGCAACTACGCAGGAAAGTTGAGAGCGTAAAGCCGCGTAGATTTGTTTTTACGCGGCCACGCACCTTTACGGAGTTGAGTGCGTAAAGCTCCATTGGGGCGACGCACCTTGTCCGCGCGCCTCGTTGCATCATGATGTAGTCCGGGTATGCTTTGGTGCATGAGGACGACAATTTCAATCGAGGATTCGCTTCTGCAAAAGGCGAAGAAGATTTCGCATGAGCGCCGGTGCTCGCTGCGCGCAGTCATCGAAGACGCGTTACGGGCCGCCTTTGCTAAAGAGCACAAGAGGACCCGATCGGGCGCACAGCG
>QHQA01000117.1 GCA_003219695.1 Verrucomicrobiota bacterium
GAACGCCTCGTCCACGATCGCTCCCGCCGCCGAGAGTTCTTTCGGCAGGACGTCCCGCGCCTTCTCTGCGCGGACCAGCAGAACGCGCAAATTTTCGATGCTTCCCTGCTTTTTAAATTCCCGCAACACCGCCTCCGCCACGAATTCCTCGGGCTGAAGATCGGCATGCAGATAAAAGTCTTTCACTCGTTGGGCCGTAGCCGGCCCGATGGCGGCAATATGCGCGCCGCCGATTTCGCGTGCGTCATCGTATAGCTTGAAAAAAATATCGAAGAATGCTTCGACCCCATTTGCGCTGGTGAACACAATCCAGTCATAAATGTGGGCGTCCTGCACCAGCTCCGCGAATTCGCGTAAATCAGTCGGCGGCTCGATGCGAATCGTGGGCAACTCGATCACCTGAGCGCCCAGCGCGCGCAGTTTCTTGCTTAGCGCGCTCGCTTGTTTTCGAGTTCGCGTAACGACTATTCGTTTCCCCAGGAGCGGCCGCTTTTCGTACCAATTGAGACCATCACGCAACGCGACGACTTCTCCAAACACGGCCACCGCCGGCGCTTTGAAATCGTTAGCTACAGCTTTTTGGGCGATATCTGAAAGACTGCCTGTGAGCGTTTCTTGTTGTCCGGTCGTGGCGGAGCGAACGAGCGCTACCGGTAAATCGCCGCGAACGCCGTGCTTGAGCATTTCGTTCGTGATCGATCCGAGGCGTTCCACGCCCATCAGCATGACCTGGGTGCCGCCGAGTTTTGCCAGCGCGGCATAATCGATTGCGCTTTCTGCCTTCGCGGGGTCTTCGTGGCCTGTAAAGAATGTTACGTGCGAATTGTGCGCCCGATGTGTCATGGGAATGCCTGCGTAAGCAGGTCCGGCGATAGCCGAGGTGATTCCAGGCACAATCTCGAACGGGATACCTGCATCGGCGATCGCCTGCGCTTCTTCCGCCCCTCGGCCGAACACGAACGGGTCGCCGCCCTTTAACCGCACGACCTGTTTTCCTTCGCGCGCTTTGTCGATCAGCAGCGCGTTGATTTGCTGCTGACTTAACTGCGACCCGCCAGGTTCCTTCCCGGCATAAATGATTTCCGCGTCGTCTCGCGCCCAACTGAGCGTCTCCGGATTTGCCAGATGATCGTAAACGATCGCGTCCGCATTTTCGATGCACTCCTTTGCTCGCAATGTGACCAGACCGGGATCGCCTGGGCCAGCGCCAACCAGATATACTTCTCCACTCTTGCTTCTACTGTTGCTCATGCTCTCCTGCCAAGCCGTAGCCTTGCGCGAAGGCTGGTGCTCCCAGTCGATTTAATAGCTCTACAGCCAGCTTCGCCCCGTCTTCAGGCGCGCTTTGCACTTCGGCCTCCCGCGGCGTCGCCGTGCCGCCCGCGAAAACCTGCGCACGCATTTTCATCTTGCCGTCCTCAATCTTTGCAACGACGCCCACCGGACAATTGCAATCGCCTTGCAAGTTGCGCAGAAACTGTCGCTCCGCCTGCAAACAAAGCAACGTTTCTCGATCGTTCACGAGATCGACCAGTGCCTTCGTGTTTTGGTCGCCCACACGAACTTGCAGTGCAACGATTCCCTGACCGCCTGCCGGCAAAAAAGTTTCGTGCGGAAGAATCTCCAGGAAAAATTGTCTCCCTTCCAAGCTAATTTCGGTACGACTTGGCGACAGTCCGAGGCGTTCCAGGCCCGCGCGGGCCAACACGATGGCGTCCCACTTGTTTTGGGCCAGTTTTCGCAGCCGGGTGAGCACGTTGCCGCGAAGGTTGATCAACTTGAGGTCCGCGCGTTTCCACAGCAATTGATGTTTTCTTCGCACGCTGCCGGTGGCCACTGTTGCGCCCTGTGGGAGGCAGGCGAGGCCGCCCCGGTGTCTGGACACCAACACATCGTCCATCGGCGCCCGGGGAAGAACTGCGGCAATTTCTGCGCCTGGACTCGTTTCGCTCGGCAGGTCCTTCGCGCTGTGGACCGCGACGTCGACCTCTTCGGCGAGAAGCGCTCGCTCGATTTCGGCCGTGAATAATCCTTTTCGCCCGGCGCGAGGATCGATGACTTTAGCTTTGTCGCCTTTTGTCGCGATAATTCTGATCTCGATAGTGATGTGCGGTTGCGCGCCTTGAATGGCTTTCTCGACTAATCGAGCTTGCGCGCGCGCAAGCTCGCTCCCACGCGTTCCCAGGACAATTTTTCCAACCATCCTGGAAATGTAGCTTGCGATAGTTTGTGGGGGAAGTTGACAGCTTCCCCTACAGTTCCGAAGTCCGCAGCGAAGTCTCGCCAGGCGAAGGATGGTCCGCCATTTGTGAGGGGCGATTCAATCCTCGCGAAATTGAATCCAGGAAATCGGCAACATGTTCGGCAATGATTGCCTCCGCTGCGGCGACCTGCTGGCGTCTGAGAGCAAGCGATTGCTCCGCCACAGATCGCAGCGAATCGATGTCGTAAAGATAAACCCCTTCCATTTCATTTACGCTGGGATCGACGTCTCGGGGCACGGCGATGTCAATAATGAAAAGCGGACGATCCAATCGTTCGCGCAGCATCGGCGCCAGTTTCGCCCGTGTCAGCAACGGCGTTTCCGACGCTGTCGATGTAAGCAGAATATCGATCTCAGAGCATTGCGCCGCCCATTCGTCAAAGGGAATCGCGCGCCCCCCGACTGTTTGCGCCAGCTGGCACGCGCGATCGATCGAGCGGTTGCTAACGCGAAGATCACTGACACCGCGGGAAATGAGTGCGCGCGCTGTGCGCTCGCTGGTTTCGCCCGCGCCGAGCACAAGCACCTTGCATTCGCTTAATTTGCCAAAAATTCTTTGCGCTAAATCGACAGCAACCGAGCCGACCGACACCGTGCCGCGCGCAATGTCGGTGTGTGTGCGCACCTGTTTCGCCACGCGAAAGGCGCGCTGAAACAAACGATGCAGATAGGGCCCGGCTGCTCCGGATTGCCTGGCCAGCTCGTAGGCTCTCTTTGCCTGCCCGAATATCTCGCTCTCGCCAACAACCATGGAATCGAGTCCGGAGGCGACCCGGAAAAGGTGCTGCACGCATTTATCGGCCTCGTACCGATAAAACGGGGGCGCGTAATTGTGAGGATCGCCATCGATCTTCCGCATGAGACAACGCGCGATTTCATCCGTGGAAATCCGTGTATCGGAAACCGCGTAAACTTCGACGCGGTTACACGTCGTCAGCAACAACGCTTCGGCGCAACTGGTTTGGCACAGGATCGATTCGGTGGTGGCGCCACCGGCGAACTGCTCCCGCGTCGCCACGTCCGCGGTGTGATGACTTAGTCCGATACAGAAAAGATTCATGGCGGCGGACGCATTTCTGCGGTGAATGTGATACCCCAGAGAAGTGCCAATGCCACGCTAAACCCAACGATGCACAACGCGGCCACCCATTTCGGCGCGAGCCAGCGAAGATGGCGGCCCTGTAAAATCGTTGCGTAAAGCAGCCAGACCCCGAGGGCGGCTACCACCTGCACGCGCGGCAATGGGCGACCGGTAAAAAACCCGCTCACAATACCCAGGGTGTAAAGCCCCAAACCCCACCACAAAAGCCGGGTGACAGTCGCGAAAAGATCTGTCAGCGGCGGCAGATGATAAAAAATCGAATGCAACTGGTGCGTCTTAAGCTGGCGTTCCTGCACCAGATACATGACGCCGGCGATGCAAGCCAGAGCGAACGCCCCATACGCCACGGTCGAAATCGAAGCATGAAATTCCACCCACGGATTGGCCGGAATGTTCACGGAGTGGCGCACGTCGATCGGCGCAATGAGCGCAAAACTCTGCAGCAAAACCACCAACGGCGCGGTAAAGGCGCCCATCAACGAGAGGCGATAGAGCGGACCTACCAGCATGTACATCAGCGACACCGACCACGCCAGAAAAACGAAGACCTCAAACAGGTTCGTCAGCGGACAACGACCCAGCGCGTGACCGCGAAGCGACAAGAACGCCGTCTGAAAAACGAATCCCAAGCCGACCGCAAAAAAATTGAAGCGCATTGGTCGAAACACTCCGACACGCAACTCACCGGCCGTGTGCACGACTGCGGCGAGATAACAGATTGTCGAAACGATGAGGAGATAGCGATCCACCGGGACAGCTTACTTTAGGTTGCCGCCTCGACTTGGCAACGCTATGCGGAAGCATGATTGACCTTTCATCGTAGCCCGCTAGCGTTCGCGCCGATGGGTTCTGATGCTCTTGAAAAACTCCGCGCTGCCGTGCGCGATGTACCGGATTTTCCGAAGAAAGGCATCATGTTTAAAGACATCACGCTCATCTTGAGCGACCCAGTTCTGTTCCGGGCGTCGATTGATTTGTTTTTGGAGCGCTGTCGCGGCAGACAGATTGACAAAATCGTCGGGATCGATGCACGGGGTTTTCTTTTTGGATCGGCGGTGGCCTATGAACTGGACGTTGGTTTTGTGCCGATCCGGAAGCGTGGCAAGCTTCCGTACCGGACGGAGGTCGCGAAGTATTCACTCGAGTACGGCGAAGGGGAAATGGAGATGCACGTTGACGCTATAATGGCGGGCGAGCGAGTGGTTTTAGTGGATGATTTACTCGCCACCGGTGGGACTTCTGCTGCCGCGGCTGTCCTCATCCGTAATGCGGGCGGTGACCTGCTTGAAGCGCAGTTTCTGATTGAATTGGAATTCCTTCACGGCCGCAAGCAGCTCGAGCCGACGCCGGTCACGTCGTTTCTCAAATACTGAGCCGTTCCGTAGCGTCGCTGTCCTTAGCCATACCTTAATCCAACCTCAGCCGCCTACGGGTTGGTAATGTCCGAACCCATCTTTCTGATCAAGGCACGTCGCGTGGAGGATGCCTCAGCATCTCATTTCAAGTGGGCATCGAGCCAACTGATGACGTCCTCCTTGACGAGCGGGGTCAAGACCGTAACTGGGGCACTGTCGGGCGCGTCCCAATAGTGAAACGAATGGCCGTCACCTGGAATTATCATTGTCTTGTAAAGCTTTACAGCTTCGGCTCTCTTCCGTTATGTTCGCGCAAATGAAATCCCTTGCTCAGCGCAGGAGGATAATTGTTGCGCTGACATTTCTCGCATCCACGCTCTACGCTGGCAGCGCAACCTGGAATTTCAATCCGGTCGATAATAACTGGATTACCTCGGGAAACTGGACGCCGGCCACCGTTCCCTATGGACAAACTGACGTAGCCACATTCGGTGCCTCGAACACGACTCAGATTACGCTTGGTGATTCGCCCAACGGTGAGGACGCAAGCAACCTCGTCGGAAGTATCGTTTTCAACGCCGGAGCAAGTCCGTACACATTTACGATCACACCGATGTATGATACCGAGTTTCCGTCTCTTCTCGTAGTTTACCAAAGCATTACAAACAATTCAGGAGTAGCACAGAATTTTGTAACAGCTAATTCGGGGACAGCCAAAGCGTCTGGACGGCTTTACTTCGATGCATCTAGTTATGCTGGCGAAAATGTTACTGTAACTAACCAAGGTGGTGCTTGGAATGCGCCGGATGGTATGTGGGGGGATTCACCCAATTTTGGGCCACGTCGAACGCCGACAAAGCAACTTTCATTAGCAACGGTGGAACAGTGAGCGGAGCCGTGGGTGGTTTTACTGATCTATTAGACGAAACCAATGCGGAGAGCGCAACCTTCATCAGCAACGCAGGGGAAGTGCCGGGCTCCTATGCGGCTTACACGCTTGTCCAGACAACCGGCAATATCGGCAGCTCCACTTTTATCGCCAACCCAGCCAGCGTGCCCGACGCTGAAGGCGGCTGGGTGGAGACAGACTATGGCACTGCCAGCGGCGCTACCTTTATTGCCAATGGCGCTACGGTAGCCAATTGTCAGGCCGGACAAATCTACGCCTATGGTCTAAGCGGCTACGCGACTTACACGGCCAAAGGCGGCAATGGCAGCGGCAGCGAGGGCGGGTTGATCGACATTTACAGTTTGCCTCCTTCCGACCAACGGTGGTTATAGCGGAGGCTGGGACAAACGGCGGCTTCGGCGGCACGATTCTTATCGAAGGCGATCCCGTGCTGGAGCCTTGTCAGTTTCAGGTCTTTGGCAATGGCACACTGGATTTGGCTAATGCCACCGGTACCATAGCAATCGGATCGCTCTCTGGCAGTGGGATAGTTTTACTCGATGGTAATAGCTTGACTGTTGGCAGTAACAACTTCGATACGACTTTTTCCGGAGTGATACAGGAAAGCGGTGCCCTCACAAAGACCGGAACAGGGACGCTGACTCTGACCGGGGCGAATACTTATATTGGTCCAACGACAGTTAGCGCCGGGACACTGATCGCCAGTAACATGAGTGGTTCAGCGACAAAGGCTTAATTCAGGGTCCGGTGATAATCGGGACAGGCAATGGTGCCGGGGCATTTCTGGCGCCGAGTATTGGTTGGAATCAACCTGCCAGATTGACCCTCAAGAAGACGCTCACTTTCAAAGCCGACAGTACTTACAGTTACAAGCTCAACACCAACAACGCCAGGGCCGACCAGCTAATAGCAAAAGGCGTAACCCTCGAGAGCGGCGCGCAGTTTGATTTCCAGCCGGTCGGGAACAGGCGGCTGGCGATCGGCACTGTTTTTACCGCGATCAGCAATACTTCGGTAAACGCCATTGCCGGGACCTTCGCTAACCTGCCAGATGGATCAACCTTCACCGCCGGTCGTAACAACTTCCAGGTGAGTTACAGCGGTGGCGACGGAAATGATCTCACGCTGACGGTCCTTCCGTAGGCCATTCCAGATTGCAGATCTCAGGTTGTGCGGTTTGGCGGCGCCTCTGCTTAGAACAGATTTTGGATTTTGAATTTCCAACTTTAGATTACGCGTGACCGAACCCGGCATATGAAAGCGTCACGGAATGTGGACAAAATTCTAGCGCATGCCCAAAGCCGGCTTGGCGCGACGGCGACGAAGCGCCCAACCGAGGTCCTCCCGCTTTATAAAAGATTTCTCAACGTTGAAGAGCATCGGCTGCGCCTGAGACACCAGGCCGGCGGGGGTGGCCGCGAAATTTGCGCGCGGCGGGCCGAACTGGTTGATGTTTTACTGCAATACGTTTTCGGTGCTGCTAGCGCTGCTGCCCGCGAAAATGGCCAGCCTGACGTTCCACTGGCGCTGATCGGCCTTGGCGGTTATGGCCGGGGCGAGCTCAATCCGTTCAGTGACGTTGACGTGATGCTCTTGCATCGCCAGAGGGCGGAGATCTCGCCACACCTGGAGGAGATGGTGAACCAAATTCTGTATCTCCTGTGGGACAGCGGTTTCAAAGTTGGACACTCCACGCGTTCGATTAAAGAAGCGATCGCCCAGGCTAACAGCGATATGCATACAAAGACCGCCATGCTGGAGTCGCGGTTTCTCGCCGGCGACACGGAGCTGGCGCGCGAATTTCGAGAGCAATTTCGCTCAAAGTGTGTCGAGGGACACGAACGCGAATATGTCGGGTTGCGCATGCAAGATCAGGTCGCTCGCCACAAAAAATTCGGCGACAGCGTGTATCTGCAGGAACCCAATCTGAAAAGCGGATGCGGCGGACTGCGTGACTATCAAAATCTGCTTTGGATCACCTACTTCAGAGAGGGCTCGCTGAGCACCAACCAACTCGTGGGCAAAGACTGGCTGAGCGAAAGCGACCAGCGCCGGATCGAGAAGGCGTACGATTTTCTTCTGCGCTTGCGCACGGATTTGCATTATGCGACCGGGCGCGCCACCGACATTCTGCACATGAATTTGCAGGAACAAATTGCAAAGCGGCTCCATTATTCTCCTCGAAACGGCCAGCTCCTCAGTGAGACGCTCATGCGGGACTACTACGAGCACACGCGAAATATCTTAAGGGTAACGGAACGCATTACGGAGCAATTTGTAACTGGATATTCTACCAACAAGACGCACTCGCTTTTCAGTTTTCTTCCATTGGTACGAGCCGACAAGACTCCTATCGGCGAGGCCTTCTTTGTTCGGAACAAGCAGCTGTATCCGGCGCGGCCCGACATTTTTCGCAAGGACTCTGAACAAATGATGTGGGCATTTCAGCTTGCGCAAGAACGCGAGCTGGATCTGAGCCCGGAACTGGCAGACTTATTGACTCGAAGTCTCCGCCACGTCACCCGCACATATCAATACGCGCGCGGCCCGCGCACGATCTTCAAAGAGATTCTGTCGCAGAAGGGAAAAGTGGGGCGCATTCTGCGAATGATGCACCGGGTGGATTTTCTCGGCCGTTACGTTCCCGAATTTGGTCAGCTTACCTGCCTGGTGCAGCATGAGTTTTTGCACCGATACACAGCCGACGAGCATACATTGGTGTGCATCGATAAACTGGACGCGCTGAGGGAGACGAATGATCCGAAGTTGGTTGCTTATCGCAGGATTTTTGAACAACTCGAAGACCCCCTGGTTCTCTACCTCGCGCTTCTTTTACACGATAGCGGCAAAGCCGTCGGCGCGCGGCCACACTCGGAAGCGAGCGCGCTCTTCGCCCAGCGGGTCGCAGCCCGTTTGCAATTGATACCCCAGCAACGGAAATCGCTCATCCTCCTGGTGGATCATCACCTGACTCTCTCCAGGACAGCGCAGCAGAGGAATCTGGATGACCCGGCCACGGTCATGGAATTCGCTCACATTGTGAAAGACCAGAGGAACCTAAACGCGCTCATGCTGCTGACTCTGGCTGACGGCCAGGGCACAAGCGCCGAAGCGTGGTCGGATTGGAAAGAGTCGCTCGTGTGGGGACTCTTTCACGAGACCTCGCGTTATCTGGCAGACCGGAAGTCGTATTACGAACAAACCAGAATCGAGCGCGAAAGCTTGCAGGCTTCCGTTTCCAAAAATCTTTCGCCGGACTACGCGGAGGAAATTGAAGCGCACTTTGACTTTATGCCGGATCATTATTTCCGCGCCACCGATGTGCCGAAGATTATCGAACATCTGAGATTGTTCCGCTCCTTTCTCGCGAACGTTTCCAGTCCGGCGCAGGACGGATTCGCTGAGACGAGTCCGGGGGAGTTTCCGCTCGCGCCGGCAATCAAATGGAAAGTGGTGCCCGAGCAGGGGCACACTGCAATGATCTTCTGCACATGGCAGCGCGAACGGCTGCTGGCAAAAGTCGCCGGATCATTTTCAGTTGTGCCGCTGAATATCTTGAGCGCGGATGTTTTTCCACGAGGAGATAACGTGGTGCTCGGCGTTTTCCGTGTGTGCGACACGAAAGCTCGCCCCGTTACGAATCCGCATGACTTCCAGCTGGTAGAACAAACTTTGCGCCGGGCGCTGGAGGACGAGACCTTTGATTTTCTGCCGCTGATCGAGAAGGCGAAACGGCTGAGCCGCCGGGTGGCGGTGGGGATTGAGTTTCCAACGCGCATCACCATCGACAACAAAACGCATCCCACCTATACGTTGATCGAGATTCAGGCGCCGGACCGGATCGGTTTGCTTTACGATGTGCTGAGCTGTCTCGATCGGGAAAATATTTTGATCCCGCTGTCACGCATTAACACGCAGGCAGGCGCGGCCATCGACACGCTCTATGTGGTGGACGGCTCCAACCATTCCAAGATCACCGATTCGCATCGGGTCAGGATGATTCAGCAGCATTTGAAGGACGCAATTCTGGGCGGAGCTGCGAAACCGCAGTAAGAAAAATTCTCTCCCTTTTGCTGCTCATCGGATGAATGCTTTGATTCTCGCCGCCGGATACGCGACGCGCCTTTACCCCCTGACGTTGAACAAAGCGAAACCACTGCTCGTAGTCGGAGGCAAACCGATTATCGAATGGCTGGTGGACAATCTCGCGGGCATTCCCGATCTGGAAACGATTTATGTGGTGACGAACGACAAATTCGCCGCCGACTTCAAGGCGTGGAGCGAGCGCTATCAGGCCCGGCATCCAGAGTTCAAATTCAAGATCATCAATGACGGCTCGAAGAGCGATGACGACAAGCTCGGCGCGATTGGTGACATCAATTTCCTCGTCACGCAGGAGAGCCTGTCGCAAGGCAGCTTGTTAATCGCCGCCGGCGACAACTTGTTTACTGAGCCGTTGAAGCACTTTCTGGCGAGCGCGATCAAGACCGAAGCGACGGTTGCAGTCTATGATGTTGGCGATACTGAAACGATCAAGAAGTACGGCAATGTCAGCATTGATGCCGATGGAATGATCATTCGGTTTGAGGAAAAACCTGAGAAACCCCAAGGAACGCTGGCGGCGATCGCTCTTTATTATTACTCGCCTGCGGTTCTCTCGCTTTTGAGGACGTATCTGGCTGCGGGCAACAATCCGGATCAGCCCGGCCGTTTTGTGCAATGGCTCTACACGCGCAAACCAGTGAAGACTTTCCAGATCAAAGGGAAATGGATTGATATCGGAAGCAAAGAAACTCTGGAGAACGCGGACAAGATTCTCAGAAGTTTTAAGTCTTAAGTTTTTAAGTGTTAAGAGACCGCTTGAAACTTAAAACTTCATTTTAGTCGGCCTTCATCAAACTCGATCAAGTCGAAATAGGTCCGAATATCGTTGCGCCCTTCGCCGCCTGACTCCTTGAGAAAATGCAGGAAACGCGCTTTTTTTGCCGCAGTATCAGGATGCCGTGAAATCATTGCCTGGTTCCATTGTTCGATCGCTTCCGGCGAATGTTGCACTCCGTTCTTCTCCACCCAATCTAGAATCGTCTGGTCGTCGTCCAGTTTGTTGGCGATTTCTTCAAATGCGTCGCCGTCAATCTTCAGAAATGCCAGCAAATGTTTGTCGAAGCCGACGGTTTTGTAATTGTAACCCTTCAGCAATCCTTGCCGGTGCAGTCTGGCCTTGTCGATCAAGCGTGGCAGATGCACGTAACCGCCTAGCTTTTCGTAAGGACTGCGTGGATGCAGTCTTCGCATCGAGGAGATTGTAATTAGGTGGCCGGCAAAGGCCGCGGCGCAGTTTCCGGAAATTGGGGCTGCGGCGTTGCCACACTGGCTGGCTCCTGTTGCTGCAACAATTCTCCTTGTGTAAGGCCGGTTTGGCCGATGACGAGTTGACCGAAAAACATTCCACCTTTTTCAACTGTGATCGCCCTCGCCGTCACATCGCCTTCGAGAAAGGCCTTTCTGTTAACCGTGACCATCTGGGCGACGATTTCACCCGACATTCTGCCTCTGATTTCGACGGTCTCCGCGCGGACCGTACGGAAACAGTGAATATCGGCTTTACGATCAACGATGACGTGACAGGCGCTGATACGGCCGGGAATTTTGCCTGACAAATTGATGGTGGCGGTGTCGTCGCAATGCAGATTGCCGCGCAGCCTGCCTTCGATTAGGGCGGATTGGCAAACGATGCCGCTGCTGGCCAGATCGCCCTTGGCGGTCAGATGCACGTCGCCGCGGGTACGGATGCTTCGGCTGAACCCGCTGGTGATTTTGTAGTCGCGCAGATCAATATGCGTGCTGCACCCCGGGCAGATTGTCGAACTCGCCGCGCCAGAGACCCGCTGTTTGCGTTTACACTCGAAACACTCGATGACCGTACTACGCTGTCGTTTCCAAAAATCTTCGAATCTCCCAAGGATGGAGGAGGAGTTCTCCGCTGCAGGCTCTTCTTCTTTCGTCCGCAGCTTCAGACCAGGCTTCGGCGCGAATGGAGAAAATGAGCGACCGCACTGGCGGCAGATCGAGCTCTTGGCCGCTGCATACTCCATCTGCTTGAAGCCACAATGCGGGCATTCCGCACTGAGTTTTACAGGCGACGGATTGGCCACTGGGTGCTCGCTAAAACCTTTCGTTATGCGCGTGCTCCGAATGCCGCCTTGATCGGCTCGCTGGGCCGCACAACTTCAGGGCGAGCTGCGGACTTTGCAGACAGTGCTCCGCTGGTGACTTCCGATTTTCCAATAAAGGTTGCGCCTTCTTCAATCACAAGACGCGCTGCTTTCAAATCTCCCTGCAACACGCATTTGGATTTTAGCTCGCAGCGCTCGCCCACGGTGATGTTGCCGTGCACCTTGCCATAGACGGTGATCGATTTGGTTTTTATCTCACCCCGAATCTCAGCGTTTTCACCGACCGTTAAAACGCCGTCAGAGTTAATGTCCCCTTCGACCTTTCCGTCGATGAGCAGTTCTTTTTGGAACTTGATCGAGCCTTTAATTTCGACATCGCTCGAGAGGATGTCTTTGCCTCCGTGGTCTGCCATAGGTTTTGGATTTGGATTGTCGATTATTGTTGATGGTTTTGGCTCTTCGTCGTTCGCAGGATGATTGTTTTCATCTGTAATCGGAAACCGCGGTTCTTCTCGAACCGGCGGCATCGGTTTTTGCAAGACGAATCTTTTGAGCATTCGATAGATTGTGACAGTCGTTGCTGCCTGTCAACGAATTCTCGTTTCTAAGTGAAAACTTTTTGCCGTTTTATCGTTCAACGACCCGGTAGAGCTTGCACACCGCGTTCTGCGCGGAAAAAATCAGAAACGGCGGAGCTTGGCTGGGCGTTCGATCCAATACGCGACAGAGCGGATGCGGAGGCACGGGCTCGTTCAGGACCGCCGCGGAATTTTGCGCCACACGTTCGGCATCGTACGCAAAAACCCACGTTATCCGATGGTTCTGGAGAATCTTTCTCGCTTTTTGCAAATCTTCGGAAAGGAAAAATCGCGCACTGTCCTCGATGCCGTTTAGACTTTCATGCGAACTTCCGGCCACTCCAGGCTGCCCGGACCAATAGGCAATGGATGGCGAGAGCCACCACGGCGCAAGAAAGGGATGCGCCTCTGGCGATTGCAAATTACGCGCAAGGTCGCGCAACTGCACCGCTTCATTTCGCCGCTCCACGCGACCAGCTAGTTCCGCATCGTTTGGCCAAAGCGTTTCATCCCAATCGCGAAGGATTGGAAGAATCGACAGCACAAATGCGATCCAAACCGCCGCGCGCCATTTGATCGGCTCCAGCAAAGCCGGAAGCGCAAGCGCAAAGATCAATACAAAAAAATATGCCCAGCGCGCCTGCCAAATCGTCATGGCATAAGTCGCGAAAAGCAAAACGACGATGAAAAGCAGCGGCGCCTCGCTCTTACTCTTGCTCGTGCTGTCACTCTTTCTCTTTCTTTCCCAGAGTCCAATCCAAATCAAAAACGGCGTGATCAACAGCAGATAGCCGCACCAGCGCAACCAGACTGGATTTGCCAGCGAGACGTGCGCGAGTTCGCTAATCGTGCGCGCCCAATTTTTAAAGACCGCGCTTGATTGAAAGATTGCGAACGACGGAACGCGTTGCTCAATCAGGAGTGCAGCCATAATGATCGCTGCGAATAAAAGCCATCCGGGGCCCCGATCTCTTGCAAAAAGCGCCTGCCGATTCACTAGAAACATCGTCGCGGTCACGATCAGAAACAGAACAACTGGCTCGTAAGCCGACACCCAGATCGCCAACGCCCACGCCGCACCGCCAACGCCCGACCACGCGCGGGCTCGCGATGCCATACGTGATTCACGTATAGCATCGCCCGGCGCGCTGGCGGCGTGCAGGTTTTGCAAACGCCATTCGGCGCAAATTGCGATGGTGACGAGCAAGATCAGCAAGGATTGATGATCAGGCCTGCCAAGCTCCGTTCCCTGAACGAGAATGGGACTGATCGCATACAGGACCAGAGTCGCCCAGCGGTAGCAGAACTTCATTCGGCGTGACCACCACCAGAGAAACCAGCCGCCAAGCAGCGCAAACACCGGCGAAACAAATGCCCCCGCCCAATTCAGTGCGTGCGCCGTGTATGGCTTTAACAAAACCGACAGTCCCAGGATCAGATAATCGAGCGGCGCAGTAGTGTGCGGCGTGGTTCCCTGCGGAAAATTTTCAAACGCATCATGCCGCACGATCAGTTCTGGTTTTGCATTGATCATCTGCACGCGCGTCATCCGCGAGTAACAATCCGCATCAACGAAGTAAATGTTACCCGCGACAAAAACGTCTTGATGATTCGCGCAGCGCGTTGCCAGGATCAACGCGCTAAGCAGCGGGATCTCAATAACAATCAGAACAAACTGTCCGAATCGTGGCACATGTCGACAATCGCAAATCCGTGATCCAAAATCGAAAATTAAAATAGCGGTGCCGCCCTGAAAACTTCCGGGGTTTTGGAGTGCGGCGGCTTGACACCGCTGTTCCTTTCGATCGCGAGCGTGAGGGGGACCACGACCGCTCACTGGACACCATGCGTTCGCTGTATCCATGTTTGCGTTGGAAGCTATGGCGCTCAAGGAGTGACGGCTTCCCAGCCGTCACGTTTGGAATCGACGGCTGCCCAAGCCGTCGCTCCTTGGTAGCTTGGCGCTGCTCGAGCGCTGGCTTGCCTGCATTGCGCATTGGACGTTGGATGTTCGATGTTCGCGCGTCAGCACGCGTCGGGCCTGTAGTTCAGCGGTTAGAGCAGGAGACTCATAATGCGAGAAAGAGTTTTTGCGCTCGTTTTCGCGGCGTTGCGCAGCGTCGCGGACGCTAGGTATTTCGGTCGTTAGGAATTCGCGCCGCGTTACAGATTTGCGCAGTTTTGCAGCAAAAAATTCTCAGGCCGTAGAAAACGACCGTGAAAAACTAGCTCTCTTTTTGCGCGGTCTTTCTTCCCTCGCAAACGCGTCTCAGTCTTGCCTCATTGGCTTACGTGGATGGCCTGTCCTGGTCTTTGAGCGCGGCTGGGGCTGGCGGGAGCGTCAAGCGGTAATGCTTTAGAGAGGGACCGTGTCAACTCATTGAAGCGCTGGGCCAATTGGTTTTCGAGGCGCCGGGCGTCGAGGCTGTAGGAGAAAAATCAGCCAATTAATTACGCGGGGTAAGGCCGCGCAACGCATCCTTCGCCTGGTACTCGGCAACGACGCGTTGCAACTCGCGCCGGACGAAACTTGAACGACTGCGATCTTGGCTGGCCGCGAGCTCATCAATCGCCCCCAGAAGATCTCTTGGCACGTTGCTGATTGTCAGGATTTGAACGGTCGGCGTCTTCGCCAGTGGGGTAACGGTTCGGGCAGACTGACCACTTCTTGCTCCGAAATTAACCTTAGTCCGCCGTCCCCGGCGATTAGCACCGCGAGCGTTGGTATGTATTTTGCCCATCTCTCACCTCATTCTCCGGGAACGGCGTGCCGAAGTTCCGAAAAAAGGTTGGATTGTTCTTTTACACACGGGCGAATCTCCTGCTAAGGAGTTCTCCTCGACGCCGGAAGATGCGCCCAGCGTTGTACATGACGTAATCGGGCGCCAACCTCCATCCGGTTGCCAAGAAACACGCAAATTAGGCGAACCGAAATGGAGGCCTTCCGGTTATCGCATCTGCCGTCAGTCTTCAGGCGATTGCAGTGTTGCGCTTGGCCCGTTTCTCTATCCGTCGGCGCGTTTATGTGAATTTTTTTTTCGCTGGAACGGCTTCGCCGCGCTTTCCACTGAAGATTGATCGGCCGTGCTTGGCGATGCTTTCAAACGCGCATCGCGGCGACGGAAAGCGATTTATCGTCCGTGCCGACGAAAAGGTGACCACGTTTCTTGAACGCGAACGAATCACGTACCATGACAGTCATCGAAATCCGACCGCACTGTTGAGTTTTCGAGGCGCCCGTGGTCGGGCCTGTGTTCCCAGAGAAAAATCAGGCAGTTAATTACGCGACGTAGGGCCGAGCACAACATCCTTCGCCTGATACTCGGCAACGATGCGTTGCAACTCGCGCCGGATGAAACTTGAACGACTGCGATCTTGCCTGGCGGCGAGCTCATCGATCGCCTCCAAAATATCGCTGGGAACGTTGCTGATCGTCAGGACTTGAACGGTCGGGGCTTCGAGCATGCCATCGGCGCCGTTTTTATTCATTTTCCAATCACCGTTTTCCAAAAACATGATTAATTCCTTTCACAATCTTTGAGCGTGTTGGTTGCCAGCAAAATGAACACTACAGCACAACTGCCCATGAACGCCGATACGAGAACGCGCGTTCGGAGATCGAATGGCCCATTGCCATAATGGGGTTCCGGATGCATAGGGGGGCAGGACCAAGTTATTAACTGTTATTAACAGTCCCTGCAAGACATTTTTTTTGCCAACTGACAGCTTTGCTTCCGTCGATCTAAGCAAGGATTGCAGCTCGCTGATTTTTTGGGGGCTAAGGGTGTGCACGCATGTTTTGGCGAAATAAGGGTTACTTTTCATGCGGCCAGATGGGTGGTTACCCGGACCTATGCCGTCAGTGGGAATGGAATCACGCCGCTCGACTTCGAGATAGTTGGAGCGAATGTCACGCGCTGAGCGTGAGTGATGCTGTGCTCGCATCGCAAGTGGCCATAAGTTTTCGTTGCGAGTGCGCCGCCGTCTTTATGTCCAAGCCAGCTTGCGCCACGCTGTAGTACGATGTCTTGAGCGATTGCCAAACTTTCTTTGCCGCTAGAAAAAGCTCTGGCATAATAGCGTCCCGACCTATGGCGGAGAAGATTTGGCTTTCGGGTTTTTTGCCTGTGAAAGCGGGCCTGTAGCTCAGCGGTTAGAGCAGGGGACTCATAATCCCTTGGTCCCAGGTTCGAATCCTGGCGGGCCCAGCTCGGAGGCTTTCCACCCCGTAACGCAGTCTTCTCGGTTGCATTTTCTTCCTGTGTGTTGGAAGCTGTGCGTCCCGCTCTCGGAGGGAATTATCATGAACCAGATCATCGACGCTATCGGGAAAGAACAGCAAGAAACCGATGCGAACACCTTCAAGGTTGGCGATAGCGTACGCGTTCATACGCGGGTCGTGGAAGGCGACAAGGAACGGATCCAGATATTCGCCGGCGTGGTGATTGGCCGTAAAGGCCGCGGGCTGAACGAAACATTCACTGTGCGACGCATTTCTTACGGCGAGGGCGTCGAGCGCGTGTTCCCGCTGCATTCGCCGCGGATCGCGAAAGTAGAAGTGGAACAACAAGGCCGCGTGCGCCGCGCGAGACTGAATTACCTCCGCACTCGCAAGGGTAAAGACGCAACGGCAGTGCGTGAGTAAAAATGTGAGATGTGAGAAGTGATTGGCGAGAGGTTTTTCCACGATTCAGATCTCACATCTCACTTCTCACCGTTAGAATTTCTGCATAATGTGCGGGATGCGCCGGCGCTGCGGATTTCGTTACGAGAAAAAACTTCGCGCGACGGGCGTCGCGCGCATTGCCGGGATTGACGAAGCCGGGCGCGGCGCGTTGGCCGGGCCGGTGGTTGCGGCGGCGATCGTTCTTCCGGAAAAATTCCGTCATCGCCGCTTGAACGATTCCAAGCAGCTCGCGCCTGAATTACGCGAGGAAATCTATTGCGAACTGGTCGCTAATCCCGAAGTGAGATGGACTGTCGGTGTTGTTGATTCCATCGAGATCGATCGGATCAACATTTTGCGCGCGAGCCACCGCGCCATGCGCATGGCGATCGAGGCTCTGATGGAACCGCCTGACCACGTTTTGATCGACGGCCTGCCCGTGATTCCGTTTCCACTTCCGCAGACCGCGATCATCGACGGCGATTGCCTCAGCTTGAGCATCGCTGCCGCCAGCGTTATCGCCAAGGTCACACGGGACCGAATGATGCGTGACTTCTGCGCGCAGTTCCCGCAGTATTCTTTCAGCCAGCACAAAGGTTACGGAACTGAACTGC
>QHQA01000016.1:0-1315 GCA_003219695.1 Verrucomicrobiota bacterium
ATTTCTGGCGGGTTTGTGACGCTTCGCGGCTACCGAATACCCGAGTCGCACTCCCACTGGACATTCGTCATCTTGCCCAGCGCAACATCGACCTCGAACGGGCCGTAGCGGCCAATGCCGGATTTTCTTCCCTTGAGCGAAACTTTGTAGTGACCGGGCGGCAATGGAGCCCGAAAATGTCCCTGCTCATCAGTGGTGAATGATGTCACTTCGCCCTTTTCGTTTTCCGCCGCAAAAGTGGTGTTCGCCAGCGGTTTTGAATCGGGAGCATTCTCCCTGACCGGCCCGGGCTGAGCGGGACTAATGGTAATCACTCCTTCAATGCCTGATTCTGGGGCCCCGTGCAATTGCGAAGGCGAAAACAGAGCAAGCATGGCGAGAAGCATCAAAACTGTTGAAACGGTTGGAAGCTTCATGACGCAATGTACTGGAAATTTGGCTGCCCGCGAATCACGCCCGCCTGCAACGCTGTAGCACTGCGGGCACGGCAAATAGACGCGAATGGCTTAACTGGTAGGGACGGCGCGCTGCGGTAGCCGCGGCGACACATCGCAGCGCGATCTCCCTGCCAAATTTCGCGTGCATTAGAGTGATTCGCGGGTCCGAAATCAGCCTGGATCGATTGGCGGAGGGGCGATCTCCCGCGAGCCCATGCAATCGAGCGTCGCAGAGCTCCGCCCTTCACGAATTGTTGCCAGCTCGCCACTTGACGCCTCACTTGTTGCGTCGAAAATTCTCCGCCTGTCTCGTCCATGAAACGTTACCTGCCTTTTGTAATTGTCGCCGCGGTCGGCTTGGCCGCGCTTGGAAGCGGAGCCATGCTTTATCAGGTAAAGCGACCACACCTCCGGGCGATTCCTGAAAGCAAGGGTCTCCCGGAGACGGCCGGCGCCGAATCACCGCACATTCGCGGCAATCCCAATGCCCCGGTGACGTTGGAGGAATTTGGCGATTTTCAGTGCCCGCCCTGCGGCAGCTTCGCCACTTTTACTCAGCAGCTCCTGAAAGAGTACGATTCGCGTCTGCGGATTGTGTTCCGGAATTTTCCGCTCCCGGCTCACGAGCACGCTCGCGAGGCAGCGCTGGCCGCGGAAGCCGCGGGATTCCAAGGCCGTTTTTGGGAGATGTACGACGTGCTCTATCGAGAACAAGCCTCCTGGAGTAATGCTCCGAATACGCGCGAGTTGTTCGAATCTTACGCGGGCACGATCGGGCTCAATCTTGATCAGTTTAGAAAGGACATGGACAGCGAAAGAGCCAAAGAACGAGTCGATTCCGATCACGCGCGCGGCGAGTCTCTCGGAATAAAGGTCAC
>QHQA01000016.1:1415-44847 GCA_003219695.1 Verrucomicrobiota bacterium
ATCACGTAAATCCACGCGAATGGAAGCAATGACGAATGAATGACAAAAGAAAAGTCAGCGCCCCCAGCCGCGAAACGCAAAATTTAAAATTCGAATATCGAAATCCGAAACAAATTCGAATGACTGAAATTCACAATCGCAAAAAGCGCGTTCCGGTGATGGTATTCGTTCCGGGCATTCGAATTTTAAATTTCATGCTTGTTTCGGATTTCGGATTTCGGATTTCGGATTTACTTCGTGGTTCGCCATTTGTCATTCGTCATTTGTCATTGCAATCATGACTCTCTCGCGATTTCGCACGGTCCTTTATACGGTCGCCGCGATCGTTGCACTGGCCGGCTTGGCAGATGCAACTTATCTAGCCGTGCAGGCGTTCACCGGCGAGACGCTCAGTTGCGGAGGATCGCCAGATTGTTTCCGGGTATTGGGCAGTTCCTATTCGAAAGTGCGCGGCATACCAGTGGCCCTGCTGGGCGCGGTGGCCTACTTCGGCGTATTCACTTTCGCCACGTTCGCCGCGTTCGGATATACGCGCGCGAGAGTCCTTCTCATCTTGATTGTCTGCGCGATGTTTTTGGCCACGCTCTGGTTCTTGTATGTGCAGGCATTCCTGCTGCACGCCTACTGCCGCTATTGCCTGTTCTCGGCGGCAATCACATTTCTGCTTGCCGGGCTGGTGATTGCCCTGCCACCGGCGCGCGACGCGTAGGTCCCAAGGTCGTATAGGACATATGAGCCCTATGCGCATTTTGGTTATCGAGGACGAAAAAAAAACAGCGGCCTTTTTGGCCAAGGGACTGCGGGAAGCGGGGTTCACTGTCGATGTTGCGCGCGACGGCGAAACCGGTCTGGAGCAGGCGCGCGCAAGCAGGTTCGATCTTCTCATCGTCGATATCATGCTGCCAAAGAAGGATGGCTGGGAAGTGGTTGCTGAACTCCGGCGCGATGGTGTTCGCACCCCCATGCTTTTCCTCACCGCGCGCGACAGTGTGCGCGACCGTGTGAAAGGACTCGAGTTGGGCGCGGACGATTATCTGGTGAAACCGTTCGCGTTTTCGGAATTGCTTGCCCGAGTGCGTTCGGTATTGCGACGCGCTCCAAAGCGACAAGCAGAACATTTGCGCATCGATGACTTGGAACTCGACGTGCGACGGCACAAGGCGACTCGCTCGGGCACTGCGCTCAAACTTACCCCGAAGGAATTTCTGCTGCTCGCTCATCTGGTTCGTTCAGCCGGGGAAGTGGTATCGCGCGGTGAGATTGCAGAGCACGTATGGGATGTCGGATTCGCGACTGATACAAACGTCGTGGACGTAGTCGTGCGCCGGTTGCGCGCGAAGGTGGACGATCCGTTTAAGAGCAAACTAATCCATACCATTCGCGGGGTCGGATATGTTCTCAAGGCACACTAAACCGCATTCTATCGCGTCGCAGCTCATCTTGATGTTCACACTGGCGGCGACGCTGGTGCTCGCCTGTGGGCTTGGCGTGTTTTATGCGATCGTCGTTCGCCACGCGTTCACAGAGGACAACACAGTTCTGGCTGACAAGCTCTCCGGTTTAAGCGCAGACTTCCGCGAGAACGGACCCAGCGTGTTCGCCGAAGAGCTGACGGGCTATCGCGCCGGCGAGCACCCCGCATACTGGACTAGAATTCTGGATGCGAAAGGCCAGACTATCGCAGAAACACCGGGAATGGATCGATTGCTGCCAGGAGCGATTTTTCCAGCAGCACGAGAACCCGTGCTGGCGGTTCGCAGTCGGAAGGATTATCGCAGTGGGGCGAAGCTGTTTTCCCTCGCCACGTTAAACGAAGAATTCGGCGGCCAGGCTTACACGCTTCAGGTGGCACAGGATCGGTCGAGTGACGAGCAAGTCCAAAGAAACTTCGCTGTATTGCTTCTAATGGTTCTCGCCGGCGGCGGTCTCGCCTCGGCTTTGATTGCAATCATGGTCACCAAACATGGGTTGCGAACCGTGCGAGAAATGACACAAGCAGTTGGACGGATTGGGCCCACTCACTTGAAGGAACGCCTCGCTCCCACCGGCTGGCCACGCGAGCTTCGACCGCTTGCCATGGCGTTCGACGAAATGCTCAACCGGCTTGACGATTCGTTTACGCGGCTCTCTCAATTCTCCGCTGATCTCGCTCACGAACTGCGAACGCCCATTGCCAATATGCTGGGCGAAGCGCAGGTCGCTCTCACACGAGATCGCATCGCTGCCGATTATCGCGAGACCATTGAGTCCACCATCACTGAATGCGAACGGCTCTCCAGAATCGTGGATAATTTGCTTTTTGTCGCGCGCGTGGACGCAGCGCGCGAACCGATTGCGCGCACGCGATTCGATGCGCGCGCGGCAGTAGAGAAAATTGCGGCGTTTTATCAAGCGATCGCGGATGATCATCACGTCACCATCAGTTGCAGCGGCGAAGGACGAATTTATGCCGACCCCGACTTGTTCGAGCGCGCCGTTGGAAATTTGCTCGAGAACGCGCTGCGCTTCACACCGGAAAACGGTTCAATTCAAATTGCGCTT
The DNA here is from genome assembly GCA_003219695.1 of Verrucomicrobiota bacterium. GTDB lineage: Bacteria > Verrucomicrobiota > Verrucomicrobiia > Chthoniobacterales > UBA10450 > Udaeobacter. The sequence goes on from QHQA01000016.1 coordinate 3,957, forward strand.
TCCCAACACAACACTGATTTCGAAGTCGCAGTCAGCGATACTGGCCGCGGAATAGCTCCGGAACATTTGCCGCGCGTGTTTGATCGGTTTTACCGCGTCGAATCGTCGCGCGGTTCTGATGGAGCAGGCCTCGGCTTGGCTCTGGTAAAATCGATTGTCGATCTCCACAGCGGCTCGGCCAGGATTCAGAGCGAGCTTGGCCGCGGTACAACAGTCACGCTTGTTTTCCCCAACGGGCGGTAGTGGCGGAAGCCCGCGCAGTCCCTGCCATTTGGGCGTTGGCCTGTTAGCGAAAATTTCTTCTTGCCAATCATTACAATTTCGTAATGATCCCTGCGCCAATCCAAATCACCAGGCAAACCTTAACCTGAATCGCTATGCTTAGGACTCATTTTCTCCGACCAACTCTTTCGCAACTAGCCCTGATCATCGTGTGCGCATTTTCAATCTTTAACGCGCCCAATCATTCCGCGTCCGCGCAGGCGGCTGCCGAGGAGGAAATTGTCGTCACGGCCGAGGAAGTGCCCAGCGCGTACGGCGCGCCTCCAGGACTTTCGCGCAGCCGTTTCTCCAACGCAGTAAATGCATACGTATTGCCGCCATGGTCGTTTTTCTTCGGCGAACTTTATGAGGGTCAGGGCTTTCGTCATGGGCCGCCGGACCATCTTTTCACTCAAGAAGTCGAAATGGGTCTGCCGTATCGTTTCAACATAGCGGCGGAAGCGCAATTCGAACGATTCGATGGCGGTGGCGACGCGCAGACAGTGAGTCTGGAAGCGCGATGGGCCCTGGCTGATTGGAACAAGATTCCCCTCAATCCAACGCTCTTTGCTGAATACAAATTCGGCGTCGGCACGATCCGACACGAAGAAGTTCCGCCGCCTCCTGGCGGAGCAGAAGAGGGGGAAGAGAGCGGCCCGCCAAAAGTTCCAGACGCGTACGAAATTCGTTTGCTCCTTGCCCAGGATTTTTTCGACCGTGTCGAATGGGCGATGAACTGGTTCTTTGAAAAAGAGAATACCGGCGACCGCGGACGCGAGTGGGGTTTCTCTCAGGCAGCGTTGACGCCGGTTCTTTTGCCTAACGAACGCCTGAAGGTCGGCATAGAAATGGAATATCGGAATGTCACCACGAAGGACACGCGTGGCGATCTCGTGAACAGCTTCGTCATTGGTCCAACCGTTGCCTGGAAACCGACAGCGCACACTCGTCTCGACATCTCGCCTTTGTTCGGCTGTACGCACGACTCGCCAATTGCTGACGTGTTCGTTGCTTTTTCCTGGCTATTCGGTAGCGAACGCGCCGAGGCCGAAGCGCCCGTGTCCACACGGTTCCGTTACTATTCAGGCGCCGGTCTGGCCGACATCTATTCTGGAAAAGAAATGAAGCAGGTCGCGACTGCGCCCTGTCCTGAATGGTTCCGGGATTTCGAGTGGAACGTGAATCTCTGGGGCACCTATGCGTTCACCAATACCGAGTACAATCCTAATCTTTGGCTGATCGATGTCGTCCAAAGCACGAGTGAAGGCCACCCGGTGCTCGGCACTTACGATCATTACATTGGCGGCGATCATGCATGGGGCAGCGGCGGCGACATCAAATATTTTTTCTACCGCTATTTTGGTGTGGGCGTTGAAGGATTCGCCCTCGACGCCAGCAAAAACGGTTTCGATATTTTCGAGGACCCGACGGTGCCGATCTTTAACCGTAAAAGAATCAATCACGACCACACCATCGGCGCGGTTCTGGGAACACTTACCCTGCGCTATCCAATTCCATGCATGCGCGTCGCGCCTTACGCCTGGGCCGGGATCGGCGCGATTTTCGGCGGCGGAGAAAAGGATGTTCTTCATACACAGGGGCCCCCCGACGCGTTCGCTGTCCATGCCCAGACGACTCATTTCGGTAGCGAAACCAAACTGCTCGGCCAATTTGGCGCCGGTCTCGAATTCCGAATCGCGAGGCACATTGGTTTGACCAACGACTTGAGCTTCGGCGTGATCGATGGGCCGAAGAATAATTTCGGAATGTTCCGTAGTGGCCTCAATTTCGTCTTCTGATCTTTGGGGTTCACACCCTCAGGCTGCAGATGGGCAGCGTCGCTTCAGGCTGTAGCGGCGGTCTGTGACCGCCGATATAAGTTTTGGCGAATTCTGGATCGTCGGCGGTCACAGACTGCCGCTACATTTCTTGACCTCATTTCATCACGCCGATAGTTTGGCAGTGGAAAGGAGCATTGTCGGTGAAAACCGAGGTATCGATCGAATACTGCGTCGTTTGAAACTACACGCCGAAGGCCGTCAGTTTGGCGGCTAAAATCCTCGAGCTCGGCGAGCGAATCAAATCGCTCACGTTGATTCCCTCGAGCGGCGGCGCATTCGAAATCCGCGCCAATGGCAAACTGCTCCATTCCAAGCTGGATACCGGCGACTGGCCGGATTTTGACGACATCGTCAAGGCGATCAAGAAAATTAAGTAAGCGAACGCGCGTCCGCTTTTTTTTCGTTCGGCGTTGGGAATTCAAAAGCGACGTGAAGTTCTCCACGGCGAATCCGTCCTGTGGCGGACCGCCGTACTCCAAAGCGCGCTTCGTGCGCGAAAAAATTCGGCGTTGGATGTTGGACGTTGAGCGCCCGCTCGCGATTTATCGGAGTTGGGCGTTTTCTTCTTCCGGGAGAGTGAAGGGTGCCTGGTGGCCCTCGCGGTCTTCAAAACCGTCGTCGCCGCGCAAGTGGCGAGGTAGGTTCGATTCCTATCCTCTCCGTTTTTTTCCTGCAGCCACTGTAGCCGTTTCGCTGTGCGAAACGCGCGCGTCGCCCACAGGGCGACGGCTACAGCCGCCGTGTAACGAAAGGAGGTGAACCTCGATGTCTCGCGAACAGATTCGTAAACTCACTTCGCTCTCATCTTGCGCCGGGTGAGCGTCCAAATTGAGCCAACAAGCTCTGCGACAAGTTTTGCCGCAGCTACCCATTTCACTCGACCGCAACGTGCTGGTGAGCTCGAAAACTTTCGACGACGCCGGCGTGTATCGTCTCGATCGGCATCGTGCTCTCGTGCAAACCGTTGATTTCTTTACACCCATCGTGGACGACCCCTTTTCCTACGGGCAAATCGCCGCGGCCAATTCGCTCTCGGATATTTTCGCCATGGGCGGACGCCCGTTGACCGCGCTCAACATTGTCGGATTTCCAACTGATCTCGTTAGGCCACGAGTGGTCGCCGCGATTTTGCGCGGTGGCCTTGCCAAGGCGGCCGAAGTGGGATGCGTGATCATCGGCGGTCATTCCATTTGCAATCCAGAACCGATTTACGGGCTCGCTGTCACAGGAGTGGTCGATGTCCGGCGCGTCACCACCAATGCAAATGCGCGCCCCGGCGATTTGCTGGTGCTAACAAAGCCACTCGGCACCGGCATTGCCACTACTGCGATTAAGCGCGGAATCGCATCGCGCACGCTTCGCAAGAAAGTGGTCGCTCTCATGTCGAAGATCAACACGGTGGGGGCCGAACTGGCTGAGCGTCGTCTGGTCCGCGCGGCTACCGATGTCACCGGCTACGGATTGATCGGGCACCTGGTCTCGTTGTGCCGCGCTAGTCGCGTATCCGCCGATGTGGATCCCGCTGCCGTACCGATGATCAGTGAAGAGATTGGCGACCTCATCGAGCTGGGCTGCGTTCCGAATGGGAGCCGCGAAAATCTTCACGCCACGACGGTGCTTGTCGATTGGGCGGGCATCGATGAGACGCGCAGAATTCTATTAACCGACGCGCAGACCAGCGGCGGCCTGTTGCTGTGCGTCCCCGAGGCGAATCTTGAAAACGTGCTGATGATCCTGCGAAAAGCGGGCATGCCTTCCGCCGCGCTCATCGGAAAAATCGTACCGCGCCGCCGCCGCGGCCCATTGATATGCATGACCAGCAGGTAAAATCATCCGCGCGCCGGCAAATCCCCGCCGTCGGCAGAATCCTCGATGCGCTGGGCCAGTGCGATCTACCGCGACCTGTTGTTGTCGATCTTATTCGTCGCAAACTTTCACAGATTCGCGCAGCAATCGATATCCCTGAATTCGAATCAATCGTGGCTGATCTCCGCCGCTCGGTGGATGAATTTCGCGCCAGCAGGCTTGGGCCGGTCATCAACGGGACAGGCATTGTCATTCACACAAATTTCGGACGCGCGCCGCTTGCGAGCGAAGCTGCCCGCGCTCTAAACGAAATCGGATCTGGTTACTCGAATCTCGAGTACGATCTCGCAACAGGTGCGCGCGGCCGACGCGGCGCTTATATCGAAAACGCGCTGGCGCTGCTTTGCGACGCAGAAGCGGCGACAGTGGTGAACAATTGCGCAGCCGGGCTCGTTCTAATCGTCCGCCATTTCACAAAAAATGGTAGGGCGCGACCACAGCTCGCTCGCCGTGGCGAGGGCGCGCCTGAAGTCATCATCTCGCGCGGTGAGCTCGTGCAGATCGGCGGCGGATTTCGGATCGGCGAAATCATCGAAGCCACCGGCGCGAGGTTGCGCGAGGTCGGCGCGACCAACAAAACAACGCTCGATGATTATGGGTCCGCCATCGGTCTCGCGACCGCGATGATCCTGAAAGTTCACCGAAGCAATTTTTTCATGAGCGGTTTTGTCGAATCGCCGTGCTCGGAAGAGATCAGCGCGCTTGCGCGCAAGAACCGCATTCCGTTTGTCGAGGATTTGGGAAGCGGCGCGATCGTCGCAACTGAAGAGTTCGGAATTGCCAATCACGAACCGACGCCTGCCGAAGCGCTGAAGAACGGCGCCGATCTTGTTTGTTTCAGCGGGGACAAATTATTTGGCGGTCCGCAAGCAGGAATCATCGCCGGGAAAAAGCGATTCATCGCAGCGCTGAAACGCGAAGCGCTGTTTCGCGCTTTGCGCTGCGACAAACTTTGTCTCGCCGCCCTGCAAGCGACAGTCGAACTTCATCTCAGTCGGGCAGTCACGAAAATACCGGTGTTGGATCTGTTGTGCGCCTCCGAAGAAAAACTGCGCGCCCGCGGCGCGGCAATCTCCAAGCAGCTGACGAAGAATTGCTCTGCGTTGCAAATCGCTATTGGGCGCGGCGCGGCCAAAGCCGGCGGCGGCAGTTTGCCACGATCGAATCTGTTGTCGGTTACGATTGACATCGTTCCGAAGAATTCATCGCTTGCCGATTTCGCCGCAACCCTTCGCGCATCGAATCCGCCGGTGATTGGTTACATCGCGGATGGACGCTTCAAACTCGACCTGCGCACCATTTTCCCGCACCAGGATAATCTAGTGATTGAAGCAGTCCGCGCTGCATGTGCCGACAAAGCGTAACACAGGCATCCCTGCCTGTCCTGTCCAAGCAGCGATCCTGCTTGCAATGGTTCAGGCTCGAAGCCGTGTTCGACGAGTCAGGCAGGATGCTTGAATTACGCTGACCACAGATGACAACGAAACACTTCATCATCGCCACGGCGGGCCATGTCGATCACGGCAAGAGCGCGCTGGTGAAAGCGCTCACCGGGACAGATCCGGATCGCCTGCCAGAGGAAAAAGCGAGGCAAATCACAATCGATCTTGGGTTCGCTGAACTAAATCTGACCGCGGCGAACGGCGACAAAATTCATGCCGGCATTGTCGATGTTCCCGGCCACGAAGATTTCGTGCGCAACATGATCGCGGGTGTTGGCTCGATTGATCTTGCGCTCCTGGTCGTGGCCGCCGATGACGGCTGGATGCCGCAGACGGAAGAGCATCTGCAAATCCTGATTTATCTTGGAGTGCAGCGAGCTGTAATCGCGCTTACGAAAACCGATTTGGGAAGCGTCGATAGCGTCACCGAGGAAATTCGAAGTCAACTCCGCGAGACGGTTTTTGCGCGTTCGCCCATCGTTTCAACTTCCGTACGCACGGGTGAAGGAATTGAAAACTTGAAGATGGCGCTGGCTTCAGAGCTCGCAAACATGCAGCCACAACGCGATTTCGGTAAGCCGCGCTTATTTATCGATCGCGCGTTCACATTGCGTGGCATCGGCTCAGTCGTCACTGGAACTTTAACTGGCGGATGCTTTGATCGCGGCCAGAGCATCATCGTTCGACCCCAAAATCTCCAGGCGCGGATTCGTTCGATCCAAAGTCACGGAGTAGAAATAGACTTCGCGCAGCCGGGGATGCGCACCGCGCTCAATCTCCCCGATGTCGCCATCGACCAGATCAAGCGCGGTGAGGTGATCACCGATAGCGATCTGGGCGGGGCAAGTTTGACTTTAACTGCGCACGTTGTGAAATCGCCGAGGCTTCGGGCCAAAGAACCGGCTGCGCGCCCGCTGAAAACCGGAAGCTCGGTTTACCTGCATCACGGCACGTCGCGCATGGCCGCACGGGTCACTTTGCTTGAAAGGAACGCGCTGGAACCCGGCCAAAAGACGATCGCGCATTTGAAGCTTGCGTCCCCCATGTTCGCATTCGTCGGAGACCGCTTTGTCATTCGCGACGCGTCGGAACAGTACACCATCGCCGGCGGGATGGTGCTTGATCCGGATGGCGCAAATTTTCGCGGCGGCGCGGCACAGCTAAATTTGTTGGCAATGCGCGCGATGGCTCCGGACGATGTCGATGTTTGCGTTCGTTCTGAAATTGCGCTGCGCGGGTTCGTACCGAGAAAAACGCTCTTGACCAAGTCGCACTTTAGCGGCGGCGAAATCTCCGAAGCCTTAATGCGGCTGCAACGTGACGACGAAATTGCGCTGTGCGACGAAATCGCGGCAGATCGCGAATTTTGGCGGAAACTGCGCAATCAGGCGGTCGCCTTGATTGAGGAGGCGCACAGACGGAATCCCGAACGCGCCGGTCTTGATGTGCATGAGCTGCGCTCGACCCTGCGCATTCAAGAGCCAGATGTATTTGAAGCGTTGACTTCAGATCTTTGCGCAGGTGCCTTTGTACGCAAAGGATCAGCCATCGCGTGCACGTCGCATCGGCCTGCGTTGCCAGCGGAACTGCAACCGCTGGAGAGAAAAATTCGCGAAGCGCTCTCGGAAAAACCGTTCGACCCGCCGTCTCGCAGAGAAATCGAATCAGATTCGCATGCGCGGCAGGTGGTGCGCTTTCTGATCGAGAGTAGAGATGCGATCGAGATTTCTCCCGATGTCATGTTGTTGCGTAAGAATTTCGAGGGCATGAAAGCGAGAATCGCCGATTTCATTTCCAAAAGCGGTCCGGCCACAGTGAGCGAATTGCGGCAGGAAGTGGGGAGTTCGCGGCGCATCATGGTGCCGCTTTTGGAAAAGCTCGATCGCCAGGGGTTCACACGCCGCATTGGCGACAAGAGAACGCTGGCTGCCTCGCGATATATGTGACATATGCAGATTTCGCTCTACATCGGCAGCTCATTCAGTTCTGCGTGGCAGCAGGTGCTCCTGCCCTGGTTCGAATCTGCTGGCGCTGCCGCATTCACGCAGCGCGAGCCGGTTGCAGTACTCACTCCATTTGCTACCGATGCGGCATTCCTGCGGTCGAAATTGCTTGAGCTTGGGATTTCGCTGCTCGGCGTGAAATTCCTCACCCCGGCGCAATTGCGAGAGGTGGTCGTGCAAAACGGCGCTTCCATCCCGCTGCGGGAACACCTCCGTTTGCTTCTCTCGATCGCCGCCGAAGAATGCATCGGTTCACAGGATGCCGACCTGGCAGCAATCGCGAAGTCGATCGCGCGCGCACCAGACGATTTGCTGCGGGCGATAGATCGGTTGAGCGCGGCGGGCTGGAGCTTTGAAGATGTAGCTCCACCAGCAGTGCACGCGATCGCAAAAAAATTTTCACAATTCGTCGAGCAATGCGGGTTTCGACTGGTCCACGAAGCAGACCGTGCAGCGATTGAAACTGCGCGGGCTGGAGCTTCGCGATTTGCCGAGTTGCTCGTGACAAACTTTACCGCGGCGCACTGGCATCTCTGGCCGTTGTTGTACGCGGCGGTTTTATCCGCAAAACACGCTACAGTAGTTCTGGAATATCCCCGCGAACAAACACGCGCGAGCGACGAGGCTTGGGTTGGAACATGGGAGGAGGCTTTTGGCGCATCGGCACCGCTTCCCTCTGCGAGCGAGCGCGCCCGCCCGTTTGCCGAACTCGTCAGGCCAGTCAATGAAGCCATTGAGCTTTCGAGGCGTGATGGACCGCATTTCCTCGTTGGCTTTAACAGCAGCGAGCAGGCACAGGCCATTGTTGCAACAACGCTCAAATTCCTTGGCGACGCATCGTGCACACGCCTTGGTGTTCTCTTTCCGCGCGCGGGCGCTCTGTCGCGACTCGTCTCCGAACTGCTTACCCGTTCCCAGATTCCGCACTACGACGCCATTGGGCATTTTGCTCCTGGTGAATTCGAGACGGCGGCGTGGACTGCATGGCTTGAGCTGCAGGAAAATCGCCAACTCAGTTCGTTGTTACTCTTTCTTGAGGCAAGTCCTGAATCGCGCGGCGAATTGTCCATCCAGACTCTGCGAGATGAGCTGCAGCGCGCTTACCGGAAAATTTTGATCGGCGAGATCGTTGTACTGCGCGAATACTGCGCGCGCCAAACGGAACGCGCCGAATGCAAAGCAGTCGCGGACGTTCTTGCCAAAATAAAATTCCTGCCGTCGAACGTTCGTTTATCAGTTTTTCTCGCTGACACGAAAACGATTTTCGCGGAGCTAAAGTGGAAAAATCGATGGGCTGAAATCGAGCGTGTGAGCCAAAACTGGAGCCATGCGCTCGATCTGGAATTTCCGCGCGCCACTTATCTCCGTTGGCTCAGGGAAATTACTGATTCATTCGCAATTGCTCGCGGGTCTGAATCCGATCAGCCATACAGCCGCGTCCATTTGCTCTCATACGCTGAGGCGGACGGCAAGAAATGGTCGCACTTGATTCTCGCCGGACTGAACCAGGGCGAATGGCCGCAAAGCGAGAGTGAATCAGCATTTCTGCGCGATGAGCAGATTGCCGAACTGAATGCGCGCGCAATTCGCCGCGGAAGTCAGGGCGAAGGACACACGATATTGCGGGAAGGAAAAGCTTTTTTGCTCAGCGCGCGGGACCGGCGACAAATCGCGCTGCGTCAATTTGTCGGCGCGATCGAATCAGCGGAGAACGACGTGGCAATTATAGCGAGTTTGCATCAGGAGGCTGCGCCGGAACGCGTCTGGAATCCAAGCGAGCTATTCAGCGAAATCCACTTTCGGTCCCGGCGAACGCCACTAACGCAGGAAACGATGTCGATGTTGCAGCAAGCAACGCGCGCGTGGCTGGATAGACAGCAATTAATCGAAACAAAAACTGCAATTACTGCGGAGGTCACGCAGACGCGTGTGGCCTACGACGCGCGCCGCCGCGCGGATGAGCCCTTCGGGGCATACGAGTTTGCGTTGCAGGAACCAATCACTCTCGAGATCACGTTGCGTGCGACGCAATGGGACAGAGTGGTCAGAACTCCAGCGCTCATCTGGATGAAAGTCTATCTCGATGTTGAAAACGAACAGCGAAATCTAAACGAATGGAGCACGGCGACCGGCGAGTGGGTGCACGACTGGGTTGCGCAAATTTCTGCCGCAGCCAAGAAAAACATTTTCGTAAAGCTTCCGCCAGCCGTTCCACTGCGCGAACGCGTGGCGGAGGCAGCGCGGCAATTTCGAAAGGAGATCGTCGATCTCTGTCGCGCGTCTGGGCGCCCGGTCCCTGATTGGTGGCTCTCGGGCTGGAGCAACGCGTTTGCGATCGCCGATTGCCTTGCCGTCAAATTGACAGAGCAAAACGGCTGGCCGCGGGCTGCGACAGAGTGGATGTTGGCTTCGCCGCAGTTTATTTCACTCGATGCTGGCAGACTTCGTATCGGCGGAAGGATCGATCTCATTCTCGCGCAACACCTGGTTGATGAGTGTGAACTTGATGGCGCCGACCTCTGGATTGTCGATTACAAAACTGGAAATAAAAAGGCGCTGACAGTAACGGGTAAAACGCCCGATGCGCGGTTCTTCGCTTTGCGCAAGAAGCTTGTGCGCGGCGATGCGATCCAGCTTGGCCTTTATGGTTTGGCTGCACGCGAGCTTGGTGCAACGGAAATCAGTGTCAGTCTTCTCTCGCCGCTAACTGATCTCGAAGCGCCGCAGTTGGCGCTGAAGGACCTTGCGGCCCATTCCGATTTTTGGAACGAGCTCTATCGAATACAGGAAACGGGAATCTTCGGCCTGCTCGGTCCGATTCGTTCCGAGTTCAGTTTCGCCGCGGCGTATCCCCTGGCAACGCTGCCGATCGACAAGGAATTCCTGCAGGAAAAATGGTCGCTGACGCATCCGCCGCTTGCGATTGAGGAGGACGATCGATCGTGAACACACCTATCGATCAGCCGAGCCGGGAACAGTTTGTCTCAGAACTGGACAAAAATTTTTCCGTCATCGCTGCGGCCGGCTCGGGTAAAACTCGCGCCATCACCGATCGTATCGTGCGAATCGCTAAAGATCGGCGCGCGCGCGATTGGCTACCAGAACTGGTAGTCGTGGCATTCACCAATCGCGCCGCCGACGAAATGCAGCAGCGCACGCGCACGGAAATCTTGCGCGCCGGCGTTTCGTTCGAAGTGCTGAGCACATTCAACGCGGCCTTCTTTGGAACCATCCACAGTTTTTGTGTGCGGCTGCTACAAACGTACGGATACCGGTTGGGATTGCCGCCGCAGTTCGATCTGATCACCGATGACGATGAGCTTTGGAATCAATTCGTGCAGCAGCAAACGGCTGTCGGGCGCTCGCTCTCAGAGGAAAATCGTCGCGAACTTTTGCGTCACGTTCAGGTGCGACAATTGATGGAGCTCGGCCGGCACAGCGAGCTTAGCATCGTCGATCCGCCCGCCGGAAGGTGTCCGGACGCGGACTTTAGCGAGATTTATCGTTACGTCGCAAAAGGTCAGACCGTGCAAACTGTTCCTCCCTTTCAAAAAGAGTTACGGCGCGCCGAACAGATTTGGCGCCAGACTGATGATTTTGTCCGTTGGCCGACTTGTAATTCCAAGGCACGCGATTTCGTTCCCCTGAAGCGCGAAGCGTTCGCGCCATTGCGTCGATGGCTGGACCAAGCGTCGCTTTGCGTAGCAGCCGAGGTGCAGCGCGATTACCAGCAATTTCGGCTCGATCGTGGCGTGTTGACGTATGACGATCAAGTTGCGCTCGCACTGGAGCTGATGCGGCATCCCGACATCGCCCGCGAAATCCGCGCCAAGAATTTTCGGGTGCTTTTGGATGAAGCGCAGGACACTGATCCGCGGCAATTTTCTTTACTGCTCGAAATTACGCGACCGCCTGGCGCTGCCGACGAATGGCTGGAAACGAAGCGCGATCCTCCCCGCAACGGGCACTTCTGCATGGTAGGTGATTTTCAGCAGTCGATTTATCGAGACCGCGCCGATCTCGCGCAATACCGGCGCATTCACAAGACGCTCGTTGAGACGGATGCGGCGGAACAACTTGAATTTTCTGTGACATTCCGGTTGGACACGAAGCAGGTGGAATTCGTGAACGAAACCTTCCGGCAAATTCTAAACAACATCGATAATCAGGTTGCGTTTGTGGAATTGAACCCGCGGCCGCAGATTTTGCCCGGCCAGGTCATCAGAGTAAATCTCGGCGCCGACAATCTCCAACCGGATGCGCGCGGAAAGATTTCTGATGCACGCAGGGCGGCCGAAGAAGCGCGCCAGCTTGCGCAGTGGTTGCGCACGACCGGTTTGAAGAAGTTGCGGGCGGAATCGTGGCGCAATGTCGCGATTCTCTGTCCGCGCAAGGATTGGTTACAGGCATTGCGGCGCGGTTTGCGTAACGCTGGCTTCGCGGTGCAAATCCAGTCGGAAAAAGAAATCAAGGGCGACAGCCCGGCGTATGCATGGTTCACCGCTCTGTTGGCCATCATGTCGCAGCCGTCCTGCGCGTACGAGATTGTTGGCGTGTTGCGCGAAGTGTTCGGAATTTCCGATCACGACCTTGCACTATTCTCCTGGGGTCACGGCGATCGATTCCAAATCGAGACGTTGACAAACGGGACCGACGTCGTTTCGTGGAAATTAAGTCTGCTCGCCCAAATTCGATTGTCGATCTTGCAGTTGCCGCTGTTTGACGCGGCAACCGAAGTCGTCGGCCAGACGCAACTACGCGAGCGGCTGCGCGCGTTGCCAGCGGAGGACTTTGAAAATCTGGAGAACGAACTCGACGGACTATTGGCGCTCGCGGCAGCTTCCGAGTCGGAGCGGATGACGCTGGGCCAATTCGCCGAAGCGCTGCGCCTGCATTTTGCCGATGCACGGGAAGTCCGGCCGTCGAGTCCGGAAGCGCTCCAGTTGATCACCTCGCAAAAAGCCAAGGGATCTGAGTGGCAGGCAGCGATCGTGCCGTTTTTGACGCGTCAAATCCGTTCGGCGTCTGCTCGGTATCCGCAGCTTTTCAAAAATCGGGAAACGGGAGAGACAACGCTTCTGTGGGACGATTCAGATCGCGCAGAAATCAAGGATGTACTCGAACGCGAGGAACAACACGAAATGGAACGCCTCTTGTATGTGGCATTAACGCGCGCACAACACACGCTCGTGCTTGCGTTCGATGAGGAATTGTTCGCGAAAACGAATGGTGAGATTCATAAAGAATCGCAATTAAGATGGCTCAAAGCTGACCGGGGCGCTTTAAACGAGACCGCGTTCGCCAACATTGCAATTGAGGCGGTTGAGTGCGCCCTCACCTCTGAGCATCACAAACAAAAGGCGCGCGAAGAGCTGCGGAAGATTGACAAGAAGCTGATCGCGGTAAAGATCGACCGTAAAGCCGCGTCAAAGAACGCCTCCGCGTTTGTGCGGAAGTTGACTCCAAGCGGATTTTTAGCTGAGGAGGTGTCGGCTGCGCTTGCAGGCGACGAAGTCTTCAGGCCGGCAGCGAAGGCGGGACCGGCTTTGCGTTACGGACTTTGGTGGCATGATTTCGCAAAACAAATTTCGTGGTTGGGCAGCTCGGAGCGGGAGACCGCAGGTACATCGATCGGGCAGATCTTTGAGCGATGCCGATTGAGTTCGCCGGAGCCGAAGCGATCGAACAAGGAATGGCGATTGTTGCGCGAGTATCTGGAGAGTGAGCAAAGTTTTCTGCGCAATTTTTCTGAGCCAACGCTTATTGCTAAAGCAGAGATGCCATTTTTTTGGAAGTCCGATGACGAGCATTGTGTGGAAGGAATTATCGATGTCGCATTGTTCGATCGGACAGCATGTCGCTGCTTGATCTTGGATTGGAAGACGAACCGGATCCGGCGGCTGCCGGGTAAAATTGACAAGTTGCGCGCCTATTATCGTCCTCAGATTGCAGCGTACTGGAAAGCCGTGGCGGAAATGACGAAGCAGCCGGTCGCCGCAGGAATTTATTCGACCGCCACTGGATACTTTGTGCCGTACGATGAAAAAGAGCTCGAGCGGGAATGGACGCGACTAGCGACACTTGCGGCGGAGGAATTCGCCGCTGAAATCGGCCGGGACGAAACCGATGAGATCAGCGACTCTTCGGGCCAATTGGAATTCGGTGAATGGTAGCAACCTAGGTGCGTGCCCTACAATTTGCCGCGAATGCGCAGTAAGAGGCGGGCGGTGTTCAGCTCTCGCGCTCGCCGCGGATGAATTGTTCGACGCAGCGATAGGCTTCGTCGTCGGTCATCTGCACCGGCGGATGTTTGGAAAAATAGGCGGAAGGGGAATGCAATACGCCGCCGATCCCGCGATCGAGCGCCAGCTTGCAGCAACGGATGGCGTCGATGGCGATGCCGGCTGAGTTGGGCGAATCTTCAACCGAGAGTTTCACGTCGATTTCCATCGGCACATCGCCAAAGAGCCGGCCTTCTACGCGGATGAAGGCGATTTTGTTATCGAGCTGCCACGGGACGTAATCGCTCGGGCCGATGTGGATGTTTTCGTCCGCGAGGCGCTCGCCGATCACTGATTGCACCGCTTCGGTTTTCGAAGTCTTCTTCGATGCCAGGCGGGTGCGATTGAGCATGTTCAGAAAATCGGTGTTGCCGCCGGTGTTCAATTGGTAGGTGCGCACCAGCTTCACGCCGCGCTTGTGAAACAGATCCACCAACGAGCGGTGCAGGATGGTAGCGCCCATTTGCGCCTTAATATCGTCTCCTATGACGGGCAGATTTTTATCGGCGAAACGCTTTGACCACTTCGGATCGCTGGCGATGAACACCGGGATATTATTGACGAAGCCCAACCCAGCTTCGAGCGCGCAGCCAGCATAAAAGCGGGTGGCCTGCTCGGAGCCGACAGGGAGGTAATTGACCATCAGTTCTGCAGAGGAGTTCTTCAGCTCGTTGATGATCTCTTCGCGAGTGGATTCTTTTTCCAGGGGAAGGAATGTGCGGAGCGGATCCTGCTCGCGCATGTGCGGAGCGAAGCCATCCAAAACGCAACCCATCTTCACAATCGCGCCGGTGAGCTTCATCTTCTCACAGAAAACCTTCGTGCAATTAGGCGGCGAAAAAATGGCTCTGCTAACGTCCAGCCCGACCTTGCGCCGGTCGATGTCAAAGGCGGCCACGACTTCAATGTCGCTTGGGCGATAGCCGCCAATCTGCCGGTGCATCAACCCCACGCCAGCGCCATTGCCCGATGAGTTATCATAAAAATTCATTCCTTGAACGAGTGAGCTGGCACAATTTCCAAGCCCGACGATGGCGATTCTTATTTTTCTCATTTCCAAGATTGTTAAAGGTGAAAGCTATCTGATGTAGATTATTCGAAGCAAGCTACAAGTTAGGCCGCGTTATGGCGATAGTTGTGCCTGCCCTTTAAGCCGAAATAGTTCGGGATTGCAAGCGGCGAATCTGTATTATGTCGCGTCCGCTTGCAAGAACTGATATAAAGGGAAAAGTCAGAGGCATTCCAGGCGCAAGGAAAGCCGTTGCAAGGAGATAGAACAAAATGTGTTCAAAATTCGCGGCTGCCAGCATGCTCATCGCCGCCGTTTTGTTCGCGTCTTCGAAATCACTTTGGGCGGTCCCCGTTTACGGCATCGAACAAGCGGTCGCCCTCGCCCGGGAGCGCAACCCGGAAATTTTGATCGCGCGCAAGAAGGTAATGGGAGCGCGTGGCGGTTTCATTGAAGCGCGCTCGGGATATCTTCCCTGGTTGTCCTCCAGCGGGCTTTACGACAAACGACAGACTCAGAGCGAGACGAACCTTCGACAGGAAGATTACAACGCCACACTGCGCCTTGAGGAAAACCTGTACACTGGCGGAGCAGTCACCAGCCAGGTGGCAATTGCACAGTTGAACATCCAGAAGGCAAACTACGACCTCCAGGAAACTGTCAACCGGGTGACCATGGATGTCCGAATCGCATTCAACGAACTCCTGCTGAATCGGGCAAAAGTCCACGTACGCGAAGATTCCGTGCGAGTGTTGGAGGAGGAACTCAAGAACCAGGAGGAACAATCGAGCGCCGGAATCGTAAGTAAATTGAATGTTCAACGAGCCGAGGTGGCCCTGGCCAACGAGCGGCCAGAACTTTTCAATGCACAGACTGAGTTGAAAAACTCCTATTTGCGACTAGCCGAACTTTTCGGAGTCGATCTTCGCCCGAGAACCCAGGCACCGCCATTCGAGATTTCCGGCGAATTGCAATATCGACCCAATCATCCGGATCTAAACGACTGCCTGGCCCGGGCTGACACAGGCCGACCAGTGCTCAAAGCCCGGCAGAAGGATATCGAGATCGAAGATCGACAGTATGTCCTGGACCGGAGCGCCATGCGCCCGCATGTTCGCGCTTTTTCCGGGTACGAGGTTTACAGCGAGCGTGATCCGGAGGTCGGCCAAGAATTTAACTACGGCGGTGTGGTAGGAATAAATGCAACGTGGAACATCTTCGACGGGTTCGCGACCAAAGGGCGGATGCAAGCAACGCGCGCCCGGCGCGAGGCAGCGGTGGAAGCTCTGGCAGCAGCGCGCCGGAGCGTTGCTTCCGAAGTACGCAGCGCGTTTTTCGACCTTCAACAAGCCGAGCGCGTGCTCGAAACCGAGACAAGAAATGTGCAGACGGCAGACGAAGCGCTCGATGCGGCCAAGAGTAATTTCGCAGCTGGATTGGGAACACAGCTCGACGTCTTGCAGGCCGCATCGGATGTAACGCGGACGCGCACCACGCGATTGAGCGCGATCTATTTGCACAATACGGCTCTCGCCCGTCTGGCGCATGCTTGTGCCGGTTCGGAAGAAGCGCTCGATTTTGGATCAAACATCAAGAAGGAGGAAAACCGCAACGCGGCGCAAGCCGCCGATGTGGCGAAGCCGCCAGAAAAATTGAGCCAGCAATGAAACGAGACCGTACACGTCAAGCAGATCGTGGCGGCGCGCCCTCGCCACGGCGAGCAGGCTGTGGTCGCGCCCTACCAATTCTAGCTCTACTCAGTGGCGTTGGATACCTGTCGGTTGCGCATGCTGCCTTTGCAGTAACACTCGAGAACGTTCTGCAAACCACACTGGAAAAAAACCCCGTCATCCAAGAAGCGAAAATGGGTTTGGAGCAAGCGACTGGCCAGCGATTGGTTTTTCGTTCCGTGATTTGGCCTCGCGCCGAGGTGGGTGTGCCCGCCGGTGTACAAGCCGGCCATCGCGCCGGGGAAAGCGGAGTAAAAGGGTTCGCCGTAGGACGCGGCTCGCTTGAGCAGGTTTTATTCAACATGGCTGTGCCGCCATCGCTCCGTCGTGGAGACGTCGAAGTTCTCATTGCCCAGCAGCAATTGAATGTCGCCGTGGTGGAGCAGCTGCACGCGGCGCGGCTGGCGTTTTACGCCGCGCTTTATAACCGGTCGCTCGAGGCAATTCGAGAAGAACAACGACAAAAACTGGAAGAGAACGTCGCTACTCAAAAGAATCGTTACGAAGCGGGCTTGACCGATCGGAGCGCACTGACCAGCGCCACTGTCCAGGCATCCGAGTTGGTTTCGCAAATTCAAAGTGCGCATCGCGCGTATCGCGAAGCGCAATTGCAATTGACGGAAGCGATGGGAATCGATCCTGCGCATTCATCGTTGCCCGAGCCTGAAGGTGAGCTGGAGTTTGTTCCGATGCGCGTTAATCTTGATTCCGAAACGGCTGCCGCTTTGCAGCGAAGGGCCGATCTCAAACTCGCGCGTCTATTCGTGCGCGCTGCAAACGAAGACGAACGGATTATCGCAGCCGACTATTATCCCGCCGTCGCGGGAAATATTAACGGCGAGTACGTCCCGGTAACGGGCATTCATCGCCAGGGTTCAACCAGCAGGACACAGGATTTCATCGGCTCGGAGATTCGTGAAAAGGCAGCTTACACCTGGCACGTAGTCGATAATGGCAAAGTCGGAGGCGCAGTATTGCAGGCGCGCGCAGCACGCGAGACGAACGAACTGACGTGCAGGAAGCTGGAGGCCAATGTTACCCGCGAACTCTCACGGATTGCCAACGAGCTCGAGGCGATCGATGCCCGGCAAAGATCGCTCTCGGCAGCGTCTGCCGCCGCAGAGCAAAGCGCCCGCGCGGTCGGAGAAAATGTCGCCAGCGGTCTCGCCTCGCCGCTAGAGTACCGCGTCACTCAGAATGCTTTTCTAAAGACCAGGAGCGGACTGCTGGATGCTGTTTATCAACACAACCTGGCGATCGCAGAATGGGACCGGGCCACCGGGCGTTACTTCCAATTTTCGGATATACCCGGATCGCGCTAGGGAGTGGTGTATCAGTCTTGGACGCAAACCAACGAGTCCGTCGGAGTGGGCGCAAGTAGGCGCGACATGTTTATAGAAACGTCACACGCCAAACTCCTACCCCTCAGGGGCGACGTATTCTCCTTGTCACACAGACGCTCCTAACGGAGCTTCGGATATTTCCTTGAGGCCGATCTATAAACGTGCCGCGCCTACGGCGCTTGCTTCGCGTCTGCCGTCTCGCCATTTTTAACTGCGCCAGGAATTCCTCGCTGATCGAACGGAGGTTTCTGCGGCGGTGTCTTGGGAATAATGCTTTCGAACATCTACAAAAAACCGGGGACGAGAACGATTCCGGGCCAGCACGAGTTTATTGCAAAGAAGAGTCATGGACGCGAGACTAGTGCGCCAAAATTGAAATTGCCGGAATCAAAAGGGGTTCTTTGGGGTGGCGGAGCGGCAATCGTGCTGATTTTCGCCGCGGCGTATTATTTCCTGATGCCGGTGGCGGAAGTCGTGACAGTGCGCCGGGGCACGGCCATCTCCGCGGTTTATGGGACGGTGCGGATCGAACCGGCGTTTGTAGTCCATGTTCGCGCGCAAAATGACGGCTTCATCAAATTGGCGGAAGCTTTTTCAGCCGGCCGGGGCGCAATCGGCAATAGCGTGGAAAAAGGCCAGTTGCTGGCGACGATCGCAGACGAGGAGACCGCCCGGCAATTAAAGCAAGCGCGCGCTGATTTGCAGGCGGCCATAGATCGGGCCGCGCTCCCGCTGCCCTCGTCGGAGTTACTCAAGGCAGCGGAGGATAACCTGCAGCGGCTCGAAAAGGTGGTCGGCTCGGGAAACGTGCCAGCAGTCGAATATCAGAAGGCCAAAAGCGAAGCCAACCGTTTGCGCGGCGCAGTGGAGACGGAGCGGATTGAACGGGACCGCAATCTCAATTCGCTGGAAGAAACGACAAAAAAACTGGAGGCGGAGATGAAGAACGCCGAAGTGCGATCGCCTATTGATGGACTGCTCACCAATGTCCAGACAATCGATGGGGAACTGGTTTCCGATGGTAACGAGCTTTTCACCGTCTCGTCACGCAAGAACTACGTTCGCGGTGAAGTAAACGAAGAGGACGTGGGCGACGTGAAGCCGGGGATGAAAGCGAAGGTGCAGCTATACGCTTATCGCGCCCGAATTTTCACAGCCAGAGTCACGTCGGTTCAACCTGCTGCTGATCCAACAACCCAGCGTTACACAGTTGTGCTGGAGATGGAAAATCCGCCCGACAATTTGATGGTTGGAATGACCGGCGAGATGAACATCATCACCGGCACGCATGAAAATGCTCTCCTGGTACCGACGCGCGCTCTGCTCGTTGATCAGGCGCTGATCGTGAAAGGTGGCATTGTGCATTCGCGCACCGTCGGTGCTGGATTTCGCACTCTGGATTTTACAGAAGTGACCAGTGGCTTGGGAGAAGGAAGCCACGTGATCGTTTCCGACCAGGACAAATTCCGCCCCGGTGAAACCGTGCGGCAACGACTGATCAGCTCACCGCCGCTGCCGAAGGCGCCATGACCCCGCCGCTTTATATTGCGCTGCGCTTTTTGACGCATCGCAAACGCGCATTGCTTCTGAGCCTCAGCGGTGTTGTCTTCGGCGTTGCCATCTTTATTTGCACGCAAGCGCAGACGCAGGGTTTCGCCCGTTATTTCATTGACTCGAACATCGGCGCGAATGGGGCGCTGGTCATCCGATCCCGTTTTCGCCCACGCTACGAACCGCTGATAGTCGCGGCAAAAGGTTCCAAAGAGCCCACAGGGCGCCGGCTCTATTTTGAAGGCATCACCAATCCCAATGAAATCATGCGCGTGAGCCGGCAATTTCCCAATGTCGTTTCCTGTTCACCGGTCCTGCGCGGAACCGTTAGCGCTCGAGCGGGATTTGAGAACGCGACCGTCGATCTTTACGGTATCGATCCTGCGCTGCACGCGCGGACCACCGATATTCTCCACCAATTGATTGACGGCAACTTTGATGATTTTCGAAATAACACCAGCTCAATCATTATCGGTTCGCGCCTGGCAGATCTACTTCAGGCCGGCGTCGGCGACACCGTGCAATTGCTGGCGCCTAACGGCGAGTACTGGCGATTCAGCGTCGCCGCGATCGCGCGCACGGGCATCGGATCGATTGATTCAACCCGGGTTTATTCGCACGCCAGGGTCGCGCAGGCTTTACTACAACAACCTTCTGGCGCGACGATGATCATCTATAAATTGCGCGACCCGAATCGTGCGCCGACGCTGGCCAGCCGTTTTGAAACGCTCTTTCAACACAACGCCTTGAGCTGGCAGGAACGTGAGGAGAGCACGCTGCAACTCTTTCTGACTCTGAGAATGTCGATCGCGATTACCGTCTCGCTCATCATCCTGCTCGCCGGCTTCGGTATTTTCAATGTGCTGACCATGTCGGTGCTGGCGAAAATAAAGGAGATCGCGATTTTGCGTTCGATGGGTTACCGGCGGATCGACATTTCCGCGATTTTTCTCTGGCAAGGTGCGTTGATCGCTCTGGCAGGATCGTTGCTTGGCTGCCTGCTGGGTGCGTTGATGACTTGGGGCGTGTCACACATTCCCATTCGGCTCCGCGGCCTGCTTTACACGAATTACTTTCTGGTGACATGGGATTGGCGACACTATGTGTTTGCGACGTTACTCGCGACCCTGGCTGTTTTCATTGCGAGCTACGTCCCGGCGCGCCGTGCCGCTGAGTTGCCGCCGGTGGTCACGATACGAGGCTCCAGATGAAGTCGGACACGTGCCTCAGCTGCGAAGCGATCGAGCGTTACTTGGGCGAAGAGGAGGAACGGGTGCACGCGCTGCGCGGCGTGTCGCTGGATATCGAGCCCGGCAGTATTCACGCAGTTGTTGGTCCGTCCGGCTGCGGCAAAAGTTCGTTGCTCTACATTCTGGGGTTGCTCGATCTGCCGGATGCGGGGCGCGTTTCAATCGAAGCGGAGCCAGTTTCGCAACTGAGCGATGATGAACTCGCGTACAAACGGAGCAAATTCATCGGCTTCATCTTTCAATTTCATTTTCTGATGGAGGATTTCACCGCGCAGGAAAACGTGATGATCCCAATGCGCAAACTGGGGCAACTTTCCGATGGCGACATGCGCGAACGCGCTGCCGGTTTGCTGCAAGCGGTTGGATTGGGAGACAAACTGCGGAGACCCAGCCGTCATCTCTCCGGAGGCGAACAACAACGCGTGGCTATCGCGCGCTCTCTGGCCAACGATCCAAAAGTCATTCTGGCTGACGAGCCCACCGGCAACCTCGACACTGCGAATTCCGAGCGCGCTTTTGAGCTGCTGCAGAACATCGTGCAACAAGGCGGCAAAGCTCTGCTTCTAGCCACCCATAATCCAGTTATTGCCGAAGCGTGCGACTGGATTCACGAGATGAAAGACGGGCACATCGTCGCCAGCCATCCACGGGCTGCGTAAAGCTCGATTTTTAAGTCGATCAATAAATTGCAAGCGGAGCCTCGACTGAATGGTCACCGCCAGTTGGCACTGCACAGACTCCACCGTTAATCTCGGGGGCGATGGAGAACAGTCTGCCTATCTTGATCGCCGATCGCCCCGAGGCGTTAATCGAATTGTGCGGTGTGAACTTGCTAGAACGTTTGCTCCGCATTTTGCAGCGACTCGGATTTCGCCGCGCCATTGTTTTTTCGAGCACGCCGGAAATCGTTGGAGCTGATTTGGCGAAGCGCTCATGGGCGCGCGAAGGATTGAGCGTCCAGCTTGTGTCGGGCGCAATGACACCTCTTACTGTCCAACTGCTTTTGGAACAAACGGGGGAACGCTTTTTAATCGTGCCGGCAAATATCTATTGTGACGCCCGGCTGCTCGCCGCCCTCTGCGCCAACAATTCATCGGCCGCGCTTGTCGATTCGAATCCACCGGAATTTGCGCAGTCTTTGATTCGAAATCCATGCGGTCCTGCGCTAATCACGAGAGATTTTCTTTTCACCCTTTCACCAACAGCGCCGTTTCTCAACGAACTCATAAGAAAGATCGATCACGGCAAGATCAATGTCGTGGACGCCGCGAAGCAAGATGATTACATCGTCGCCATGCGTCGGCATGTGCGGCCACTCTGCTTCCGGGTGCCACTGGATCAGGACTGTCGCCTCGCGGAACGCATCATCCTCGATTCCGCGCAGAAGGGAACGCTTGACTTGCCGGCTTACGTTCACGCGCCAATCGAAACCGCATTGATATCGCTCCTTTGCAAAACGCCAATCACACCAAACCAAATTACCATTGCAGGATTAATCATCGGATGCAGTGCCACTGTGGCCTTTGTGACAGGCCGCGTTGGCCTGGGAACCCTTGCCGCTCTTATTTTTGGCATCGTTGATGGACTGGATGGGAAACAGTCGCGCGTCAAAGTTGAAACCACCGAACGCGGCAAGTGGGAACATCATCTTGATTATTTGATCGAGAACTCGTGGTGGGCAGCAATCGCCTTTCAATTGTGGCGAAGCGGTCAATTTCCGAACGCTTTCTATTTTCTCGCCTTGCTCATCGGATCACACTTATTGGATGAGTTCGCAAAACGCCGCGCGAAGATGGTGGAAGGCCGCCTGCTCGATGACGTTACGCAGTTCGACCGAGCCTTCCGGCTGATCGCGGCTCGAAGGAACGTTTATGTTTGGATACTGGCGTGTGGGTTTTTATTACGCGCTTTTCCGCAAAGCTACGCGCTGATCTGCGGATGGGCCGCCTTCAGCGCTGCCGTTCATCTCCTGCGCTCCACTTGGATTTGCCACAGCGGTCTGCGTCGCCTTGTTGACATCCGAAGATGAGGAATGGCGAAACATCGACGGAACGCGCCTAGCGCGCGCGACGATTTCCTTGCCGAGAACCTGCACAGGCTTTTCCACGAGAAGCGAGGCACTGACCGCGCAATAAACACCGCAACCCTGCTGGCACGATTTTTTGTGATAGTTCGCGTACAGGTCCTCTGGCGTGACATCCATGATGTGCTTGTCCGTGTGCACCATGCTACAAAGCCAAAATTTTCCTTGTGCCGAGACGAAGAATAATTTGTAGCCAGCCACGCACGTCCACTCGACGTGCTCGCCTCGTAGAAGGCTGTGCTGATAATTGAGGATCGCCTCGCTCGTGTGAATTTTCTCGCCGTGACGCTTTCGTTCGATCATCGAGTCAACGAAGCGCTCGAGTTCCTCGCGCCGACCTCGATCGACGCGAAACCGCTGTAAAGGATCCGCATGCACGAGGCGCACCTCAGTTGGAATTCCCCGGGACAAACCGGTCTCCAGCACGGCTTGCGCTTCGGGCAAGGTATCGGCGCAAATCACTCCCGTGATATGCAGACTGATTTTTGAATCGCGAAAATAATCGAGCTTCGGCAGAATTGTTTTGAAGGATTTTTTCGTGATTGCACTCGGGGTCATCCGGTCAACGCTGATCTGCATGACTTGCAAGCCGGCGTCTTCCAGTTCTGCGACAAGTTTACGCGTGAGCAGGAAACCATTGGTCGTCAAACTGGTGGCAAAGCCGAGCTCGCGGCAGTAGCGCACGAGCTTCACGATATCTGGGTGCGTGAGCGGCTCGCCGCCGACCAGCGCAATGCGCATGGTCCCAAGCTCGCGAATCTTTCGCACCCATTTTTTCAGATCCTCGATGCTCGGATGCGGCCTGCTATTGTCATATTCGGTGCAATAGGCACAATCGAGGTTGCAACGATCCGTGACGTACAGGCTGCATTGCAGCGGTTTGCGGTCGAGGAGGCGCTTGCTCGATTCCAAAATGTTGTAGCCTGAAAATTCCCGGGCGATTTTACCAAGAAGCTTCATGCGATGATGAACGAATCTGCAGCCTACGACAAGTTACCTGCGAAGCAATCGCGCTTGTGCCAAAACACATGCGGGATCGCGCTGCTTTATTGCGCGGCGATTCCGTGCGCGATCCTACTAAAAGACCGTGACGCTCTCCCCGCTGTCTTTAGATACCAAGGTAGTGTTTTAGCGAGCCCTTCACGGACGCCGTATACCGGTGAAAAACCGAGCAATTCCGAGATTTTTGTGATGTCTGCCTGAGACTGCCAAATGTCCCCGCTTTGAAACTCCCGGTATGAGGGCTCACAAGCTCCCACATCATGTCCACTCTGGAGCAGCAACTCCTTTAAGATGGAAAATAGCTCAATCAGGGTTGTTCTTCTATTCAGCGCAACATTATAAACCTGATTGACCGCTTCGGGTTTAGCTGTCGTGGCAGCGAGCAAATTCGCCTGAACTGCGTCCGGGACGAATATGAAGTCGCGGCTGGTATCGCCGTTCCCATTCAAAAAAACCGGTTCGCGGTTTATCAGTGCTGCGATCCACTTTGGAATGACAGCAGCGTAATCCCCTTCTGGATCCTGGCGCGGTCCAAAAACATTGAAGTACCGAAGACCGATTGTTTCGAATCCATAACACTGGGCAAAGACGTGCGCATAGAGTTCGCCCGCATACTTCGTTGCCGCATACGGAGAGAGCGGCCGACCAACCGTGCATTCTGTTTTTAGATGAGCGGGATCGTCGCCATAAGCCGAACTACTACTTGCATAAACAAATCGTCGTACCCCCGCATCGCGCGCAGCAACCAGCATGTTTACAAAGCCGTTGACGTTGCTCTTGTTTGTACCAATCGGATCCTTAAGTGAACGTGCTACCGAAGCAACAGCCGCGTGGTGAAGAACATAATCAACATCTCGACAGACAGACCGACAGGTTTCTAAGTCGCCAGTCGTACCCTCGATAAGTCGAAACTTAAGCCATCGAGAAGACCCACACAATTGTCGCACATCTTCCAAATTGCGTCGTTTTCCGGTCGAGAAGTCATCCAGTCCAATAACTCGTTGATCTAGCATAAGCAGGGTTTCCAGAAGATTGGAGCCGATGAAGCCTGCTACGCCAGTTACAAGCCAAGTTTTCGGTGAGGTAGCCAAATGATTCTTGAGATCAGCGTAATTGCTCATTCGTGTCAGGAGCGTTTATATCAGGGGGATGTGTTTCGTTGACAACCGCTTTTGGGCAGGTTCCGAGCCAAGACAATCGCGGAGATCAGAGTCGGATTGAGCGTTTTCAAGCTCAATTGATTCAGTCGAATGAGCTGACTTTACCAGATGCTGCTCGATTTCCAAATGACAAAAAGGGCTCGGACGAGCGCGCTCGCAGCGATGAAATCCGTGGCCCAGAAGCTGAGGTCGCCCCCGGATCTGCCACGGGAACCGGGGCGAGCAACACCGATTGCACTTGCAAAAGACGATTCGTGGTACAATTGGCAAAAGCAAAGAGGACTTAGGCGGACTGAGCG
The DNA here is from genome assembly GCA_003219695.1 of Verrucomicrobiota bacterium. Lineage (GTDB taxonomy): Bacteria > Verrucomicrobiota > Verrucomicrobiia > Chthoniobacterales > UBA10450 > Udaeobacter. The sequence continues at coordinate 29,078 of QHQA01000016.1, forward strand.
CCTGAGAGAAAAACTGACTGAGCCGACCTGAGTCGCTGTCATATATCGCTGAGGAATGAATCTCTTTGATGCGAGCGATGTCTATATTCGTGATGGGCTTCTCGAGTGTGCGTCCGGCGACCACTCGACGGGAAGCCGTGCTGAAGTCAAAGATCGCCCAATGACCCGCCGCGAATCTCGCTGGATCACCGTTGTGATCATCGCGCTAGTTGTCATCCTGCGCACGCCCACGCTTTTGTCCTCGCTCTGCCAAGCCGGCCTCACCGATGAGGACTATTATAGTACGATTGCCAGCGACATTTTGGACGGCGGAGCCGTTTACCATACTGCCGTGGATACAAAGCCGCCGGGGATATATTATATCTTCGCCGGCGTTTTTCGCGTGGCAGGCAGGAACAACTTCCGGGCGGTGCACATTCTTGCCATCATTGTAGTCGCAGCCACGGCCCTGGTGGTACGGCGGATTGGCGCGCGTGTGGCTGACGAATGGGCAGGTGCATGGGGTGGCATTGGGTATGCCGTGTTTGTCCACGCCTTCCTACCGGGGGATACGCTAGCAGCCAACACCGAGATTTTCGCGTCTCTCCTTTTGGCGCTGAGCGTTCTTGCGTTCCTGCAGAGTGAAAAAGAGGCGCGCTGGGGCTGGATGTTCCTCAGTGGCGCGCTCGTTGGGGCGGCAACACTGATCCGGCAACCTTCCGCCGTGAACGTGGGCGTGATGCTGGCATGTCTCGTGTACGCCTGGCTGCTTCTCCGCACTCAGTCATTGGCAAGCGTCGTGCGAGCAGGAAGCGGCATCGTCGCCGGATTCGTCGCCCCGATCGCGGGGCTCGCGCTATATTACCTGTCGCAGGGGAACCTGTACGACGCGTATCTGTGGGCGTGGTTGTTTGCCGTTCGCTACGTGGAGTCCGAAACAACAGTCCCGTATGTCCTGAAACACCTCGTCACGATCCATCTTTTCGTGATGTTGTCGTGGGGTTTGTTGTGGTACTTTGGCATCCGCCAGGTGATTTGGAGTTGGAAATCATTACGACACACAAGGACGGGGTCTCTTCCAGCGGTTCTGCTCGTTTTGTGGCTGGGCGTCACCTATCTAACAATCTTTATTGGGTGGCGGTTTCCAGGGCACTATCATCTGACAGTACTTCCGCCTCTGTCGATTCTCGCCGGTATGGCGTTCTCGCGTTTTATTGCGCAAAACCGGCGTTCTCCCCACCCGCACTGGGCATTGGTACGAACAGGCGTCATTGGCGCAGCGGCCGTACCGGCGATCGTTTATCTAAGCATGGCGTTCTGGCTGCCTAAGCAGACGCTTGATTTTCATCCGATTGTCCAGGAGATCGTCAAACAGACAAATCCGACCGATCGCATCTTTGTCTGGGGGAGTTACCCGAGACTCTACAGTTTCTCCGGACGTCGCCTTGCGACGCGTTTTGTTAGCTGCACACATCTCGTCGGCGCTTATGCCAAGCGGCCCAGCGAGATTAAAGCGCGCGGGGAGAGCGTGATTCCGGGAAGCTGGGAGATGTTCAAAGCGGACTGGGAAGCGCATCCTCCAGTGCTCATTATCGACACGTCGACTTTCGATTCGGACTGGCGAGCGCATCCCATGACCCGGTATCCTGTGCTGCGAGCATACCTTGCAGAATATCGTGTGGAGGCCGTGATCAATGGCGCAACCATCTATCGTCGGCTATAACACGGGACCGGAAATGGCGCCCGCAGCGACATGGTGGCCGAGCATCTCACTCGTTTATCCCATGTTCAACGAGGAAGAAAACATCGAGCGCGCGGTGTATTTCGCGGAGGCGGTCCTGGCCGACATTACATCCGGTTACGAGATTCTCATCGTCAATGATGCGAGCACGGATCGATCCCCGGAAATCGCCGACGCACTGGCCCAATCAAACAGTTGCGTAAAGGTATTTCACCACCAGCGGAATTTGAAGCTGGGCGGCGCGCTTCGCACCGGCTTCAGCAAAGCGACGAAGGAGCTGATCTTTTACTGTGACTCGGATCTCCCTGTGGATCTCCTGGAGCTGGCCCGAGCAGTGCGTATCATGGAGTTCACGAAGTCTGATATCGTTTCAGCTTTTCGATTCGATCGCACCGCGGAAGGATTCGTCCGCACTCTGTATTCCGTCGTTTACAATCTTCTCATCCGCTTCCTCTTTCCGGTCCGGGTGAAAGACATCAATTTCTCCTTCAAATTATTTAAGCGAGAGATGCTGGATAAGATTGCATTGGAATCGGAGGGTTCGTTCATCGACGCGGAGCTGCTCATCAAAAGCAAGTTGCAAGGGTTCAAGATCACCCAATTTGGAGTGGATTATTTTCCCCGAAATCGCGGCACCTCAACCCTAGCCAGCCCGGATGTGATTATCAAAATGATCCGGGAACTGGTTGCTTTCCGGATGAAGATGCGACGAGATATCAGAGCGTTCCGAGTTTCTGCGTCTTGAAGCGGCTGATTGTAAACGCCGACGATTTGGGACTGACGCCTGGCGTCAACCGCGGGATTGTGCGCGCGTTTCAAGAGGGAATCGTGACGAGTACCTCGCTACTCGTGACAGGGAGCGCGTTCGAGGATGGCGTCGCGCTGGCGCGAGATTTCCCGGCGCTGGATGTTGGCCTGCATTTGGCGCTGGTGGAAGAGCAAGCCGTATTGCCGCCCGAGGCGCTCCCGACCCTTGTCCATGGAACCGGACGTCTTCCCGGCACAAAAGGCGAATTCTTGAAACGTGCGCTGCTCAGGCGAATAAGCTGGGATGAAGTCGAGCGCGAAATCGCGGCCCAGATTGCGCGCTTTCAACAAACCGGACTGAGGCTCTCTCATATCGACAGCCACCAGCACCTCCACATGTTCTCGCCTGTTTTCCGAATCGTGACCCGTCTGACGCGCGGGATGGATCGTGTCTGGATTCGCAACTCTGCTGGCTCTTGGCGAAAACTGCCCAGCGTTCCAACACGGCGATGGTTTCAGCGGCTGGGTTTGAATCTGGTCTGTCGGTGGGCGCGAGGATCAAACAATCCTCCGGGCCTTCAAATGCCGGATGGCATGTATGGGTTTGAGGTTGGTGGTTGCTTAACTCGCTCTGCGCTTGCACAGATTCTTCGGCAAATTCCTGACGGATTCTATGAATTGAGTTGCCATCCCGGCGAAGGAGACGAGGAGACCCGCAGGCGTTACGGTCATTGGAGCTATCGATGGGCAGAGGAACTGGAGGCCTTGACGGCGCCGGAAACACGGTCGCTCCTCCAAGAGCAGAAGATCGAACTAACCTCGTTCGCTCGGGCGCAAGAGACGAGTCTGCGCTAAAATCTTAAGGCCCGTGAGGCGTCTGCTTTGCGAATCGTTGGCCGGCTTCTTTTCTGGGAGTCACGGTTCATAGTCGGGATCAGCCTCATGTAGCGATATTCCCCTCCCGATGCAAAAAATGGCCGCGGCAATACACTCCCTTGACCGGGCACGTCTTGTGAATTTCAGTCAACTCCTCTCAGCGAGAGTAATTCCGCCGAAAATGAATTACGGCGCTGTTTCTCATGACACCTAATCTTGAAATTGCCCCAGCAGGCGACCGACTCCGCGAAGAGCAAATAAGCGCGGCCGAAGTTGCGCTCGAAGTTGCGCCTCCCGTCGTAGATGCGCCGGCGCGCGTGGACTCCACGGGAGTGGAGCTGAAGCGCGGCGCTTTTTTCAACACGATCGCGATGCTGGCGTCTAATTTCCGCGGCATATTCACGTTTCTCGTTGCGCGGCTGCTCGGGCCGGCAGCGCTCGGCATATTTTCTGTTGCCTGGTCCACTACTGATATCATCAGCAAGATCGGCGTGCTTGGTCTCGATAATGCGATCACAACATTCATCGCGCGTTCGGAGGCAGTGGGCGATCACGCGCGGAGCCGGTCTCTTTTTCGAGTGGCCGTGGTGCTGGGTATTGCGCAGTCCGTTGTCACCGCGCTCGTTGTGATCGTGGCGCTCCGGCTTTTTAACGGACATCTCCACGTGCAACCACAAATGGTTTCCGCGATTTCGCTCGTTCTCTGCGCGATGCCCGGGCTGGCTCTTTATCGCATCAGCACCGCCATCTCGCGCGGGATGAAGGTAATGCAACACGATATTTACTCACGCGGGATGACCGAGCCGGTCGCGACAACGCTGGCGTTCCTGCTCGCAATCGCAGTCGGTTTCAAACAATCCTCGCCGGAAGTAGCTGCAATCCTCGGAACGGCGGCGTCAGGTCTTATCGCGCTTGTACTGGCCTCATCGTTGTTTCGTCACGTTCCCGCGCAGAGAACTGTACTGTCGCCGTTCAGCGAAGCACGATCGCTGCTCGCTTATTCGGCTCCCATCAGCATTTACCAATTAATTAACGCGTTCATTGCCAGACTTGATCTCATCCTGCTGGGCTACTTTGTTGGACGCGCGCCCGGAGCGACGCTTACGACTGTCGGTGTTTACAGTGCAGTCATTGGGACGGCCAATGGTTTGCGAAAGGTGAACCAGGCTTTCAACCCAATTTTCGCGCCGGTGGTAGCTGGTATGACTGCGACTGGCGACCACGAGATCGCAGCCGCGACCTACGCACGGCTGGCTCAATGGATGCTGTGGATCTTGTTGCCGCTTGTTGCCGTCCTATCGCTTGCTGGCAGCACGATTCTGCTCATTTATGGTCCGGCGTTTTGGCAAGGCGGCGTTTGGCTGGGCATCGTCGCTTTTGCCAGCGCTACCAATGCCTTTGTTGCCTTGGGCGAGACGGTGATCATGGTGCAACGGCCACTTCTGAATCTTCTGCATTCGTCGGTTACCTGTGTCGTCGCCGCTGCGGGCCTTCTGTGGTTAATTCCGCGGTTTGGACCTTTGGGCGCCGCGTTCGGCATTCTTTTGCCTTACGTGGTTCAGGGAATCCTGCGCTATGCGACACTACGATGGGTTTTTCATTGGAAAGATTCCTGGAGCGACATCAGCCCGCCTCTGATCGCCGCAGGAATCGCGCTTGTTCCTGCTCTGATCTGCCGCGCATTTGTAGGGGGAATGGCGGGACAAGTCACCAGCGCCGCAGTTTTCCTAACGGTGTTCGGCCCTCAGTGGTGGCGCCACCACATCCATCGCAAGGAGCCGCATTCTTAGTGCGAATCGAAAACGTCCCAGGCGTCCCCGAAAAATGCGATCGTTTCGTTGTTGTTGTATTGACGTCCGTCAGGAACGTCGTGCAGCGATACAGTCCGGCGCTGCCGAAGCACGCTCCGCATCATGGCCGATCCAGGCACGACATATCTCTTCACGTTGCGCCTGGCTAGGCATCCACTGATCCAAATATCGTCCATGTAAAATGCTCCCCGCGGCGCTTGGGAATAATCCCAGAGCGATTCGTCGAAGAACCGCGGTTGGATTAAATAACTTCCGCACCCTGTGACGACCGCTACGGGCTGCGGTTGGCGGAGTTCTCGCGCGCGAAGCATCCTGGCGTACCGCCAATCCAGAGTTCGCGGCATTGCTGCGCCGCGAAAACAAAGCGCCCCATCGGGTAATTGCTTGTTGTAATGGAGATAGGTTTCCAGCGCGTCTCGCGGATAAACGCGGTCATCGTCCACCACCATTATCAATGTATCTCCCCTGGCAGCCGCCAACTCTTCTCGAACGATGGGGATAAACTTCGTCGCCGGTCCCCAATCTCTGCGACAATGCAAAATCCGCAGGCGCGGCAAGCGCGAAACATATTCCGGCACCTCATAGGGCCGCTGCTCACGAATCGAAAATTTCGGGACCGCCAACACGATCTCATCCGGCGGCCGTGTTTGCCTCAGCAGAGAGCGAATCGTCGGTCCCAGGTTGCCGATGCGCTCCGGCACTGTTGTAAGGGAAGCAATGACACGGCGACCATCTGACTTGCTTCTGCCTGCCAAAGTTTCACGGATGAAATGGGCTTGTTGCCGGCGTTTTCTAACGATGGGAAGCAAACGCTTAAGACCCAGTGCACTCAAGATGACAATGAGCGCCGAGATTAGCGCCACCATCGGCATGGGATCGACAGCCTAAACCGGTGAGAGTCATCAACACGACTCGCACAGTGCTGAAATTGCCGCGCAGGAGATTCTTGCATCGCAGCGATAGTTAAAATAGGAATCAACGCGTTAGCAACACTCGACACGAAGCCATTTTCTAAATCGTGAAAAAAGTTTTTCTTACCGGCGCGAGCTCCGGCATCGGTCTGGCCATCGCGAAGCTGCTAATTGCCCAAGGTCACGAGGTTTGGGGCACGTCGCGCAATTTAGAACGCATACCGAAGCTGCCGCGACTACATCCGGTTCGGCTCGACCTGACCGACCCGCATTCAATTGAAGAGCCATTTAACCAGGCGCTTGCAGAAGCGGGTCATTTCGACGTCGTAATCAATAATGCCGGGAGCGGTCACTTCGGACCGGTTGAGTTTCTCTCCGGACAAGAAATCGCGAGTCAGTTTCAAATTCTCGTTTTTGGGCAGGTTCAGTTGATGCGGCTGGCCTTGCACATGATGCGGGCACGAAGGGAAGGCTTAATTATTAACGTGACATCGCTCGCGTCTCGTCTCCCAGTGCCGTTCATGGCCGCTTACAACGCCGCCAAAGCAGCGATGGCGTCATTTACAATGACCACCCAGATCGAGCTGGGCGATTCCGGCGTGCGCCTGGTCGATCTTCAACCAGGTGATATTTGCACGGAATTTAACCAGGCGGTGAGTAAGAGCACGCAAGGCGACCCCTCTTACGACACCAAAGTCGCCAAAACCTGGGACGTCAGCGAGCGTAATATGAAAAAGGCTCCAAAGCCCGATCTTGTCGCTCGCCAGGTTCTCAAACTGATCAGCGCCGTTCACCCGCCGCCGCGGATAACAGTTGGCGATGCATTTCAATCGAAAATCGCGCCATTGATATTCCGTTTCCTTCCTCAACGCGTCAGCATTTGGGGACTAAGAAGGTACTACAAAATATGAGTCGCATCTCCGAAGCAGTGATCTTGATGGCCGGGGAAGGTTCGCGTCTGCGCGGTTCGGATAAAACTGTCCTGAAACCATTCGTCCCGGTGCTTGGCCGCCCCTTGATTTCGTACATCCTGGATGCCTTGATCAACGCTGGGATCAAAACCGTCAACTTCGTGGTCGGCTACGAAAGCGAGCGAATCATCGCGCAGGTCAGGCAGTTGTTTCCTTCCGGCCTCAGCGCGTTCTTCATCGAAAATCCTGATTGGCAAAAACAGAACGGCGTCTCGCTTCTTGCCGCCGCCGGTCACGTCGGCGTGCCGTTTCTCCTCACGATGGGCGACCATCTCTTCGATAACGCGATTGTCGATCGTCTAATCGAGTCATCGGATCCGGATTTGGTCAACCTCGCTGTGGACCGAAAACTCCATTCCATTTTCGATTTGCGTGATGCGATGAAAGTACAAACGCGCAGAAACATCGTTACCGATATCGGGAAAGATCTGCGGGAGTTCGATGCGATTGATACGGGTTTGTTTGTTTGCTCCCTCGAAATCTTTAATTATCTCGAGCGCGCGAAGTCCGGCAATTCCGAAAGCTTTCGGGATTGCAGTTTGGCTGACGGAGTCCGAATGATGGCTGCTGACGGGAAGGTCCGCGCCATCGATATAGGCGGCGCATGGTGGCAGGACGTCGATACTCCGCAAATGTTGCACCACGCAGAAAAGGAGATGGCCAAACGCGCGGAGCACGCACTGACCTAATCCGGATCAGCGACTGCGTTTTTAGGGCGGGCAGCCCGCAGCATCAGATCACGGCTCGCGCACGAGACTTCGCCGTGGCCATTGCTGGCCCTGATCGCGGCGAACGCGCTGAGAACCAGGCTTGTGCCAGCAACAATTGTCCAAAGATACAGGATCCAGTCAGCGAGGTTCAGGATCGCCAGCAGCAGAAAAACGAAAATAGCGACGTCTCGCTTTGTCAGCTGAAAGACCCACCACGCAAATCGTTCACCCAGATTAAGCAAACCGGAATGCCCGATCATTCCGTGGTGTCTTGGGTAAAACGACTCATGCAACTCCGAAGAAGCAATCCACATGGGAGTGCTGCCGCCATGCAGAAGCCATTCGTTCGCCGTAATCAGCACGGCGCAAACGAGTCCTTGGCTTGCATGATGAAGCCCGAACCCAAGCGCCAGCACATAAATGAGGCTTGCGATAAAATCGCAAAAGTAATCCAGGCGTTCCCCGAATTTTGATTCCAAATTTTTGGCGCGTGCAATTTCGCCGTCGCAACCATCAAGAATACTGAACAGTTGAAAAATGGCCGCGCCGATGACGACGCTTACGTAATCGCCGCGCATTAGGAACACGCTTGCGATCAGCGGCAGTACAAAAATCGATACTGTGCATGTGTTGGGATGAATCGGAAACCGGCGGAGAAAACGCGTGATGCGTCGCGAAATCGGCCGATTTAAAAACCGCGAAACGAAACCGTCTTGGGGCTTGCTCATCAAATTCAGCGTCCTGTGGAAATTTGGGATGGATTAAGACTTGCGTAACTTGGCAGGTCACGCCGCGAGAGTCAAAACCTCCCTGCCGAACGTAAGATTCGGAAACTCCCGCAAACGCTGGAACTAAAGGAAGCTGTAAACGTGGAAAATTATGCCCGGGAGATTGATTTCCTGTAGATGCGGTAGGTTTTGTAGCGCTCTGCCCCGATCGCTTCGAGGAAACGGTTGATCATGAAATTGTCTTCCAGTGTCATGCTCAATTCGCCGGTCATCCCGCCTTTAATCATTGGTTCTTCAATAATCCGCAACACCAGCATCTCGGCGATTCCGGTGCGGCGATATTTTTCAACTACCCCGAGCGCGATCAGACGCACTTTGCGGATGCGTTTTTTGTAAAACAGCAATTTGATCAGACCGATCGGAAGCCCAAAACGAGTCAGACGCCCGTTGAGATCGCGCAGGACAACGTTGATGTCCGGAAGACACAAGATGAATCCGACTGGTTCATTCCCGATCTCGGCGATCCAGGCGAGCTCCGGCGCCAGCAGCGGCTTCAGTTCTTCGGTCATGAAATCGATTTCCGCTTCTGTGAACGGCACGAACCCCCAATTCTTTTGCCACGCCTGATTGAAAATTTCGCGAAGCCGCCTGCTCTCGTCGTGAAGGTTCTTCAGATTTGCCGGACGAATAACGGCGGGACAGCGCCTTTGGAACCGCGCGACCAGCGGTCGCAAATGTGCCAGGGCTTTTGACGGGTCAGCGAACCACCACGCGTACCAATCCTTGGCTTTGATAAAACCGCAGCTCTCGATCAATTCGCGGTAGTACGGCGGATTGTGCGCGGTTAGTATGGTGGGTGGAAACTGGAATCCATCGATTAACAGGCCACAGACGTAATTGGTCGAATAATCGATCGGTCCCATCATCTCGCTGCGGCCTTTCTTCCGCAGCCAACTGGCTGCGGCTTCGAAGAGAGCAGCGGCTACCTCGCGGTCGTTGATGCACTCGAACAGCCCGAAACAGCCGACGTTCGATTGATGCAGCGAATTGTAATTCGGATCGTCGCTGGCCATGATGCGCCCGGCGATCTCGCCGTTTTTCTGCGCTAGAAATAATGCGGCATCGCCGTGCCTGTAAAACGGATGCCCCTTGCGATCGAGAAAACTTTTGCGTTCGATGATTAATGGTGGCACCCACGCCGGATCGCTTGCGTAAATTTGCCACTGAAATTTGATGAACGCGTTGCGTTCACGGCGCGCGACGACTTCTGAAACTTCAATGTCCGACACGAATAGAAAACGTCCTCTACGCCAAATTTTCCCTTCGCTCCGCAACTTCCAACAGCGATTCAGCCATGTGTTCCTGGCGTGTAACCAGATAGACAAGCAGCAGATTGAGCGGCATGAGTTCGAACCAGAAATAGTAAATCGGCTGGCCGATCAACAGAAGGACAAACAAAACTAACATTCGTGTGTTTGTCATCAATAACCGCCACGATTTCAAGGCCGGGCTTGCCAGATTTTGATAGCGAGTTCTTAACCAGTCAGAGCTTTCGCCTTGAAACAGTTGGCCGGTCAGTTCCCGCACTTTTTTCAGACGCGGCGCGAGGATCTCCTGCTGGCGAGTGAAATTCCAATACAGCGCCAGCAAAAGTTTGTCCCACGGTCGCTGGTGCCAGGTCAATTTTCGGTAGTCCGCGCGCAGTTCGGACGAGGAATCCAGTTCGCCGCGTGCTCCGTTTGTTACAAAATAAAGGTAGGTGCTGCGGTAATAATCAGCTGCCGCGCCTTGCAACGCGTGACTGATCCCGGCGGCAAGTCCGAGAAACCAGATCGCTGGCGACGCACCTGCGAGCGCATACCGGAGAACCAGATGCACGTAAATGCTCGCGAACACCACGTGGTCGGCGATGCTGTCAACGATGCGCCCTTCGCGGCTTTGCCGTCGCGTCAAACGCGCGAGCTGACCGTCCGCGTTATCCAGCGCATTGGAGCAAACATGCAGCACCATGCCCACGATGTTGATGCGCAGATCCCGATAAAAATAAAAGTGCCCCGCAATCACGCCGCAAACGCCGGCCAGCAGGCTCACAGCCGCGGGCGTTATCTTGAGTCGCGCGAAAAACTGGGCCAGCCAAAACCCTATTGGCCTGTAAAAATAGAGGTCGAGAACGCCCTCCACCTCGCGTGCCTTATACGTGGCTTCGACGCGCGAACGAAGCGCCTCGGTCTGCTCCGACATCGATTTACTCGGCAAGCTCAGGCGCTTTGCTTTTGTAGCAACGCTGGAACCAGCGTGTCCTCGAGAATGTTCAGTGCTTCGTCCAAGTCCGCGCGCGTGTGTTTGGCAGTGACGCAGGCGCGGAAACAGATTCGGTTTTGCGGCACCGCTGGATAATCCACTGGCGCGACCCAAAGACCGCGCCGCCGCAATTCGTGGCCGAGCCGATACATGCGCCCCCGATCGCCGATGACAATCGGCATCACGTAAGTTGTCGATGCTCCAGTGTCGAGCCCGAGCTTGTGCAGTTGGGCATAGAAGTAATTGGCGTTTTCCCAAAGTTTCGCGCGCAGCTCCGGGTGGCTTATGGCAAGTTCCAGCGCTTTAAGAATCGCCGCAATCACCACCGGCGGTAGCGCACAGGAGTACACATACGGATGCGCATAGAAACGCAGGTATTGCAGCGTCTCCTTTGAACCTGCAACGAAGCCGCCCAGTGCGCCGAACGCTTTGGAAAACGTCCCGTAAACCAGCGGGAACCGGTCTTCCACGCCGAAATGCTCGGCCGCGCCTCGGCCGTGTTCGCCGCATCCCAGCATGGAATGTGCTTCATCGATGAAAACCTTCGCACCATGAGAGTCTGCGACATCGAGCAGTGGCCTTAAATTTCCGAAGTCGCCATCCATGGAATAAATGCCTTCGACGACGACGAGCTGGCGCCGGGCTTTCTCACGGCTTAAAGCGGCGTCGAGTGAGGCGGGATCGTTGTGCTCGAATTTTCCCGTGCGACACCGCGACAGGACCGCTCCATCGCGAAGACTGAGATGCGAACGGTTATCCAGAATCGCAACGTCGCTCTTGCGCAACAGCCCGGAGATGGTGCCGAGAGCGCCGCCAAAACCGCTGTTGAAAAGCATGGCGTCCTCGCGGCCAAGAAATTTCGCGACGCGCTGTTCGAGCTCGCGATGGAGATCGGTCATGCCTGAGAGCATGGGCGAACCACACGCTCCCATGCCGTGGGTCCGCAGTGCTTCCTGCGCGGCGGCGATTACTTCAGGATGATTAGCAAGACCAAGATAATTGTACGAGCAGAGATTAATCACCGGCCGCGGCTTGCCGTCGTAGTTGATCGTCGTGCGGGCGTCTGCACTCGCGAGCAGCTCAGGCTCATACAGTTCAGCGGCCCACGCGCCCTGGCGCATCCAGTTTGTAAAGCTCGGCGGCGCTTGTAACGGGTCGTCACTTTCGCCCGCCAGGAAATTACTGAGACTAAGTTTCGCGACTTCCTCCAGGTTCATCAGGCTGTACAGTGTGTTTCGCTCGCTCGCCTCTCGATGGACGGTATTTCCCAGTAAAACTGGGTAATTTTGTGCTTCACCAGACTCCTTACGAGGTTTTTCCACTGCTTTGACAGACCACAGAGTTTTCGCGTCGGGGCAGCCAATCTATGGGGTTTCGGATTTAAGGACAAGACTTTAGTGCAACTGTAGCGTCCGATTTTAGGAGATGTGCGGCTACCCGGATGCGGCGATTACCTGCGCGTTGTGCGAAAGACGTAGTCCCAAAGCGGCGAGCTGATGCCGAACCCGACGTGGTCATCCCTGTAATGATGGCGAAGATGATACTGTTTCAGCCAGAGCCAGGCGCCGCGTTTCATGGAGAAATGGTGGATCGCGTAATGCATCATGTCGTAGCAGACATAGCCGAACACCAGCCCGGCGAATGCGCTCGGCGCAAAGCGCCCGAAAATTAACAGGAACACGCCGTAGAAAAGAATCGCAAGCGGTACGCTGATACTGGGCGGCATCACCAGCCGTTTCGCATCGTTTGGATAATCGTGATGCACGCCGTGGATGATGTAGTGCAACCGTTTTCCCACGCGCGTCTTCGGTTCGTAATGGAAAATGTATCGGTGGATGAGGTATTCGAGCAGCGTCCAGAGCAGGATGCCGAGCAGGAAAAATGCTGCGACAGCGAAGATCGACAATCTTTGCCGCCACAACGCGAGGTAAAACATGCAGCCGACTACCGGGAGGTAGAGGACCAGCGGCGTGGCGGGGTGAACGCGCGAGAAAAATTCCACGAAATCGCTCTCGAACATGCGGACCGTTTCGTTCTTGGTCGAGACGTAGCGTCGCTCAGCCATACTTAAAACCTAATGGGCCGGGCACTGAGATCAAGACTGCCATTTCCGTGGCTTACTGTCTGAGAAGTCTCGTGAATCCCATCCTTTTCTTTCATGCGTTCGACTCGCGAATACAAGCTGTATCGCCTGTCAAAAATGAACTGCAAAAGCAACCGGCTCCATGATGCGTGATACTTCAGGTTATCGTAAAATTCCGGCGCCATCGCGCGCAGCTTCGGCAGGTTGTTCCACGGGATCGATGGCAAATCGTGGTGCTCATTGTGGTAACCCATATTCAGCGCCACCCGATTGATCGGCCCGTAATAACTGAACGTTTCCTGATCGAAATCGTAGGTGTAATGCTCTTGAATCCAGCGCGCCCCGACCGGATGCAGCCCGATGGAGAACAAAAACGCGAACACGAGATACAGAAATCCGGCCCAGCCGAAGAAATAAACGATCGCCACATCGTACGCGGCTGCGCACGCGAGATTGATGGTGAACCAGCGGTCCCACATCTTGATCGCTTTCAGTCGAGGCGGGCGCGTCACCTGGAAAAACGGAAAGAGCATCAGCCAGATCGCTTTCCGGTACCATTTGTTTCCCACCAGGCGCGCCTCCCAATGGTTCGCCAGATCGGCGTCCCATTCGTAATCGCCCTGGTGCGAATGATGTTTCAAATGATAAACGCGAAAGCCCATCGCGCCGGGTGTGAGATTTGGAAGGTCAGCGATGATGGCCACCATGATATTCCAGCTTTTGCGGCGGAAAATCAGGTTATGCGTCGCGTCATGAATGATGACGTAATTGGCGTGATTGGCGAAAGCGCCGACGGAAAACGCAATCAGCAGGCTCAGCCACCAATAACCGAAACCCAACTGCCCCATTCCGTACGCGATCGTTGTTTGCATGATCAGGATCGAGACCGCGATCAGCGCAGTCCATGGATTGCGCACCATCAATTGCCGGACTTCCGGATGCGCCTTGATGATCGCCCGCGCACGCCCCGGATGCGGCTGTTCAGAGCCTGACTTGTAAAACGCGGTCTGCATCACGCCTTCAAACTATTGCATCGCAGCCGCATCCTCAATCGCGCTTTTTCAACGGCGCGCCGCCGAGCAGCGGCAGAACAAAAAGGTTCGCCAGAATATCGATGACGCATCCGGCAAGCACGACGAGACCGAACCGTTGCGTCGGCGGAAAATCCGAGAGCACGAAAATGGCAAAGCCGGCGGCGATGATCAGATCCGAATAGACGATCCCGCGCCATTGTTCTTCGCGTCCGGCCGCCCATGCAGCCCAGCCTTTCTTTCCATCTTGCTGCGCGCGACGCACGCCGAAGACAAGATGAATCATCGAATCGATGGCGATGCCGATGCAGACGTTCGTGGCCGGCGCCGAAATAATGTCCACTGGCACATTGAACCAGCCGATGCCCCCAAGCATCGACAGTGGCACAAGCGTCAGGCTCGCGATCATGGCAAATGCGCCGCGGATGGATCGGGCGACGACGAACGCGATCACAACGAACAACACATTTAGCCAGAACAATCCGGTCACCAGGCTCTCGGCGACCAGCTTGGCCAGCCGTCCCTGCAAATAGTAAATCCCGCCGACTAGGTCAGCCTTAAATCCATATTTGTGGCAGACAGCGCGAAGATCGTTCACCACATCGACCCGATATTTCGTCCGGCGCGCCTCGATCATCCGCAGCATGAACACCGCTTCTTTGCGGTCGTCGGTGACAAAACTTTTTGACACGCGCGCGTACTTCGGTTGCGCCATGATCTCCATCATTTTTTCGTAGCTGATAAGAAATGAAAACGGCGTGCGATCGCCTTCGGCCAGAAGAGTCGGCAGCGAAATCACAGTGCCAACGTCTTTCTCGTTCTCCAACGCGCCGTGGAGTCTCCACATTTTTTGGTAAGCCTCGTCCGTGTTCAACAGGCTGCCGTTCCTCGCGGACACGACCAGTGTGAGCGGGTTGGAGCCGCCGGTGCGATCGACGAATTCCAAGCCGTCGCGCAGTGGCTGATTCGGTTTGAAATAGGCCATGATGCTCGGGTCAGTGTTCACTTTGCTCAGGCCAAATCCCAAACATGCCGCCAGCAAAATGACGGCTAACGAGAGCAAAGCAAAACGGCGCGACCAAAATGCGTGCGTCGGTTCTGCCTCCACGATTTTGCTTCTGCGCGGCACAGCCCAGCGTAGGAACGCCGGATACATCAGGTACGCCGAAGCGAATGCCACGACTGTCCCGAGCACCCCGCCAAATCCCAGCTCGCGCAGCGGCTTTGCCTGAACAATCAGCAGACTGGCGAAGCCTAACGAGGCGCAGACCATCGACCAGAACGACGGTGGAAAAGTCATGCGCCGCGCGTCTGCCGCGAGGTTCGGCGATTCTTTGCCCATGCGGTGCGCGCGGTCGGCGAGCGTCTGCCAGTTGAACGTCATATAGACCAGATGCGACAACGCAATCACGAACACGATCGTGCCGAGGTTCACCGTGAGGATTCCGATCTTTTGACCAAGGATTGATTGGATGAGCAACGTCAACAAAACGGCGCTCGTGCAAGTGCAGAGCATTCCTATAAACAGCCGGATGGACCGGAACAGCGCCGCCATCGTTAGGCCAAACAACACTACCGCCGTGAGACTGAAGTAGCGGAAATCGTGCGCCAGACTGCGCCGGAGCATTTCCACCACGTACGGCGGGCCGGCGACATGAATCCGAAAATCTGGCGCATCCAGCTCATGCACAATCTGCTGGAGGCGCTGGATCGGCTGTTCGGTGTGCTTGCCTCTCATGAAAATGATCACGTTGCTGGCCTTCCGATCAGTCGCGATCAACAAGCGGCTCCAGAACGGGCTCTTGATCGCATCTTCAAAGCTTTTCGGTCCCTCGGCCAAACTCTTGACCGCGCTGGCTCCGCCGATGGTGTGAACGCGTT
>QHQA01000118.1 GCA_003219695.1 Verrucomicrobiota bacterium
GGTCGACCATCTGGTCAACACACTGCCGGCGAATGATCAAAGCGAAGGTTTCATAAACGAGGCGCGTTTGGCAAAGCTTAAAGCCGGCGCAATTGTCTACAACATCGGGCGAGGTGTCACTCTGGACCAGGATGCATTAATCAGAGAGCTGCGCGCCGGGCGACTGGCCGCTGCATATCTGGACGTCACGAACCCGGAACCTGTACCGCCGGATGATCCGCTTTGGGACGCGCCCAACTGTTTCATCACGCCGCATCTTGCCGGTGGCCATCGGACCGAAAAAGAAAGACAGGTCAGACACTTCCTCGAAAACCTGCGCCGCTTCGAACAAGGCGCGGCTATGCGCAATCGAGTCATCTGAGAAATCTTTATTCAGCAGGACTTGCCGGTTTCTCCCACTGGCCTGATTTTGCCGAACGGAAGATCGCGTCGATAACCGCCATGTTCTTAATCGATTCCTCCAAAGGAACAGCCGGCTCTTAAAAAGATCCGAACCATCATCAATCAGAGTCTTACAAACCCGATCAGGTGGCGCGTTGACCGGGATTTGAATCTCGATTCGTCCACGCGTCCCCACGATTTGAACTCGTTTGAACGGTGTCATCCGAGTGCTGCAGGTAAAAACAGCCTGTCCGCGAGAAAAATCGAGGAGCGCCGAAGTTTGTAGGTCCGTTCGCGTCGAGGGATCTTCCTGCATCAGCCCCACAACGCGTTTCGGTTCGTCCTGGAATATCAGACGCGAGAAGAAAATCAGGTAACAGCCGATATCCATTAATCCGCCACCGCCAATCTCAGCGATGTTGCGAATGTTCTGCGGGTCGGGATTGTTATAGCTGAAGCACCCCATGACGGAACGTACCTCTCCGATTCGTCTGGCATCGATCAGTTCGCGGACTCGGATCCATTGCGGATGCGTACGAACCATGAAGGCCTCTTCGATCTTCACGCCAGTGCGATCGCGGGCCCTCAGCAACTGGATTGCCTCCTGCGCATTAAGCGCGATTGGCTTTTCGCAGAGCACGTGCTTCCCGGCTGCTGCGGCTTTGATGGACCAGGGGACATGCAGGTGATTGGGAAGCGGATTGTAAACGGCCTCGATGGCCCCGTCGGCGAGCAACTCGTCATATGATCCATAGACCTTCGGAATGCCGAGTTCGAGCGCGAAGCGCTGAGCTTTTCCCAGATCCCTCGAGGCCAGTGCGGTCACTTCGCACCACTCGCCGTGCTGCATCGCCGGGATCACTTTCTGGACGGCAATATTGGCGGCGCCCAAAACACCCCACTGGACTTTTTTGATCATCGCTATCGCGGTGCCTCTGCCGAGCAGAAGATTCTCGGCGCTGATGTCTTCGCGCAGATTGGGCCGAATGAATTCCGTCTCGGTCTCCATCCATTCCCAGTTGGCTTCCTTCTCAATGTTCTGTTATCAGCAACAACGCCGCTTCGGTTGGATAACGCCCGCGCTTACTCAAGCCTTCGCGTTCAAGGAGTTGATCGTCGTGGTTCATCTGCAAAATGCGAACGGTGGCTTCGCCAATTTCCGTGAAGAACTCGATAAGAACTCCCTTCAACTGAAAATGTTCACGCCAACGGTCTGTGCGCGGATTGTAAAAACGAACCAATTGATTCGTTCCAGGTTTTAGAGAAGCAATGTCACTCCCCTTATATCGATTGCAGAAAACACAAGCGAAAGCGAGGTTCCCTAGACTGGAAAAGCCTCCGTGTTTGCGACTGATGATGTGTTCAACTTGAAATCTGAAGTAAGCATCTTCTTCGGCGATCAAACAATATTCGCAAACTAAATTCGCGCGGCTCGCCACAATCCTCCTAGTTTCCGGATTGACGCGGCTATTCATTCGGCAGGAAATCGCGGGCGCGGGCTTTGGCCAAACGCATCAAGTGCTCAATCTGCATGTAATGATCGAGTTCCGATCTTTCAGCGGGCGACAATTCCCCTTCCTTCTCACGAGCCAACAAATCGGCCACGCGATCTTGCGCCGCTTCCGACGGACGGAAGGAAATAACATCTTCCGGAGTGGTTCCGGCGGCGATGAAATCAACGA
>QHQA01000119.1:0-1676 GCA_003219695.1 Verrucomicrobiota bacterium
TTGCTTTTCAGAGTTCCGCAACGGCAAATGGAGTCGTCCGGAAGTCGCATCGTTTTCCGGAACTTATCTTGATGCCTCGCCGTATTTTTCGCCGAACGGCAAACGATTGTTCTTTTCTTCAAAGCGACCGACCAAATCGAATCCAAACGGCCGAGATTGGAACATTTGGTTCCTCGACAAGATTGACAATCACTGGAGCGACCCGCAGGAGATAGGCGAGCCGATTAATACCGTCAAGAACGACGCGAATCCCGCGATCGCGGCTGACAGCACACTGTATTTCGCTTCCGACCGCGATGGTCAGCCCGGCTATTTCCATCTTTATCGCGCACGCCTAACGAATGGCAAATACGAGCAGCCGGAGAAACTTGGCCCGGAAATAAACAGCGGCGACGCCGAGCTCAATCCTTACATCAGCCCCGATCAAAAATTGTTGATCTTCGCCTCGTACCGAAGAGACAATCTTGCCGCCGGCGGAAACCATTATGATCGCGCGGACCTCTACGTGAGCGTCAATCGCGACGGGCATTGGACGCCTGCGCGACATCTCGAGCACGGCGTCAATTCAACAGCAAGCGAAGGCAATCCAGCAATGTCGCCGGATGGGAAATGGTTTTATTTCACGAGCGAACGCAGCCCGTTTGAGATTCCGATGAAACAAAAGCTGACGACGGCTTCATGGAAAGATCGACAACGGACAATCGAAAACGGCGTTGGAAATATTTATCGAATTTCCGCTGAAGCGCTGGAGCTGGATCGATGATGCGGTTGTCGATCTTGGTCGCGCTCGGGGTTATTCTCGGCGAAGGCAAACTGGCGAGCGCGGCGCAGAACGACGCGGCCGCGACTATTCGCCAGCAGTACGCAGGCTGGTTGCGCGCTTACGAGCAAAAGGACCTCGCCGGAATGATGGATATCTTTGCGCCGGGCGTCGTCTCAACATTCGCTGGCGCGCACGATAATGACTTCAGCGCGATACAGCATTCATATGAAAAGTCATTCGCAGGCGCCGGAGCACCTCGTCGGTGGAAACCGGTCGATCTCGAGATCGACGTGTCAGATAATCTCGCCTATGCGCTGGCGGACTGGGAACTTGTTAATGGCGCTAATGACGCGGCCACCGTTCGGTTGACCAATCGAAGCATCGACGTGCTGAAACAAGACGGCGCGACCTGGAAGATTATTCGGTCGTTCACAATTCCAAAAGACGGGCGCGAAGTGAAGTCGTCATGCGACATCACGTTGCCAAGAGTGTCGCCGGAGACGTTCAGCGGCGGCGCTCGTGAAGTCTGGCAAACACTGATGCGCTGGAGAGATTCCTATAACACACGCGACCTGACCGGGACTCTCGCGCCGTACGAATCAGAGATCACCGGATTGTACGCCGGCAACGCGCCGGACAACTTTAACAGTCTGCGCGATTCATATGCCCGCTCGTTCGCAGTCACTGATCGGCAACGAAGCATCGATTTCGAGCCGGAGGAGATCCTCACGTCGGGCGAGCTCGCTTTCGTGCGTGACCACTGGACGAGTACGATGCGAACGCCAGCGGGCGAGAGTCGCCGGTTATCGCGCGGCATGGAGATTTGGCACAGGAACAGCCGGGGAGAATGGAAGCTCGTGCACTATCTGAGTTACCTGGTTTGCAACTACACGCCGAATGAACCAGCGATGAT
>QHQA01000119.1:1696-2858 GCA_003219695.1 Verrucomicrobiota bacterium
ATCGTTCAGTCCCGCCACATTATCTCTACACCATGTGGAAATCGCATCTCGTCGGCGATAAATGGTCAGCGCCAGAAACATTGCCGTTCTCCGGTCAATATCGCGATTCCGACCCAGTTCTTTCGCCGGACGGAAGAAAATTGCTTTTCGTTTCCGATCGGCCGGTGAACGGAAAAGATCCGCATCACTACGAAATCTGGATGTGTGAACGCGAAGGTGAGAAATGGTCCGAGCCGAAGAACCTTGGGCCGGTGGTAAACATGCATAGCCAGTTCTTCGCGTCGATGGCAGCTAATGGGAATCTATACTTTACCGCGACCGTTGCGGACGATAATCCCGAAATCGACGTGTTCGTCTCCAAACTTGTGGATGGAAAATACACGACGGCCGAAAATCTCGGTCCGCAAATCAACGGCCCAGGTATCGTAAACATTGAAGCCTTCATTTCACCGGACGAAAAATTTCTTTTGATCGGCGCGTTCAGCCGACCGGATTCAGTCGGCAGCTCCGACATTTACGTAAGCTACAATCAGAGCGGCAAATGGAGCGCTCCAATTCCGGTGAGCGCGATCAACACGCCCGCGCGTGAGTACAGTCCGCGGCTCACTCCTGATGGAAAGCATATCATCTTCACGAGCGAGCGCGGCATGGGAACAGAGAAGCGCGACAAGCCGTGGACGATGGCGGAGTTCGAACAAAAATCGCGTTCGATCTGGAACGGACTTGGAAATATTTATTCCGTGGCAGTCGACATTTTGCCGAAACCGCCGTCAGCGAAATAACAGCAATAAACTTATGATTACAGCAAGAGGCTTATTTTTTGCGCGCGAGCTTTTCAATGCCACTTGCGGTCGAGCGTGCGGGGACGGATCTTCTTCAAGCCGACGAATATTTAGCGCGTGTGGGCGTTCGTTCGATTACAGAACAAGCCAAAGAACAACTCCGAACCGGACTGGCATTTTCCCTCACCTCAATTGTATCTCGGCTGCTCCCGCCGCCTCGACCGCTGCCCGCGCGGCTTCACCGGCCATGTCATGGCTGCCCCGCCATTCCATTCTCTCCCTAATGAGAGGCGGAAACTTCATTATCCCGAGCCGCCCGGCAACGTGACGTTGCATCCATTAACCAATCGGACAGGATTTGCCCAATTTTTACCAGACCC
>QHQA01000120.1 GCA_003219695.1 Verrucomicrobiota bacterium
TGTGAACAGCGCGGTCAACGACCACGGCTACAGATTTTCGGCCACAGCGCGCAAATTCCACGCGTTCGCTTCGAGCAGATTGCGCGCGGAATCATAATCGCACTGCGCCAACTCGGCGACCACTCGCACTGCGCGATCACGCAGCTTTGTATTGGCGGCATTGAGATCGATCATCAGATTCCCGCGTACCTTGCCGAGCCCGACCATTGCACCCGTGCTGATAATGT
This sequence comes from Verrucomicrobiota bacterium, assembly GCA_003219695.1. Lineage (GTDB taxonomy): Bacteria > Verrucomicrobiota > Verrucomicrobiia > Chthoniobacterales > UBA10450 > Udaeobacter. Next base: position 228 of record QHQA01000120.1, read on the forward strand.
TGAGCGCAGCCTTTGTCGCCGTACCGGCTTTTAACCTGGTAGATCCAGTCAGGATTTCAGGCCCAACCGTGAGCACGATCAGTAGATCGGCAACTGTAGCCGGGGTCGATGACCCCGGCTGGCCGGTGTCACCGCCACCGGCTACAGCCGGATTGCAGGTAAGCAAAATCGTTTTTGCGCCTAACGATTTTGCCCGCGCAAGCGCGCCTAACACGAAAGGCGTTCGGCCGCTGGCTGTGATTCCAATCACCACATCGCCAGCTTTTATCTGGCGCTCGTCCAAAGCCAGTGCGCCAGCGCTTTCCTCGTCTACCGCGCCTTCCACGCTGCGGTAAAGCGCCGTCATGCCGCCGGCGATCACGCCCTGCACAAGATCGGGCGGCGCGCCGAAAGTTGGCGGGATTTCGCTCGCATCGAGAACGCCAATGCGCCCGCTGCTGCCGGCGCCGACATAAAACAGGCGCCCGCCAGCTCGCAGCGATTCCGTGACAAGTTCAACGGCTCTGACAAGGTCGGAAGTTGCCCCGCGCAAGGCATCTTGAACAAATTTCTCTTCCTCCACGAAAAGTTCGGCCACTTCTCGTGCGCTCATTTTTTCGAGGTTTTCCGAGCGCGGATTGCGTTGTTCAGTTAGCGCGGCAGCCAGATCGTCGATTGCCTTCTCCGAAAACTTTGGCTGAAAGGTAACGCGATCATGCGTCTCCGCTGCGAGCCACGCGGCGCCCAGTTCAGGAGGTCGCTCCGCGATGCTCACACGAGCGTCTGGGAGATTCTTCTTCAATCTGCGCCGGAACGCGTGCGTATAGATTGAGTCGCGGTGGAAAAGACCGCCCATCAGCGCGACTTTGGGCGCAAGCAAGTGCAGGCGCGAGGCAACAGCCTCGGTGTATTCGCACAGAACGCGCGCGCCTTCTTCGATGATCTCCGTCATGCGCGCATCCCCTCCGGCTGCCGCTTCAAGAACCACCGGGGCCAGCATCGCAATCTCCATTTTGTCTGCCGTTTGTGCCCAGCGCACGAGTTCATCAAGATTGTTCAACGACAGCGCGCGCAGGATTTTTGTCGTGAAACCCATCTCGCCGCGATGCAGATCGTGTTCGCGCAAAATCAAGCGGAGCGACTGAATGGAAAGAAAGTAGCCGCCACCGACATCGCCCAGAATGTGACCCCACCCGCCTGCTCTCTCAATCCGGTCACCGCGGCGACCGGTCACCGACGAGCCGCTTCCGGCATTAACGACGATGCCATCGCCATGATCGAGGGCTGCCGCCAGGCCAGAATCGCGATCGCTGCCGGTCACAATTTTCGCGTTCGGCCAGACCTCAAGGCACAGTTCTTTAACTGAACGGCGATCTTCGTCTGTGCCGCAGCCAGCGAGGAAAACTCCCGCGCGATCGATCTGCTTTGGCAACTCCGCAAGAATCGCACGCAAACGTTCGGACGCCGTGAGCCGGAAATTCGACGGCGGCAGTTCGCCCCGATCGAGAATGTTCCCTTGCGAGCCGGGGTCAACGCCCCCGGCTACAGCTTCAACGAGCACCCAGGCGGTCTTCGTGCCGCCGCCTTCCACCCCGAGGATGCGCTCACCGGGTTTCATTACTTGTGATGCTTAGCTGTTTTCGCGGAAAATTGAAAGGTGGATCGTCTTGTCCTCAAGACGATGGCAATTAAATCGCCGGAGGCGCAGGTTATCCGGCGGCAAAAGCCGCATTTAATCCCAACGCGTTGAGGACAACGCGTTCCACCTTTGCCGAGAATTTTGTCTGCCGGTATGATTGAGAATGTCCATGGACGAGAAAGAAGCCGCAAAGCGGGTCAAGCAACTCCGGGACGAAATCCGGAAACACGATCACCTCTACTACGAAGAAGCTGCGCCCGTAATTACTGATCGCGAATACGACCGGCTCTACAAGGAACTCGTCGATCTCGAAGCGCAATTTCCCGATCTTATCACGCCGGATTCGCCCACACAGCGCGTCGGCGGAAAACCGCTGAAAGCATTTGAACAGGTCTCCCATCTGATTCCGATGCTCAGCCTGGACAACACATACTCGGAAGAGGAAGTGAAAAATTTTTATGCCCGCATCCAACGCCTTTTGCCGAACGAAAAAATTCCGGTCGTAGTCGAGCCAAAGGTGGATGGTGTCGCAGTTTCGCTCATTTACGAGAACGGCAAACTGCGCCAG
>QHQA01000121.1 GCA_003219695.1 Verrucomicrobiota bacterium
GAGTCGCCATGGACGTGCCGCTGGCAAACGTATAACAACTGTCGCAGGTGTTGGTCGCCGAGCGCGTGTTCGTGCCGGGAGCGGTGATATCGGGCTTGGTCCGTCCGCTGCCATCAATTGTAACAGGGCCGCGGCTGCTAAACGAAGCTATGGTATCGGTGCCGGTATTCAAAGCCCCGGCCGAGTAGGTTTCCTCGTAAATTCCCGGGGGATCTTGAACAGTGGAACAACCCGGCCCATAGTTTTGCGCCGCGGACACCATCATGATGCCGGCGTCCCGCTGACTTGCAACAGCAGCTTCCAATGTGTTAGCGGAACAGCCTTCCGAAGGCGGACAACTCCAGGAGTTGATCGTAATATCGGGTGCCTTCGTCGGGTCGCCCTCATTGGGGGTGCAGTTGAGCGGGTAAGGCGCAAGGAACCATTCCATGCACTCCATGTATCGGGCCGGCGTGCCGTTGCCCACATCCATGTTACGGCAACCGATCCACTTCGCGCCGGGCGCCATCCCGATCTGGTTGCCAGCGCCGTCATCGCCGATCGCTGTGCCGGTGGTGTGTGTCCCATGGAAGTAGTCATCGCAGGGGAAGGGCGAATCGTTACCGCAGGGGTTGCCGACGCTGTCATGAATGGAGTCGTGCCAATTGAAATTGTGATTGGCAGCGACTCCGTCCCAGCCGCGGTAGTGAGGCTTAAGCGCATCATGCGTCCAGCGCTGACCGGTGTCGGCGCTGGCCACTACAATATTCTGGCCCGTGAATCCAAGCGCCCACACATCAGGCGCATGGGTGTAAATGATGCCGGGTTCGATTGTGGCGGGTCGTGAAGGTGCTTCCTCGACAGGCCCAGGTTGAGGCAGGTTATTGTGGATACGCGGATTGCCTTCCACTCGCGCCACATCCGGCCGAGCCGCCAATGTCTCGGCGATCTCGCGGGTGCCCGTCACCAGAATTGCATTAACGATGTAGAAAGATTGATGCTCGATGGCGCGGTCGCGCAGCCATTGCAGAATTGGTTCCTGAGTGGTCTGGGCATTGCTCAACAAGGTCTCATAGACGAAGCGCCCCTTCTCAGCCTTGGTCGGCAAATTGGCCGCGCCGCTCAAATCCGCCTGGTCAGCCAGCACAACGAAAAATTCTGCTTGCTGACCGTTGCCGGTGTGTTCAATCACCCACGGCGCGATCTTGTTCGCAGGCGCAAGGTTGCCCTCGACGCGTTGACCCGTCGCCTCGCCGCGGCGAGTCGATCCACCGGCAGCGCCCGCCTTTGCCGCCGCTTCGGCCGTGAGGCGCGAGGAAGCGATAGCTCCCACTGCAGCTATGGCAGCTGCGACGAAGAACAATGAACAAAAAATACGCCGCCAAGGCGACGGTTTGAACGTGGATGTGGAGTTTGGATTTGTAGTCATAGAGCTGCCTGTCCTGTGCGTTTGGATTGGTTGGTGATATCGCGAACTGAGGCCGAGAAACCACGCTTTAAAAGCAGACGCCACAGAGTTGTCAATCTTTTTTCCGTAAAGTTTCGCATTTTGCGCGTTGCGCGCCGTTGGAACGGCTTGTTCCCAACACGTTGAAGGTTCCTTCTGTAGCGGCAGCCGTGTCGGCTGCAACCCGCGGCTGCGCAGCCAACTCGCAGGCGACACGCCTGCCACTACAGTTATGCACGATCGATCACGACGATTTCGCCTTGGTATGGCCAGTCGTCCGCCATTTTAACAAGGCCTGCCCCGAACCGGATTGTTGCGAACGTAGTTCCACTTCTCCGCGTAACTTTCGTCGCTGCGCACAATATGATCAAAGAATCCGGGTTGCCAAAGCCGCGGCGATTTTAGCGCGGACAGAGATGGCGCGCTTTAGACCACCGACCCATGATGAGAGTATGAGGCTTCGATCGCCGCGAACAAACAGATGAATGCGATCAGACATGATTACGTAGCGCCCAAGCGCAACATTAAACTTCGCGATCGCGCAATGAGCGTATTGCTCTAGAGCAAGCTGAGCACGATCAAACGAGGGAATTCTTTTGCGGTCGCGAGTCGCAAAAGTGACAAAGTAGAGCGGTTGGTTGATGTAAATTAGACCAAGTCGTTGCGGGCGGTCCTTGATCATTCTCCCAACTGTAGTGGCAGTCGTGTCGGCTGCAACGATTGAGTTTCGCAGGCGACACGCCTGCCACTACAGCGGGCAAGAAACTCGCGCCGATGAAAAGCTGTAGGGGAAGCTCTCAGCTTCCCCTACAGACTAATCACTAACTTCTCCGCCGCAGTCCGCCGGCTGCCGGACGTAGGCGGATCACTTCTCACTCTCGCTACGGCCTGGGCGGGGGTGTGGGTCGCGGCCGTGGCGTCGGTGTTGGCCTCAGCGGCGTGGGCGTTGCCGTAGCTGTAGCAGTAGGCGTTGGAGTAAACGTCGCCGTCGCCGTAGCTGTAGGCGTTGGAGTAAACGTCGCCGTAGGCGTCGGCGTAAACGTCGCAGTTGGCGTTGGCGTCGGCGTGCCGCAAGGAGACGAAATCAGCCACCTGCCTGCGTTCACTACCACGGTCCCGAACGGACCGGTCCAACCGGGGGCAAGATCACCCACGTAAGCGTTGATGCCGACGCCGGTGTGCCCGTTGTGGACCTGGTACGCGCACAAATGATTGCCGTCCTGGTACTCTGCCACCGACACCGCGCCAGGGGTCAGGGCAAGAGTACCCCAGTAGTTGGAGCACAGCGATCCCGCGCTGATGCCCTGCATCAGCGGATGAGTCATGTCATAGGTACCCAGGCAATTGGTGCCGAAGTTGCTCCCAACCCCGTCGACGAATGGGCTGTAGCCATCCGTCTGCCAGCGCCCCTCCAAATCGAAAGGCGGACCATACCAGTTAAACATGAAGCCCACGACGATGCCGCCTGCATCGGCGTAGTCGGCCAACACGTCACCCATCCCCGTGGGATCAGAATACGTGCTGTCGGAGAAGGCGACGACGATGTTGTACGGTTGTAACTGCCCGAGTGTCGGGGTGGCAAATTCGGCGTCGAAGTAGTCCACTGTCGTTACGCCGGGCTCGGCCGCTATCTGATCATGTAGCATAACCGGCTGCACCCCAAGATCAGAGGAGACGATCAGCACCTGGAAGCTTGCTGGTGTGCAACTAGGCGATGCGGTTGGTGTTGCGGTAGCCGTTGGAGTCGGTGTAGGCGAGCCGCATGGACCACCGATCGACTCCACAGTGGTCGAAGGATTGCCGCCTGCCGCGCCGCCCGCGACGAACCCAAGTGCGTTGTACACCGCGGTGGCGGAGCCGCCTTCCTGCGAAGTGTTCAGCGGCGGACCGAGACTCCAGGTATCGCTGACCGGATCATAGACTTTGGCAACCGTCCCATCCTGGCCGAGGCAGCCTACCAGCCAGAGTTGACCATTCAAGGGAAATGCACCACCTGCCTGGCAGTCAGTGGGTGATGGCGGGGTGATGCTGCGCCACGTATCCGTCGCAGGATTGTAAGCGTAGGCCGCGGTCGTAGGTGCGGCACCGCCGACTACGAAGATCTCGTTGCCCAGCAGAGCACCCGGCACGTTGCCGGATGGTGCTGGCATCGGCGTCTTGGTTGTGTAGGTATTGGCGACCGGATCATACTCCCATACCTGGTTCTGCGCGGTGAAGGTAGCGTCATAACCGCCGATGATGTACACCTTGCCATTGAAAGCTGCTGTCGCCGAACCAGCGCGGTTGTCGGGCAAAGGCGCGCCATTGCTCCACGTATTCGCGACCGTATCATAGATCTGCATATTGTTGATCTGGCCGAAATTGTACCCGCCGGGTACATAGATGCTATTGCCGACAGCCGCTGCCTTACTCTGGGAGTGCGGGACTGGAATAGGCGCACCGGTAGCCCATGTGCTTCCGTTAAAGTAATCGGTCTCAGTTACGTACGGAGAGGAGGCATTGTAGCCGGTTAGCACGTACAAGTTGTTGTTAGCTACTGCTGCTGATGCAAAGGCTCTCGACGCCAGCATGTTCGGTTCATTCTGCCATGCTGGGTTGCAGGTAGGCGTACCCGTCGGTGTTGCAGTAGCACTAGGTGAGGCTGTTGGCGTAGGCGTGGGCGTGCCTGTTACTATGGTCCCGTTAATCCGATAAACCTGATCAGGAACCCCTGGGTCGATACCACAGGTCGACCCTCTTTGGCCCCAAGTCGTGCACGGAGTCCCGAAGCCTCCACCCGGGTTTTGCCATGCTGCAGCGCTGTTGGACTGCACAGCGCGATCGGTCCAACCCCACTGGCCGCCCACAGAAAAGGTCATGTTGGCCTGGATCTCTATCCAATACGTCCCCGGTGTAAGAACCGCAGCGGGAGACAGGTTCACGGTGAACGTGCTGCCAACCTGCGTCCAAGTCTGATTTAAAGTACTATAGACTTGCGTACCAGGAAGGCCGCCGCTGTCCACGTAAATGAAGACATTAAAACTGTTGGCAGGTCCCGAGCCGCCGAAGTACACCCCGTCCGCATCGATGGACTCGACATTCCAAGTCTGACCGCCGGGCACCACAAAGTCATCGGCCAGATCGGCGTCGAATCCGACGAAGTCGGTCAACGTTCCCGACCAAGTGGCATTGGTTCCAAGATTGTCGTACTGATCGTAGAGAATTACCTGCGGCGCTTTCGGCGCTGAGGGAACATGGACGACGTGTGCGGCAATAACACCAGTGTTGGCTAGAGGAATCTGCGATGTCCGAGGCAGCTTCGGAGCTTTGGAAATGTCGGTGGCAGCCGGCGCGGAAATCTTCGGACGCGCCGGGGCGCGAACCACTCCGTCCGCGGACTGGCCAGCCTGCGCCAGCGACATGTTGGCGGCCACATTTGGTTTGGCCGCCGGCTGGGCCACGCTTTGCTTTGCGGTCCCGCGGCTGCGGGACGCCAGCGCAAATGGAATCGCGCAGACGGCCAGAAGCAGAAGCAGGTAAAACGCACTCCGGATGAGGTGCGCTTTAATGGTGGGGTTGATTTGCTTTTTCATATTGGGGTTGTCCTTGTTTGAATCCTGATTTCCTGAGGTGCCAAAACTATATTTTCAGAGCAGGACATCCTTTTTAGTCAGGTGCGTAAAAAAATGTCAATACTTTTTCTTAACAATTTTCTTGAGTTGAGATTTGAACCACAGATTTGAAACTCGCTCTTTTGCCAACTCGCTCGCCGCTCCCCTTCGCGGCTTTACCTTCTATCTCGCTGATCCCATCAGCTCGATTCGCGGATGACACGGATGAATTTGGCGGTCAGAGATCAGAAATCAGAGGTCGAGTTTCCCAGAGGCGCGGCTGTAGCCGGGATCGGTGATCCCGGCCTTGGAAAACGCGGGATTACAAAATTCACGGTGGCCGGCACCACCGGTGCCGGGTACAGATGCGCAAGTTGTGCGGGATGACATGGTTTCTCGAGGAGCGTCGCCACCTGAAAAGAAAAAACGTCCAACGCTCAATGAAACAACTTGCGACTCGCGCCGTTGCGATGAGTCGTTCGACGTTGGGCGTTGGATGTTCGGCGTTCAGCGTTCTCCGCCGCTTCCATGCTTCAACGCTTTGCAGGCCCGTCGTAGTCGCCGCGGCGACCGAGGCAGCCTTCTCATGGAGGGCGGAGCTCTGCGACGCCTAACGAGTGTTCGATGAAGGCCCGCATCAAGCCTAAGGCTCGCAGAGCTCGCGTCTCCCTTCCTTCCGAAAACGTTCAGGCCGCGAATGACGCCTGCCTGCAACGCTGGTATTGCGAGCAGGCAGCGATGCGGTGGCTGGCACTACCCTGGCCGGCCGTAGGTCGCCGCCGAACCACCCTTCAACCTTTCGGCCCCTTCAACCCTTCACGCTGCTCCCCGCGCGTTTCCTCACTCAGCACGGCGACTGCGCGCTCGTAGGTGGCCTTCGCGTCTTCGTGTGAATTGCCCACAGCGGTCAGCCCTGTTCTTCCCAATTCGCCGAGCGCGCTCATCATATGAAACACTACGCCTATCTGGCGGGTTTGATCGAAGTGCAGGTTGTGTCGCACGACAATGTCGAAAAGATCGTCCGGAGTCAGTGTGCGATACGCGGGCGACTCCACATGGTCGCTGGCGACAAAGAACTTTTGCTGCCCATTCGGAGCAGTGAAGATCGCGCTCTCTGGATCGTAGGTGCCGTCAGTGAGAAATTGCAAAGTCAAAAACGGATGAGTGGTGCCGCCTTTTCTCAAGTTAATCTCGATGGCGTACGGCTCCCATTTACCGCTTGTCGAGCGCACCACAACAAAGTCCAGGGCGAACCGCCCGATAACTCCTTCTCTGGCAAGCCGTCTGCCGACCTTCGCAGCTTCCTGGGTGATCAGGCTAGCATAGGCTGTGTCGGCCGGGAACACGCAGCCAAGGTAGCTTTGTCCTGATGGGCCGCCCAGAAGCTGGTCATGCGTGGATAATAACTCGACGGCGCCGAGAGGAGTAACACGAAGCTGCACACTGGGGCTTCTGAACTCTTCGCCCATGATTCGTTCTTCTACGACGCCCTTTCGCTCCTGTAGCTTCTTCATGTACCTGTCATAGGTAACACCCGGTGACTCGAATTGCATCGCGCGGAGACGCTCCTCCAGCATGGCCCTTTGCCCGCTGGGATCGGCTGTAGCCGGGATCGGTGATCCCGGCAGAGTAGGTGCGCTTTGGCGGCCGGCGTCACCGCCGCCGGCTACAGGCTTGTCCGCCGTAGCTTTAGCGAAGGCGGATGGAAGTCGCCTGAGATCGATCACAGCGTTCCCCTCGCCCGAGACGCCTTCGTTGAGCTTTACCATTACTTGCTTGACGGAAGGCTTCTTCGCGCGCATCTGCGCGATGGCATCCAGCAGCTCCTCCTTGCTGCCAAGGTTCTCATGGCCCAGAGGATGCGGTACATTTTCTTCCATGAAAATTTTCCGGCAGCCGCTCTTTGTGCCGAGCGGGAAAAATTTCGGATCGGCCCCGTACATGGGAATACCGAGCCGCAGCGCCAGTTCCTTCTCGCGATTAGTTGTGTTGAAAGGAACAAGGTGGGCGCGGTCCGGGTCCATGATCAGCGAACGGATGCGCTCGATCAGTCTTGGCCGCGCGAGGAGCTTGTCGCTGAGCGGGCGCACCGACCCGTCCATGGGCGAAAGCAGGAAGAGCCGCTGCCGCGCATGGCTTGGGATGACGCCCGGCAAGAGATCAAGGTAGTAATCGATGATGCTGGGCAGAATCGTTTGCGACGTCACGTAGATCAGCCGTGCCCGAGGCTGGCGCAGCAGCAATAACAGGAACAGAAAGCGCTCCTCATACGCCTGCATCACCGCGCCAGAGCCGATCGCATCGATGGACATCGAGGGGACGACCACGATCGTTTGCGGGTCCTGGTTAAATCGCTCGATCGATTTCCACAAAGGCACCAGCTTCTTTTGGAGTTCGTCAAATTCAGTCTGTGAATCGACCGTGATGTTTCGTTCAGACATAGGCTGGTTATTAAAGCTCATGTAAGGCACAAATCGAGCCGATTCCCGCGTAACTCGGGCTTCCAGCCTGCCATCTCGAGCAGGCTCGCCACTGCGAGTCCGTCCTGTGGCGGACAAGATGCCCGTGCTACGAAACAGGCAGGATGCCTGTGTTACCTTCTTCGCCCAAAGGAATATCCGCGATGCCTGCGCCCACCTCCGATTGAGCGTCTGCCCGCTGGTGTAATCTCCGGTTCAAACAACGCCGTGTATAGGTATGGAAAGTTCTCGAGCTTCAACCGCGGAATTTTCTGGCCGATGAAATGTTCAATCGCTTGCAACGCAGGCAGTTCCTGTCCGCTCGTAAGCGTGAACGCGTCGCCCACATTTTGCGCCCGGCCAGTGCGCCCGATGCGGTGCACGTAATCTTCGGGATGTTCGGGCACGTCGTAGTTGATCACGTGACTCACACCGGCGATGTCCAGCCCGCGCGACGCGATATCGGTAGCGACCATCACTTCGTATTTGCCGCTCTTGAATCCCTCCAGCGCTTCGATGCGCTCCCGCTGGGTGCGATTGGAATGTAACACCGCCACAGCATGCTTCGCGTGTTTCAAGAAATGCGCGACGCGATCTGCGTTTTGTTTGGTCCGGCAAAAAATCAGGACGCTGTCGAAATTTGTCCGCTCCAGAAGCGCCATGAGCAGATCGAACTTTTGTTCCGCGGCGACGGGATAGACTGCGTGCGTGACCGTTTCCGCCGGCGACCGGCGCGCGCCGATTTCCACCAGCGCCGGATCGCGCAATACCCAGGCAGCCAGGCGTTCGATCTCCGGCGGCAACGTGGCGGAGAAAAGCAACGTTTGCCGGTCTGTCGGGATTTTCTCGACGATCCGGCGCACGTCCGGCAGGAAACCCATGTCCAGCATCCGGTCCACTTCATCGAGCACCAGAATTTTCACCGATTGCAAAGTGAGCGCGCGCTGTGCGAGCAGATCAAGCAGCCGGCCCGGTGTCGCCACGAGAATATCGACACCTTGCTTGAGCGCCTCGCGCTGTTTTCCGTAACCGACGCCGCCATGCACAAGACCCACTTGCAGATCAGTGAACCGCCCATAATCGCGAAAAGCAGTTTCCACTTGCGCAGCGAGTTCGCGCGTGGGCTCGAGCACCAGTGACGCAGGCAATCCCGAATCTTTCGGCCGTTTCCCGAGCAGTGTAAGAATTGGCAGCGCAAACGCCGCAGTCTTGCCGGTGCCGGTCTGCGCCGTGCCAATTAGATCCTTTCCGGCGAGAACAATTGGAAAAGCGCGGAGCTGGATGGGCGTCGGATCGACAAACCCCATCGCCTGCACTCCGCGCACCACCTCCGGTAAAAGTCCAAAATGATGAAATGACATTGCTCTCTAACCTACGCTGAAAAACCACGAATTAACACCGCCTTCGACCGCTTCCCTCTGCGCAAGGCTGCGGCGTGACGAGTCGGTGTGGCAGGTAAATCAACGCGAATAATGTTGAGGCAATTTGTAGAGAAAAAGACCACAAAAGGGCTGAGTCGCGTTTTAGTTGGAGAAGGATGTCCTTCTCAAAGTTGTCATCGAAACTTCCCCCGGGGCGATTACGTTTCTCCGTGGCAGACCTGCTTCGCGGGGCCGCCGCCTCCTGAAGGGCGGATCAATTGCACGGGGGATTGTCGGCTTGACGCAAGGTTAATCCTTGACCAAGCAAGGGGAGGGCATACTTTTCAGCGATGCCCTTCCTTAAAGAGATTTTCGGATTCAAAAATCTCGCCGGAGACGTGCGAACCACCGTCGTCAGTATGCTAACGGTAGGCGCGATAGCAGTCATAGGCCCGATAGTGGCGGCAATCTGGAAGTCGGCGAAAGCACAGCCCGTCCCTTGGACAGTTTTGATTCTTATTGGCGTAGCTGGAATTGCTCTTTTATCCGCCGCGACGATAAAACTCGTCAAGGCGGAAAAATCCAGACAGCCAGCGGCACCAGTCCAACCTGCACCGGTTGTTTATGCTGACCCGATTCCGGCGCAGCCGGATTTTTCTGATCCGGTATGGGATCAATTTTTTTTAGAATCGTCTCTTTCGAGTTGGAGAGAGTCACTTATAAAAAGAGGTCAGCCCTTAATGGAGTGGTGGACAATGCGACTCGACTATCCAGACAAACAGCGCCGTGAAAGTGAGTCTATAAATTGGTTGTCGGAGCTTAACCGATTCTCAAACCAACATCTTACAGACGAGCAAAAACAGCGATTGATGCAGGATTACCACTCGGCAATGAAAATGGACAAGAGGTACGAGTTCAATATGGCGCTCAAGAATGCCGGTACTCAACCCGGAACAGAAGATCATGATCTTGCCTTCGGGATTGCTTGCAAGGTCAAGCTCTTAGAGCGTTTCCGGTCAGAACCTACGCCGCCGCGTCAACAAGCGAAACTGTCTCAAGAACGCGAGAGGGCCGTGAATGAATGCTTCGAACGTGCGGCGCAATTATTGAAGAAACCTACAGTCTATCAGCACGGACGAGAATTTCAGGGATTCTTCAAAGCGGAGCCATACAAGATGGAATCGAATGAGGAAGTAATAAAGCTTTGCAACCTACTAATGAAAGCCGGGCACAAACATCCTTTCGAGCGAATCAAATCCCATGTTCTTGAAAGTGAGATGCTAGATTTTTTAAGGTGGGGCAACGTTCACCACGAATTAAACTTTGGAAAAAATCCGTTCCATTATCTAAAGGGAGCGTATGAATGGAATCACAAGGTAAAGGGCAGGCCAGATAAACAACTTGGTTTACAAGAAGCGATTCTAGCTGAATTAGAAAACACTACGCCGCCGCCTTCGTGAGTTCTGCGTATGGCAACTTTGCAGCGTTCACCAACTTTGTGAGAGTATCACGAAAGATGTATTCGTTTTTGCGGTTGTTAAAGCGATGCTCTAGCTCGTCAAGGTAGGCATCCAAATGTTTAATACTCACCTTATGGTAGGAACCGATAATAGAGCGTTTCAAGAGGCTCCAGACGCTCTCAATGCCGTTGGTGTGGACATCACCAACAATCCATTCCTCTTGCGAGTGGTTAACCCACTTATGTTGCGTGTCGGCATCGTCAATTCCCCAATAAGCAGGCATTTCGTCGGTGTAGATCGCTTCCGTGTCCGGTGCGGTATTGTCGTGGATGAACTTGTGCAACGTTGCCTTGTCGGCGTGCGGAATGACTTGCAGTCGAATCTTCCCTTGGCGCTGGACGGCTCCAATAGCGATAGCCTTGTTCCCCTTATAGCCACGTCCCATGCCACGCACCTTCCCGCCGACGTAGGTCTCATCTACTTCAACAATTCCCCTGAGAAGTTCGCTGTTAATCTCGCGCATCGCTGCTCTAATGCGATGGCAGAGATACCAAGCGGTTTCGTAGGCAACGCAAAGCGTTCGTTTCATCTGGAGCGCGCTCATTCCTTTTTTCGATTCCGTCATGAGATAGATCGCCAGAAACCACTTAGACAAGGGAAGGTGCGTATCGTGAAAGATCGTTCCACTGGTTGCCGAAAACTGGTATCGACACTTGTTGCAATCGTATTGGTCGCGGTCAATTACACGCGAGATGCTTCTGGACTGGCATCGCGGGCACGTAATGCCTTTCGGCCAGCGAAGTTCAGTCAGCCTCGCACGGCATTTCTCATCGTCGCCAAACTGCTCAATCAGTTTCGGCAGGTTCATTTCAGCTTTGAAGGATTTGGTTCGTTTTTTCATGTATGCCTAAGTTAAAAAAGAAGCCCGCTCATAAGATGACGGACAAAGAATTACTCCGAGATGTATTCCATCCGAAGCTATTACACGCCGCTAAAAAGGAAGCGCGGAAGCATCGAAAAAAGTCGCGGAAATCAACTATCACGCGACCAAATTAGCACCATGCAAAGCTTGTGTCAAGCAGATAATCCCAATTGCACGTATCTGGGCCCCTACATCCACAATACGCGCCTTGACTACTTCGTTCGCGATATCACAACGAATATGACCAACACGGTCAGTACGCATCCGATTAATAGCCGTTATCACTTCGGCGGCACATTCATCGGTGATTACACCGACATGTCGGCCGACTCGACCAGTGCCTTCCACGCCTTCTGGACCGACACCAACAACGTGCAAACCGTGGTGTGGTGGTACGGATTGGAATTCACACCGACGATGATCCATCAACAGGATGTCGTCACTGGCAGCGGTAGCTTCTGACCCCGGAGGGCCAGATTCTAAGCAGACTTAGCGAAGGGCCGCCCCCAAAAAGGCGGCCCTTCTTACGTCGACAACGCTCGGATCAAAACTTTGTGCGACATTCAATCGACGATTGAGCTCCAAGATTGACAAAACGGTTTCCTTCGATTACGCAATAGCCAGTAATTCTTCCTCGCCAGCCATTCTCTTGCGGGGTGCAGTCTTCAAAAACTTTCAGCTTCAAACATAACTCCGCGCATCTATGGCGGGACATAGCAAATGGTCGAAGGTCAAGCGGTTTAAAGGCGCGATCGACGCAAAACGCGGCAAGATCTTCAGTAAATTATCAAAGGAAATCACCATCGCGGCGAAAGTCGGCGGAGGCGATCCTAGCGCCAACCCGCGTCTGCGCAGCGCGATCCAGGCTGCGCGGGCCCAGAGTATGCCGAACGATAACATCGAGCGCGCGATCAAACGCGGCACGGGCGAGGGCAGAGACGGCGAGCAGCTCGACGAGATCGTTTACGAAGGTTACGGGCCCGGTGGCGTGGGCATCATTGTGGAGACTGCGACGGACAACAGGAACCGCACGGGCGCGGAGATTCGGAGAATTTTTACCCAGAACAACGGCAACCTCGCCTCGAGTGGCAGTGTTTCATACATGTTCCACCGGAAGGGCCAGATCACTGTTCCGCGCTCGAGCATTGACGAGGATCGGCTGCTGGAGATTGCGCTCGAAGTTGGCGCGGAGGAGTTGACAACCGAGGAGGATCAGTATGTTATCATCACTTCCCACGATCAGCTCTACGCCGTAGCTGAAGCGCTCAAGAAAGCAGGCGTCAGTACCGATGGGCAAAAGTTTACGTTTATTCCCGATACTACAATTGCGGTCAGGGACGAGACCGTGGCGCGTCAGGCACTGCGCTTGTGCGATGCGCTCGAAGAGGACGACGACGTGCAAAACGTCTATTCGAATCTAGACATTCCCGACGAATTGCTGGCCAGGTTGCCGGCCTGAAAAAATTATTGCTTCCAGAAAATGCATCAGGGCGCTGCGCCTATCCGTAGCAGAACAATCTTTAGCTTATGAACAAAGAAAACGAAAACCAGCCCGCCACAGAACGGACTCGCGGTGGCGAGCCCGCACCGCTGGAAACTGAATCCGCCTTGCCGGAGCAACGCCAGCATCACCCGCGCCGCCGCTTTCAACGAAGGCGTTACCGGGGCGACCGCTTCAGGCGCGATTCCGACGCTTCGCCAAATTCTTCCTCAACCAACGCCGAAGCTGTGGGTGGAGACGTCGCCGTCGAGACTCTCGATCGACCCGCTTCAGGCGGCCGCGAAGCCGCCGAGGGCGCTGTCGAAGCCGGCGAACCGGTCCAGGCTGAGCCGGAGTTTGGCGAGGGCATCATTGAGATTTCCGGGAAAGGCTTCGGGTTCCTGCGCGATCCAAAGCGCAATTTTGTGCAGACACCGCAGGACATTTTTGTCACTCCTGAAATTGTGCGCCGGTTCGCTTTGCGCGACGGGATGTGGATTCACGGCGAGATCCGGCGCGGCAGTCGTGGCCCGCAATTGACGAAGCTGCTTACGATCAATGGCGAAGAGCCGGGCAAATATCAGGGGCTCCGTCCATTTGAAGAATTAACCACCATCAACCCGGACAAGCGGATCAAGCTCGAGACGGTGCCGGACCGTTACACCACGCGCATCATGGATTTGATGACGCCGCTGGGAATGGGCCAGCGCGGTCTAATTGTTGCGCCGCCGCGCACAGGCAAAACAACTTTGTTGCATCACATCGCCGATGCGGTCGCCAAGAATCACCCGGAGATGATCCTGATCATTCTCTTGGTTGATGAGCGCCCTGAAGAAGTGACCGATTTTCGCCGGTCGCATCCGACAGCGGAGTTGATGGCGAGTTCGAACGATGCCGACATCAAGAGTCACACGCGCATTTCGCAGTTGGCGATCGAACGCGCCAAGCGGCTCGTCGAAGCCGGCAAACATGTATTCATCCTGCTTGACTCGATCACGCGCACGGCTCGCGCGTTCAATAACGCCATGGGCGGCGGCGGTCGCACCATGAGCGGCGGTATCGATGCGCGCGCAATGGAAATTCCGCGAAAGATTTTCGCAGCCGCGCGGAACACCGAGGAAGCGGGTTCGCTCACGATTGTCGCCACGGCACTGATCGAAACCGGCAGCCGCATGGACGAGCTGATCTTTCAGGAGTTCAAAGGCACCGGGAACATGGAAATGGTGCTCGACCGCAAAATCAGCGACCAGCGCATTTACCCGGCGATCGACATCTTTCTCTCTGGAACGCGCCGCGAAGAACTGCTGTTGCAACCGTGGGAATTGGAGAAAATCAATCTCATCCGGCGCGGCCTCGCCGGTCATAAGCCAGAGGAAGCAATCCAGCGTCTCCTGATGTTCGTGAAAAAGTTCCCGACCAACGCGGAGATGCTCAAGAACATTCCCGGTTAGGCATTCACCCGAATGCGCTGAGCTGGTTTCAGCACGCGTAAGGCGCGTCTCGCAGAGACGGCGGCTACAGATTCCTGATTCGCCGCTGGTAAAGCGCGTGAATGCTCTCTCGAGCGTCAGTATAATCCCGACGGAAATTGTCCAATCCACCGTACCCAAGGCGAACAGCAAATTTGCGTTGTTCGTCGGGCTCGCTCGGAAGCGTTGAAACGCTGCGGTTCGTGTAACGGCGTAGAACGAGTTTACAGCGGCGGAGCAACGCGTAAGCGTTTTTGAGGCTGGCAACTTCCGAATCGCTCACGTGCCCGCACTGGCGTAGTCGCTCGATCGCGAGCTCGAAGTTCTGCTCCCATATGTTCGCGCGCATCTGCAATGCTTGAACGAGAAATTCCGCCTCAATAATTCCTCCGCGTCCGGTCTTCAAATCGTAAAAATCCGATCCGCTTCCCCGCTCGCGCCGAATGCGCTCGAGCATGTGATCAATTCTTACGAGGAGATCGGCGTTCCGACCAGCGTGACGCCAGGCGGCCTTCGCAATTTCCATGAATTCGCTTTGCAACGGGCCGCTGATGGCGCGCGCGCGAGTGAGCGCCTGCAGCTCCCACAGCTGGGCCCGATGCGCGTAATAGGAGTGATAAGTCTCGACAGAACAAACCAGCGGCCCGCTTTCGCCTTCGGGGCGCAGCCTTGCGTCCAGCGGCCAGATGTTTCCCTCGGCGGTTGGCTGCGCCATTGCGATCATGAGATTTTGAGCGGCGCGATTGTCTTCGCCCACGAACAGAACGTCCAGATCCGCGCCGTAGCTGATTTCGCGTCCGCCAAATTTCCCCAGCGCGACAATGGTCAATTGCTCGTTCCCGAGGAGTCCGACGGTAAAAAGCAAACAGGCTTCAGCCAGGTCGGAAAGTTCCGTAAAAATGGCTGCGGGGCTGGCAAGTCCCAAAACGTCGCGCAGAGTAATGCGCAACAGTTGCCGCTGCCGATAAGCGCGAACCGGATCGAGATTGTTCAGAGCCGCGCCTAACGAGTCTAGCCGGCGCAAGTTCTCTGCAACCGATCGCGTTTCGTTAAATGCTGGATCCCGGGTGATGTCGTCCAGCAATTGCGGCCGTCGAATCAGCAGCTCGCCGGCGAACTGGCTGCCATCGAGGGCCTTCAAGAGTAGCTCGAGCAAACGCGGATTTGCGACCAGCAGCTCAAAGAACAAGCTGCGCAAACCGTAGCCTTCCACAAAACGGACGAAATGATTCAGGGTCGCATCCGGGTCTGCCATTTTTCCAAGCCATGCCAACAAAGCCGGACGCAGCTTGCCGAATATCTGGCGCGTCCGCGGCGCGATGTGGAATCCGGCAGCGCTTTTACTGAGAGAGCTCAGCGCTTTGGCTGCGCGTTTCGGATCGCTGAAAATTTCGAACTCGTTCACCTGGGATAAATCGGCCGATGCGGCAGCTGTCTTCGAGATGATCCGTTCAAAGATCGGCCGAACCGCGCGCATCTTTTCCTGCAATGCCACGGTAAAGTCTTTGCTGGACGAAAAGCGGAGACTGAGCGCGAGGCGTTGCAAAGCTTCCGGTTCTCGAGGAACAACGTGCGTTTGCTGCTCGGCTTCGATCTGTAACCGGTGCTCCACCCGGCGGAGAAACCGATAAGTGTTATCGAGCGCCAGCACTTCCTCGCGCGGAAGAAGGTCAAATGCTCGAAGCGCGCGCAGCGCTTCGAGCATGTTCGGCTCCTGCAGGAACGGATGACGCGCTCCGTGAATCAGCTGAAGCGTCTGCACGATGAATTCGATCTCGCGAATGCCGCCCCGTCCAAGTTTCACATCGCGCTCCAGCTTTTCCGCTCCAACAATGTCGCGCTCGATGCGGTGCTTGATACTTGCAATCTCAGCCAGCAAACCGGGTGTGGTACTCTTCGGATAAATGAAAGGCTGATGTTGCTGCAGAAATTCGTAAGCCAGCTCGCGACTGCCCGCGATGCCGCGTGCCTTGATCAGCGCAAGCCGTTCCCAGGTTTCACCGAACCCAGAGTAATAATTTTCCATGCTATCGAGCGAGCGCGCCAGTGGACCTGCGGAACCTTCCGGGCGCAAGCGCAGGTCCACCCGAAAAAGCGAGCCTGCCGGATGCGGAGTCAAAAACGTTTCCAGGATTTGCTTTCCTAGCCGATTGAAGAATTCGTGATAGGAAATGTGCGATGTGAGCTGGCCTTCTTCGTCGTAGAGGAAAAGCAGATCCACATCCGAGCTGTGATTCAATTCGCCACCGCCAAGTTTTCCCATCGCGAGAATGGCAAACTCCGCCTTCGGCGATCCGTAGCGTTGCCGAAGTTCTGCATTCCAATGTTCGAACACCCTGCGGATGCAAATCTCTGCGATCCGTGAAAGTTCGCCGGTTGTTTCCTCCAACGGGGCCACCTTCGCAAGCTCGCGAAGCGCGACCCGCGTCATCTCGCGGCCTTTCCAGAAACGAAGCGCCGGAAAATTTTCCTTTGCCATCGAATCGCCCGCCAGCGCGTGCAGTTCCCCGAGCATTTCCGCATAGCCGCGCGGCGCGAGGCAGATTTCAGGCCGGTAAAGCCAAAGCAGCGTTTCGGGATTTTGCGTCAAACGCGTCGCGCAAATGCTGGAGACCGCCAGAAGATGAAGCAGCGACTCTTCGCCCAGCGGAAATTGTTCGATCAGTTGAGCGAGTGGCGGCGCGTCCGCCGGCCATTGTTCACTCAGCTGGACCAAAACGGTCTCAACCTGCGACGGATTCAGCGATGCGGTTGCCTTTTCCCTGATCCAACGATCACAAGTATCCATCGCGCAGAACATCACGCGGATTCGCGCGAAAGACTACTATCCGTGAAAAGTTTCGCAGGTTGCGCTGCACGCGATCAGCTTGAGGCTGGAAGCGGCGCCAGGACGCGAAGCGCTTTTTTCTGGATTTGGAAATCTACAGGGCAGCTGCCGGCCAGTTCGCCGTCGAGCTCCAGGGGAACGTCTTGCTCGCTCGTTACGCGCAGGCGCTCCGTTTGAAAATATTCAATCTCCGGAGCGCGGATCTCGGAGCTGAAAACAACGTCCCCGAGATATTTGATGATTTCCAGGTAGCCGAGCCGTTTGAACACGACCACGTCTAACAAACCATCATCAATCACGGCGTGCTTGAAAAATGGAAAGGGCCCTCCATAGAGACGCCCGTTTCCGACGAGAACAAACGATCCTTCCGGCACAGAAGCGTTCTCTGATTCGATGAACAGCCTCGGCGGTTGCCGCGCCGCAATCTGCGCCGCTGAGATGAGGTAGCTCAGCGGACCGAAACTGCGTTTTGCCGCAAGGCTCGTTTCTTTGACCACCTGGGCGTCGAGCCCGACGCCGCCAAGCTGCACAAAATATCTTCCATTCGCGCTCGGTAAATCGACCAAACGTTCGTTTGCGCCTTGGATGATCTCCCAGCAAAGCGCCAAGTTGTGCACTGGCAGGCCAAGCTCCATCGCGAAAACGTTCACTGTCCCCATCGGGAGAAGACCCAACGCGGCGTTATTGCCTGCGAGTCCGTTTGCCACCTGATTGACTGTTCCATCGCCGCCGGCTGCGACAATCCGTACAAAGCCTTCCTCGACGGCGCGCCTCGCGAGCGCTTCCGCTTCACCAGGGTGCGAGGTAGCTCGGATCGGGCAACCGCGGGCGATTGATTCGACGCGCTCCTGCCAATCCCGAAAGCTTTCGGGGCTTCCAGCGGTCGGATTGAGAATGACAACGGTATCAGTCACAGGGGAAAGTAAGCCAGGCCTTTGGTCTTTGCTTCAAACTCGGGCTGCGTAACGTCTCGGGGTGAAAAAATTGCGCCGGATCGCATCGATTGCCTTAGGGGCGGTGATTGCGCTCGGCGCGGTTCTCTTGCTCGGCGTGAATCTGTATGTGCAATCGCAGGGCACACAAGCAAAGATTCAACAGGAACTGAGCCGGCGCCTCGGCACTTCCCTGCACATTCGCAGCATGAGCGTCACTCCCTGGGGAGGACTCGAACTGAGCGGCATCACAATTCCGCAAACGGCTTTAATGGGTCCGAAGCATTTTCTCGAAGCAAAAACATTCCGGCTGCGCGTGCGGTTCCTCTCGCTTTTTTCGCGACGGCTGGTGATCAAGGAAGTCTCGCTGATCAAGCCAAACGTCGTCTGGCCGCAAGACGCGGAAGGCAAATGGCGATTGCCCAGTTCACAAGAAGGAACTTCGCCTGCCGTGTCGGCAAGACAACACGCAGACGCGATACAACCGCAAGCTGCGGGCGGATTGATCCAAACGAAAGCCGCGCCCGCGGTGGCGGCCACGCCAAGTAATCTGCCTTCTCGGCCTCAGGCGGAGATCAACATCAGGCAGCAGAGACAGGGACCGAGACTGGCCGTGGCGCCGGAAGTTCGACGAGTCAGCATTAAGGACGGTAATTTCATTTTTCTCGATCACGCCGGCAGACTGCTTGCCAGTTTTACAGGGCTGGACTTTCGCACCAGCATCCGCAGTGAGGCCGCCCTTCACGGCGACGCGAAGGTCGCACGAATTTCGTTGCGGAACCGCTTTTTCCTCGAACAACTGAGTTCGCCGCTCCGCTACGAGCCCGACGTGCTGGAGCTTTCCAAGATTTCCGCGCGCGTTGCAAACGGGGAGATCGACGGCTATTTCGCCATGCAACCGGAAGCGGAAGATTCGCCATTTATGACGAGCATAAACTTTCGCGATGTGCTTGCCGACCAGATTGTCGAAAACGCTGGCGGTCCCAAGGGCATTGTGAAGGGCAAATTAGAAGGAGATTTCCAGGCTTCCGGGAAAACTGCCGATCCGGAGGCGCTGGTTGGCAACGGCGAAATCTCTTTGCGCGATGGGCGTGTCCAACAATACAGCTTGCTCGTATTGCTCGGGCAGCTTCTTCAGATCGAAGAACTCAAAGAGCTTCATTTGGAGCAGGCCGAGGCGAAATATCATTTGAGCCCCGGATTGGTCACGATCGACGAACTGATCTTGCGTTCGCCGAATATCCTCCTCAACGCGTCCGGCACAGTCGCGTTTGACGGCAGGGTGGACCTCAATGCCCAGCTCGCAATCAACGACAGAATTCGCGGCCAGCTTTTCAGAGCGATTCGTCAGAATTTTCAGCCGATCAGTGAACCGGGTTATTCTGCAATCGATTTTCAAGTCGGCGGCACGGTTGAACGCCCCAGCACAAATCTGGTGGAAAGATTGGTCGGCCGCGATCTCAGCGGCATGCTTAACAGCTTCTTCGGCGGAAAACGGGAGCGATCAAAAAAGAAAAAGACACCAGTCCAAGCACCGGCCCCCTCCCCCCAGGCGCCAGCTGCTTCCGTTTCGCCAGAGCAAGCGCTGCCTGAACCGACTCCAACGCCAACTCCGCCCGTCTCACCATGAGGGTGATCGCCGGCAGCGCCGGCGGAATCCGCCTAGCAGTTCCAAAGCGCGGTGTGCGGCCCACCATGGACCGCGTCAAAGCCGCCATTTTCTCCAGCTTGGGTGACACAATCTTCGGCGCGCGCGTCCTCGATCTTTTCGCTGGAAGCGGCGCGCTCGGGATCGAAGCGCTCAGCCGCGGCGCGTCTTCTGTTCTTTTTGTCGAGGAAGATCGACAGGCAGCCAAGGTGATTGAGAAAAATCTCGGCAAAACCAATTTAAAGGGACGCGTTCGGCAGCAGGACGTTTTCGATTTTCTCCGGCACGTATCGAGCATGGATACATTTCGAGTCATCTTTGCAGACCCGCCTTATGAAAAGACAAAACACGGCGAGAGCTACAGTGAGAAGCTTCTGACGAACGAGATACTGCCGCGATTGCTCACCCCGAGCGGCGTTTTCATTTTGGAAAAGCGACCGGGTGAAACTCTGCCTGAGAGGAAGCTCTGGCGTGTGGCTCGGCACAAAACCTACGGCGCCACGGAAGTGCTCTTTCTATCCCAAAGCGGCGGAGCACCGTCGCCACGCCCGCATCGCTGCGCGAAGCTGCTGCGGGCAGGGCAGTCCAACTCCGAAAGCTTTCGCGAGTGAAAAGCACTTCGTGCAAAATGATTGAAATCGTGATTCCTGTTTCGCAAATGATTGTAGGGGAAGCTGACAGCTTGCCCAGTAAATCTCTGTGCGATATTCCCGAGGAGATGAATTTTATTTCGCAAAGCTTTTGGAGTGCGGCGGCTTGACGCCGCTTTCATTCCGCCGGCGGCAAGCCACATGATTCGCCTCATCTACAACCTATTTTGGCCAATCGGGCTACTGTTCTTTTTGCCGGGCTATTTCAGGAAAATGATCCGGCGCGGCGGCTACCGCAAGAAATTCGGACAACGCCTGGGAATTTACGATCGCGAATTGCGGGCGCGACTGTCGGAGCGAAAATCGACATGGCTGCACGCAGTGAGCGTAGGCGAAGTGAACATCGCCTTGAAACTGGCCCGCGCCTTGCGCGCGCTAGAACAGGATTTGAATTGCGTCCTGACCACGACCACCACAACGGGATTCGCCCTGGCGAATAAAAATGCGCCGCCGTGGATCGAAGTCATGTACACGCCGCTTGATTACTGGCCGATCATGCGTCGCGCTTTTTCTGTCATTCGTGCCGCGCGGATCATTCTGGTTGAAGCGGAGGTTTGGCCAAATCTCGCCGCTAAAGCGCACGCGCGCCGCGTTCCGCTTGCGCTCGTGAACGCGCGGCTCTCCCCGCGCTCCGAACGAAGATACCGGCGGTTTCGATTTTTTGTCGCGCCGACCTTCCGGCTTCTGGATCTGGTTTGCGTACCAGAACGAGAGGACACCGACCGGTGGGCCGCGCTCGGTGTTCCGCGCGACCGAATCCGTGTGACTGGCAGCATCAAGTACGACCCTGACGTTCAAGAAAAGACGCAGCCGATCAGCTTCAGTCATGTGGATCCAGAACGACTCGTGCTCTTCGGCGGAAGCACCCATCATGGAGAAGAGGAAATACTAGCCAGAGTTTTTCTGAGCTTACGTGAGCAATTTCCGTCATTGCGCCTGTTCATTGCCCCGCGTCACGTTGAACGGCTGCGTGAAATCCGCGCGGCACTAAAGCCTTTGCCACTGCGCGTCGCCCTCGCCAGCGAAACGCTCACTGGTCACGCGTTCAACGATGCAGACTGCGTGCTTCTCGATACGACTGGCGAACTCGAGCGCTGGTACGCCATCGCCACTGTCGTTTTCGCTGGGAAAAGTCTAACCGCCCATGGCGGACAAAATCCGGTGGAACCGATTTTAGCCGGCAAACCCGTCGTGCTTGGTCCGCACATGGAAAATTTCGCAGCGCTTGCGAAATCGCTCGTCGCAAAAAAGGGCGCGATTCAGATTCACGACGCCGATTCGCTCGAACGAGCAGTCGCGGCGCTTCTCGGTGACAGCGAAGCTCGGCAGCGCCTTGTCCAACACGCGCGCGAAGTTCTGAGTGCACACCAAGGTGCAACCGCCCGTGCAGTGGCGTTGATCCACGAACTTAAACCAAAGCGTTGAGGGCATCAGCTCTTTTTGGAGTGCGGCGATCCGGCGACCGCGGTACCGCTTTGAAAAGCTCGCCACGGCGAGTCCGTCCCATGGCGGACGCGGACATGCCCGCGTACTCCAAATCTGGCTCGCGATTTGCCTTGCGTCAGAGAATGGCAATTCCGATATTGCCCGTCCCGCGATTGTGGGATGACCCTATCGTCTAGAGGCCCAGGACACCGCCCTTTCACGGCGGTAACACGGGTTCGAATCCCGTTAGGGTCGCCATTCGAGACTACAATTCGCCTTTGAAAGCTTTGTCGCTTGCCACGCCGTAGCTCTTAGCGAAGGCGGGAGGATTGAGGGAAGACCTGTACGCCGTTAGCCTTGGCGAAGGCGGAAGCGCGTCGAGTTCGGTGGCGGGCGAAGAATTCCGGAGTCGCAGTTTAGGCGTGGTCAAACGTCGGCAGATCTACCGCTCCTTGCAAAAGCGGCTTTTCAGCGACGATTCGGCTAAGTGCTCCGTGGGGCGATGCGTAAATGATGGTCTTGCACTCAGCGTGGGAAAGCACGAGTCGCGTGCGAAGTTCGGCAGTTTGTTTCGTTGGACGGCGGATAGATGAATCAAATGGACTGACGATCAACAATTCGCGCCGCTTGAATTTTTGCTGCCATTCAGCTGGCAGAAGGAAGGGATCGATTCCGCGCGCGGGACAAATCACGATTCGCTGCGGACCGCGCAGAAAAATGCGCAGACATTCTTTTTCAACTGGGGTGTGAAACCCGCTGATCACTGCGCGATTTTCTGCGCGCCAGCGCTGTGCCAGATCGATCGCTTCAATGATCTTGTCGCCGGGGCACGCTCTTGAACAGAGGACGGCATGAAGCGGCTCATCGAGGAGTTTCGGATTTCCGTGGCACCATAACTTTCGCCCGCTACGCTGAATCAACGTTGGCTGGCGTAAAAGCATGTCCGGAAAATACGAACAGCACCCAGTCTATGTTTTCGAGCGTTCGACAATCAGGCCGCCATCACGGGTTCGTGCTGGAGCAGCAACAACTCTGCTCGCTTCAGCTCCGCCACCGCGATGGTGCGCCCCTTGGAGTCGAGAAACTCCACTTCGTAAACATCCGGCGCCAACAGCTCGACCACGGTGCCGACTTGCCCGGTCGCCAATTTCTCCTCTGGTTTGTCCACAAGCAGCGCCACGACATCGAGCAATTTCAGCGGCGTGTTTTGCATGGCGATACTTATATCACGTAGCACTTTACTAATCGAGGGAAGTCCTCTCCTTTTCGAACAATCCAGATGCTCTTGATTTGTGCTGATTTTCGCTCGTGACTCAGTTCAAAATCAATCACGTAGCGCTGTCCGTACTCGGTTTTCCTTCCCGCTTGGCAATCTTCGCTGCTCGCGATGTTCAACAATTTCGCGCGCAACCATTCTGCATCGCCGGTCCCCAGCCCTAAAGCCGCAGCAAAAACGCGTGCCTTGTGGTTCCCTTCTTTATGTTCCGGGTCCAGCGAATAATTCCGCAGCTTGGCGATGTCCACAAAAGCACGTTCGGCATTTGGAAGGTTCATTATCGAATCTCGCGGCGTCAGAGATGATTCGCCCAACCGCCCGCACTAATCGAGTTATAGATGTTTCTAGTCGATTCACGCTAGAAACGCCAATAAATAGCTATGAATGGAAGCCGCTGGAATCCAGTAGCGGCGATGAAACCTCGCCATCTAAATTCATGCTGGCGCCAACGAGCCAGCCAACACGGTTTCCGCCAGTGCCACGCCCTTGAGTTCATCCTCGATCGCGGCGATCTCCAGCTCGGTTTTGCCGCCGGCCTTGAGGACGTCGCGAAACGTGATTGGAATCGCGCTGCCTTGTGGGTCTTTCCATTCCGGCAGTTTGTATGTCAGCTCCACTAATTCCCATCGACTCTTATTGCCGTGTCGCTTGAAGATTTCGCCCAACAGTTCAATCTCGGAGTCAGAGTTCGTCGCGGAATGGCATGATGATAAAGCATCTGAGCTTCGACATAGCCTACAGTTCTCCTTTGAAAGCGTTGTCGAGGATTGCGGGAAGAAGGGCGTCGAGTTCGACGGCACTCTCGGCTCGCAGGCGCTTTACACTTCTCCAGCAGAGCTGACCCATTGGTAATCAACGCCCAATTCATGAAAGTGTTGGCGCGCGCAATAAATTTTACTCTGTTGATCCGGCAGCAACTTCGTCCACTCAGTCGTCCCCTTTGTTTCACGGACGAGATACAGCTTGTCCTGACCATTTGCCTCGACCTTCACGATACCCCAGTCAGGGTTGTAAGTACCAAGCGGCGTCTCCACTTTAAACCAGTCCGGTAACTTAAAAAACAGCTTGATGTCCTCGCGTGCATCCAGCTCTCGCGCAAACGTCTCCTCGATGCGAGACTCGAATTCCACGACGTCATAGATGCTTTTCTGGACTTCGATCAATCTTGTCGCGTAACTTTCGAGTTCTTCGATTTCGAACAGCATCATTTCGTAAGCAGCGCCCGCGATCCTCTCGTATTTGATGCCGTCAATCATCATTCGGCGAAATTGTTGCTTAATGATCGCGAGAGTTTGATCGAGAAATTGCTGTGGGTTCAAGATAACTTCGGCGAGTCGACCAGATCGCGCCAAGATTTCCACGAGCGTCGCACGGGTAAGCTCAGTTTCTTTTTGTAAATAACCCAAAACGTCGGGGATCGCGGCTTCGTAGCAGACCGACCGAACATCTCGCGCAGCACGCGCTTCCGCTATCACCCCGCGTTTCACAATATCGAGCTCACGCCTTTCAACGTGAATGATTGGCGATTCGATCTTTGGCATGCTCCGCACCTCAGTCGCACAACGGATGATGAGATGCTCAGTGTCGAAATGGACTGAATACCGAGTCTTTTGTTTGATCTTATCCCACAATTTCTGGAAGTCCGGATCGAGCATCCGTTGCTTTTTCAATATGCCCTTGCGGCGATCACGTTTATTCTGAATTCGACCCTCGAAGTTCACGCCGCATTCATCCTGCAGTTCGGTCTGCAATTTATTCGCGAAATCCCGATAACTTTCGTTAGCGACCAGCGTCAGTCGATTGATCAGCGGATCAAAGGAACGTTCTCCGTTTGCTCGCACGGGTAAGCGCATGCCCCGGCCGATTTCCTGCCTCTTTTTTACCTCAGAACTCGTCTCGTTAAGCGTGCAGATTTGGAAAACGTTTGGATTGTCCCATCCTTCTCGCAGCGCGGAGTGACTGAAAATGAATCGCAAGGGTTCGTCGGGCGAAAGCAATCGCTCCTTATCCCGCATGATCAGATTGTAGGCTTGATCATCAGCTTTTGTCCCACCGCTGGTGTCTTTCGCTTTTCCACGATCAATAGCGAAGTAGCCGTTGTGAACTTGCTCTTTTGGTAACGGATTGAGCGTCGCGTAACGCGGCTCACTAGAAATTTGCTCGTACAATTCCTCGAACCATCTTCGGAATTTACTGTCGGGTTCTACATAATTGGCGACTCGATCGATGAAAAAAAGCGACAAGACCTTCATTCGCTGATCGTTCGGTAGCTGCGAAATTCGCAACTCCTTTTCGAGATGTTCTCGAATGGTTTCGCGCATCTGCGTATGCATGATCTCGTCTGTTCGTCCGCCATGCGTTTCACCGGCCGAAAGGGTCACGCCATTCGCGAAGGCGACATAACCGTTACGTGCGTCAATCGCGTTTACGACGTAGCCTCCGTAGATGTCTCGGCCGCCGGACAACGCGCAGAGATCCGTGCCTTGTTTGTTAACGGCTCTTACCACGCGACGAACTCGCCCCCTGCGTTCCAAATCAATTTCTAATTTTGCCGTAATCTTCGATCGCGTTGCTTTGATAGACTTTACCGCGATGTAGGGCTTATTGAATTCAGAGTTGTCCAATACTGCGTCCACTTCGATGCGCTTGACTAGTTTCAAGTCGTACGCTTTTACGGGATCAAGCCGATAAAGCAGATTGTACAGATTGCGGTGCGTAGCAGAGTAACGAAGCGTGCACAGCGGTTCCAAGCTGCCGATTGCCGCACGCGCGTTTTCAGTTTCCATATTTTGAGGTTCATCAAGAATGACGATGGACGCGGTGTGCTGAATAAACTCTATCGGTTTTCGCCCGGCGAGACGGTCATTTGGGTTCTGCATGACCGTCGTATCGCGTGCGAATGCCTGTATGTTGATGATAAGCACTTGTAACTGATTGCTCGTCGAGAATTGACGGAGTTTCGAGACCTGTCCGGAATCATAAATCCACGCATCGACTGGGAGATTGCCATATATGGAGCGGAAATGTTCGCGCGTGAGTTCGATCGTTTTCATCACGCCTTCGCGAATTGCTACACTCGGGACAACGATCACGAATTTTTTCCAACCATAACGAGCGTTTAGCTCATAAATCGTGCGGAGATAAACGTAAGTTTTTCCCGTACCGGTCTCCATCTCGACAGAAAAGTTGCGCCCCTGCAAAGATGCGACAGGGACGATTCCATTTTGCTGCTGAATTTTGCATACATTTGTGAAAAGCGTCTCGTCCGTCAGGGTCAACACATTTCGGACGCCTAATTCGCTCAAAAGTTCGCCGCTCCAAATGTCTGGCTGCCATTCGAACGCGCCTTGCGCCAAAGGCTGACCTTCAAAAATGTCCAGAACGGCGTTGATCCCGCTGAGCTGGAAATCCTGATTACTATCGAACTTGATTTTCACACGCTCACACCGTGCGAAACTCGACACCGTGTGATTTCATCTCAAGCACAATGTTAGTCTTGAGCTGATCGTTGCCTGCAAATGCGACATCGAGGCATAATACGCGTTGTGGATTCAATGCGATGACTTCGCGCAACGCCTCTTGGGTGATCGGTCGAACCAAACAAACGATGAGCGTTCCGTTCTCGATGTTGAAGGCAGGCAGGCCCGCGACGGTAATTTTGTCTATCTGAGAAGTCAGTGGCAGCCCCGATTTTAGAATTATTTCGTAAAGCAGATCCTCATCTCCGCGGCCTTCCACGACATTGTGAACCATCAATTTCAACTGTTCAGCCAATTTTTTCTCGTCCTTTGGTGCGGTTTCCGGATCCCAGATTTTGAAGTTGCTGCTGCTCAGCTTGAAGACTTGAAAACCATGATCCGGCTTTGGCCACCCCTCCGCCGGAAGCTCCTGCGTATCACTCTCGTTCAGTTTTTTCACCACTCGACGCACCCGTTCTTTGCATACGTCGGCGATGGTTCTGCAGCCCTCCAAATCGATTGGCTCAGGTAGCTGGACCATAATAAATTTTCGATTGCCCTTGTCCTTGGCGTTCAGGTCCAGAACAGAATGAGCCGTGCTTCCTGATCCGGCAAAGAAATCGATTACGATGTGAGCTTTGTCTGACTCTGTTGCGAGGGAAAGCATTCGTTCTATAAACGCGATCGGTTTTTTTCCATTGGGGAAGGGCATGTCTCCTTCTTTAGAGACATTGTTCCAGTTAAAATCATCCCAGAGCGTGCCGATCTTTTCTCTGAAGATGACCTTCCCATTTTCTTTCCGAGCTACATCCTTTAGCCAGGCCAACTGATCTTTTTTCACTCCCTTGTAGAAAACCGTTGTAAGTCTTCCTTTGTTTCTACCGCTCCTCGGAACATATTCGATGCTGAACAACCCATCTCGGTTGCCAATAGCTTCAATGACACGCGTGCGAATCGAGCTCTGCGCGTTTGTGTCTCGAAAAATCGAATCGAAATAGTTCCGGTAGACTTGTTCTTCCCCCTTTCCCTTCAGTGCCAATTCCGCAAGCGGCTTAAATTCATAGTTTGAATGCTCGTAAATTTTTATTTCATTTCCTTCTCCGTCTACGGTTACGTCCAGAAACTGTCGTGTTCCGGAATCCGTTAATGCACGAGTGTATTTCCAACTTTTTTCATCTTCTCGCATTGACTCGATGTGAGTCATTATGTCGACTTCATCGAAGGCTGCTTCCAAATTCAACGCGGTCTCAGCAAAGCGATCCCTAACGTAAACCAACAGAAACTCTAGATTCTTTTTCAGGCGCTTGTCTTCGCCGCCGCCGCTTGCGCCAGCAGACGGCTTTGCCTTCACACAAACTGTGTTGATGTAATTTTCGGGGCCAAAGATTTCATCCAACATTGCTCGGAGATTATGAATTTCGTGGTCGCCGATGCTGACGAACAGCACACCATTTTGGCTCAGTAGATTCCTAGCGAGAAACAGCCTCGGATACATCATCGTTAACCATCGGCTGTGATAACGGCCCGATGTCTCAGGGTTAGTCGTAAGTTTGTAGCCTTCTCGGCTGATCTGCCCGCTGAAGCGGAGGTATTCCTGCAAACCCTCCTTGTAATTATCTGGATAAATAAAATCGCTGCCCGTATTGTAAGGTGGGTCGATGTAAATCATCTTGACCTTCCCGTAGTAGCTTCGTTGCAAGAGCCTTAGAACCTCGAGGTTGTCGCCTTCGATAATAATGTTTTTAGTGGCGTCGAAATTGATGGACTCCTCGCGACAGGGCAGCAACGTTCCTGTGCTGAGACTTTGGATCGCTTTAATAGCATCCGATTTTCCAGCCCACGAAAGGCCATAGCGTTCCGGTCCAAGATCGACATCTTCGCCAAAAATCTGTCGCAATTTGTCGGCATCCAGTTTTCCCTCGACGAAAGCGTCAGGGTAAAGCTCTCGAAGTCGCGTCAGCCGATCAGTGTTTGGATCGAGTGATTCAAGTGAAAGCTTTTCAACCACGATGTCCGCAGGCTGCATGAAGCGCAGAAAATAGCAGAAATTTAGCTCTGTTAGAAACGGAAAAAGAAAGCGCCTCTTTCCCGGCCTGAATCTTAGTCGGAAATTTTTCCAGTGCTCACTCAGCTTGACATTGCCGACCCGCTCCGATGAAACACTCGAAGTGGGTGCACTCTAAATGAGGTCGTTTCGCGAAATGTTCGGGCGACTTTTGCACGCGACTGGGCAGAGTCGCGCAGCTAAAACGGTCGAGATATATGGCTGGCTGATTTTCGCCGAAGGGATTTTCGTTTTTCTTTTTCCGGAGGCGGTTGCTTCGCGATTGTGCTTTGCCCCGCTGGATCATGACGGATTAATCTTTCTCCGGTTGGTCGGGCTGCTCGTAGCAGGAATCGGGATGCTCTATTTCGTAAGCGGACGGATGAATGCAGAGGGCTTGGTGTTTGCAACGTTGCTGGATCGGCCGCTGGTGCCGCCGATCATGGCGGGCCTGTGGCATTCGGGAAAGGTGTCCGGGTTGCTTGCGCTCGTGTTCGCAGCGCAGGTATTGGGCAGTTTTTTGTGGACACTCGGAACGTGGCGCGGAGACATCCGAAGAGAATGAAAAAGAAACGAGCAGAAGATCTCCGAAGCACGAAAAGGCACGCGCGGTTCTCGCGGCAATTTGAAAGAGCGCTGGTGTATGCCACGCGAATTCACAGTGGTCAGGTCCGAAAGAAAACCAGGATTCCGTATGTGGCGCATATCCTCGGCGTCGCTGCCATCGCGCTGGAGTACGGGGCGAACGAGACGGAAGCCATCGCGGCCCTGCTGCATGATGCGGTGGAAGATTGCGGCGGGGCGAAAAGATTGCGCGACATCAAACGGCGCTTTGGTGAAAAGGTGGCCAAGATTGTTGAGGGTTGCACTGACACTGATCAAACTCCAAAGCCGCCGTGGTTGGAACGAAAGAAAGCGTACGTGGCGCACGTCCCGCACGCGTCTGTATCGACGAAACTGGTTTCCGCGTCCGACAAGCTGCACAATGTGCGGGCGACCCTGATGACTTATCGCCGCGGAGGCGAAAAGGTTTGGTCGCGCTTCAAGGGTGGAAAGCAAGGGACACTCTGGTATTACCGGGCGCTGGTGAAAGCTTTCGGCAACACGAAATCCCGAAAGCTTTCGGGATTGGTTCAGGAGCTCGATCGCACGTTGAGCGAATTGGAACGGCTCTCGAACAAGGAAGCACAAGTGACGCAACTGCCAAACGATTAGAGCGTAGCGCCGATATGCTGCGCCCAAGGCCTTTACCCTCAATCGCCTGCCCGGACACGTTTACTCGGTAAAGGTTGAATCAATGGCCAGGAAACGCTTTCAGTTGTTAGGCCTGCACTGGCTGATGCTGGTGATTGCGGGCGTGTTGTTCTTTCTGGTGGCGACTTTGGTCGATCTCAAGCCTGTCGTGGATCAAAATTTTTTCTTTTCCACCAACGATCCTGGGATTCAGCAAACAAAAAAGATCGAGCGGCGTTTTCCTTCGCATCCGGAAGTGATTCTGGCGGTGTCGTCGCGCGATATTTCTTCGTCGCGATATCTGAGCCGGATTCAAAGGCTCACCCAACGCGTTCACACCATCGGCGGAGCCAGCGCGGTCAAGAGTTTGGCCGAGGGACCGAAAAGCTTTGAAGATGCGATCAAGAGCCCGTTCTGGAGCCGCTTGTTGATCGCGCCTGATCGGAAGGCCAGCAACGTGATCATTTTCATGAGAGGCAAGCACACCGAACAGCCGATCCAGCGCCTCCAGCAGATTGTGCATGAGCTGGATGCGCCAGATTTTCGGATTCATGTCGCCGGCCCGCCGTACGTGGTGGAAATGCTCCGGCGCAGCCTGGCGCACG
>QHQA01000018.1 GCA_003219695.1 Verrucomicrobiota bacterium
GAGCGCGTCGGCGTCAGCGAAGGCGCCACCACCTGGCATTCCACTCCTAACTGACCTAAGCGTCGCGCCAGCCCAAATCCGCACGGCCCCGCTTCATAACACGCCCGCAAGAGCGTTTCTTTGCCATGGACTTTGCGCAGCCGCCCAATCCATTTTTCCACCGCGTGCAAATCGTTGCTGAGCGCTCCAGTCTCGCGCACTTCTCCCTTGCGCCCTTCCTCCGCCACCGCGGTGATGATACAGTCCTTGTGGACATCCAGCCCAAGATAGAGTTCTTTTTTCATGTGAGTGTGTTTGTTTGTTCGACTTGTTTAAACTGCAACGCTCCGGAACACCACTGTTCCGGCCGTTGGTGCGGCTCTGCTCACTAACCAGAGTAGCCCGCGAGAAATATGAACGGCAAACACACTCCTTTTTCCAACCCAGTGCCCGCGCGCTCACCTCGCGCCCGCACCCATAAGGTCTAGGTGCACTCGCGCGCTTTCACGTCGATCGTTTTCCTGGTCGTCCTTTCTTCATGCTACGTTCCCGGTCGTGGTTATCCTGAGTCGCAATTCGACCTCGTGCTTGAGTCGCGTCTCCCGAAGTTCTTCGATCCTGGCGGTCACATCAGCCCCGTCGGATACAAAGCGCGAGTTGAGTATTACAGTTCGCCAGAATCAGTTCGCGTTATCATCCGCGATCCGTCGGGGCACAAAGTGTTTGACAAGCAGGACAAGTTCTCATGGCACCCACTGGACGACAAAGATCATCCAGCGGCACACTTTCCAAGCTACGTCGTGGTTTCATTTGATGGCGTCGTTGATATCTTGGAGCAGAGGCGCGCAGAACTGTTTCTTTACCTCACGGACGAGAAAAGACTATGGGACGCATTGAACCCCGGCACCTAATCCCTATGAGGGGAGTCAAGTGCTGGAGCTAACTCCGAAAAAGATTCGCGGGTAGGCCGTGCTGTAGAGTGCGCTGTTCTCAGCGCATCTGGATCACGCTCGTTCTCCGCTGAGACAGCGGACGCTACAGCACGCCTCAAATCCCCTCGCGGCCGCATTTTTGGCGCGCCGCTTCCCGGCAGAGTTGATCCACGCGTCTGAACAGCGTGGGTATGCGATGAGAACCATGCATCGAACGAATGTGTTCGGCTGCGGTTCGAGGCGGCATTCCAGCGGCGGTAACGTATAACGGCACGCGGCTACTGGCGCGCAGGACTTCACAGGCCCAATCGGCAGCGCGAAATCTCGTCTTCGCCATACCGATTACGACGATCTTTTCATCGAGGGCACGATACAGATGGGCGCCGAGCCCCGGTGTTCCCGAGGCATCCAACCAGACGTAGCCGTCAATGACAACTGCTTCCACGGGCCGCAGCGCATGCAAAATGGCGAGCAGGCACGGCAGCTCACGCAGGAAAAATTTTCCAGCCTCGTAAGGCCGCACAGCCACGGGTGGCAAAACTTTTTCCTCCACAGCCACGGCATCCTGCCAGTCGCGAAAAACGACGACGGCGACAAAAGCCGCGTCTCTGCAATAAGCCACGTCCACACAAGCCATCATCATCGGAAAGCCATGAAAATTCTCCGTCGCACGGATATTGCGCACAACGACATGGCTCCGACTTTCAGAGATTTGATTCGCTCGCGTCCCACTCGCTCAACCTCCGGTCTTCCCCTCTGTGTCGCAGCTTCCCAAGCCGCTCCGTTCTCGACTCCGCTCAAGATGACAACCACGCATTCTCCGCTGAGACAGCGGACACTACAGCCGATTCAAATCCAGAAGCCAGCCGGGATAACCGCGTTTTTCGGGATCACCACAATGCCGTCGCGGACAAAATAATTTTCCGCGTCCACGTTCGCCGGTTTACCTTCCGGACTGATCACAACGCCCTCGCCGATGCGCGCGTTCTTGTCGATGATGGTGCGCTCGATCACACAATTGCGCCCGATCCCGATCGGCGGTTCTCCGGACTTAGTGGCTGAGTCCAGCTCGAAATAATCCGCGCCCATCACGATTGTATCCCGGATCGTCGCGCCGCTTTGAATAATGCTGCGTATCCCGACTACGCATCGCTCCAGATGCGCGTCTGAAATGATACAGCCGTCGGAAACAATCGCCTGCCGCAGCGTTGCCCCGTTGATTTTGCTCCCCGGCAAAAAGCGCGGATGCGTGTAAATCGGCGCGTCTGGCTCGAAGAAACTGTATTCCGGCACGATATCGGTCAGGTCCAGGTTCGCTTTGTAAAAGGCGCGAATCGTTCCGATGTCCTCCCAATATCCCTGGTAGATAAACGCGCTGACATGTCGATCCTTGATCGTGTTTGGGATTACGTCCTTTCCGAAATCAGCCAGATTATTTTCCAGGCATTCAATCAGCACCTGGCGATTGAACACGTAAATTCCCATTGAAGCTTGGTAAAGGTCCCCTTCCTCGATCGAACCGATCGCATCCAGCAGTTCGCGGCTCATCCGCATTTCGCCTAGCGCCATTTCATCGGCCGGTTTCTCGACAAACCGCGTGATTCGTCGATCGACTCCGCTTTGCATGATACCGAACTCCGAAACTTCATCCCGATGCACCGGTTTGGTGGCCAGGGTGATGTCTGCGCCGCAACGAATGTGCTGATGCAGCAATGCGCGAAAATCCATGCGATACAGTTGGTCGCCGCTTAAGACGATGTAGTAATCGTACGGCCGCTCGAGGAAGTAGCGCATATTTTGCCGCACCGCGTCGGCTGTCCCTTGATACCATTGCGAGCCGGCGGGCGTTTGTTGAGCGGCGAGAATATCCACAAAGCTGCGCGAAAAATTATCGAACTTGTAGCTGGCCTGGATGTGCCGGTGTAACGACATGCTATTGAACTGCGTCAGCACGTAGATCGAGCGCAGCCCGGAGTTTAGGCAGTTGCTGATCGGCACATCGACAATGCGATATTTGCCTCCGAGCGGCACGGCTGGCTTGGCCCGATCTTTCGTCAGCGGGAACAAGCGGGTGCCGGCGCCGCCACCCATGATGATCGCCAGCGTTCGCTGCATCGTGCCCGAAGGCAACGCGCCGGGAACAGCTGCTGAGCTTTTTTGAAGCGAATCGCGCTGCGGCTCGACTTGCATTGCTTTTAATCAATAATCTAGCCGCCGCGATTTGCGGCAAACTTTTTCTGCGCCACGGAGCGCGATGATCCGCATGGATCTAGAATTTGCCGTTCAAAAATGCCAATGCCGTCTCAGCAAATCGATCGACCATGTCCCCGAAGATGGGACCGTGCCCGCCGTTGGGAATGATCCAGAGGTATGAGTGAGGAATGGAGTTGTATAGCTGCAACGCCATATCGACAGGATAAAGTGGGTCGCGATCGCCATGCACGATGAGGGTGCGCGCTGTGATTGTGGATAGCAAAGGCGGCGTGAAATTCATGTCGTCGTAACTGTCCTTAAAAGCGTTCGCCATCTTCCAAAGAGCGCGGATTTGCTCATCGCCGTGCTTATGCCATCGGCGCATTTGTTCCCATTCCGCTTCCGTTCGGTTGTCTGGACTCACCTGACGCATGATCGCGCGTGCCTGCTCCGGGAAGTACGGTGTTGCGCTCACCAGCACCATCGCCTCGACGCGGGCCGGTTGCTGCGTCGCCACGTGCAAGAGGGTTTTCGCTCCGAGGCTTACCCCGATCGCCTTGAATTGTTCGATACCCAAATGATCCAGCATTGTGAAAACGTCGAGAGCCGATTGCCGGAACGTGAACTGCCCCGACGGGTTGGTCGATCTGCCGTGCCCGCGAAGGTCGGGCACGATCAACCGATAC
Source organism: Verrucomicrobiota bacterium (assembly GCA_003219695.1). GTDB lineage: Bacteria > Verrucomicrobiota > Verrucomicrobiia > Chthoniobacterales > UBA10450 > Udaeobacter. Next base: position 3,791 of record QHQA01000018.1, read on the forward strand.
CCCGCAGGCGCATCTTTGAATATGAGATTCCAGTTAACGCCTGCGCCGGTCCCGCCATGTAACAAAACGAGTGGCTCGCCCCCGCCGCGAACTTCGTAATACATCTCGATAGCATTGACGCGTATTGTCTCGCCAAGAGTCGGTGACGTTTCCATTTGGTCCTCCTCGTGACGAACGACAATCTTAGCGCGGGCAACGGATGTCAGCGGAAATCTTCTCGCGTTCAGCGCTAGTCAGGCAATTCGCACCCGGTAAAAAAGATAGACGGCCCTCTCCCCAATGAACAGCCCAAGTGCGAGTGCAACATAGAACCAAAAGACCATCACGCCCCGCTGATTTGCATGCGGTAGTGCAAAGCATGCTCCGAGGAAATAGAGAGCTGTCCCGATGACAGTAACTCGAAGCGGCTGGAGTGTATCGCGCCACCACCCGAAAGGATGCCGATCGAGCGATGGACGACGGAAATGGTCAACGCCCACGAGACGACTGTAAGCCACGGCTCCAAGTGGGAAAAGACACGCCAGCACGAACGTGATGGAGACGAAGATCCAATCCGAGTTGGTGTGGGCAGTCTTTTCTGGCGAAAGGCTTTTATAACCGCGCCATACTGTAAGCACGGCGCTAGTGAGATAGATCGCGAGCCAAAGACGACGGGTGAACGGAAGCCGCCTTAGAATCGCTGGGCTCTGAATCAGTGCGTGGGCAAGCTGCACGCGAAAGTGCAAATGGTATGCGACGAGTAGACAGATCGCCGCAACAGCGAAAGCTCCAATAGCCGGAATCCAGAATACTACGGGGTTGTTGGCGCGTGTGAATGTACGCTGATGCTGATCGAGCCAGACGACCAGATGAGGTAACGTCGCGAAGTTGTAGCCAATGGTGAGAAACAGGATGCCGAGGATGACACAAATGATCGTAGCGGGATCAGGTCTGCGCATGGCGTAGAATAGACTTAACGAGAATTAGATGCAGGCTGGTCAACAGTCACGACTGAAAGAGTGCAGCCAACGGTCCGCGTCCAACGCTCGACGCGTTGCAGTGAGAAGAGCCGCGGTACAAACGTGATCGTTGCGGGCGACACGCCCGCCGCTACAGTCCAGCATGTGTGGAATTGTGGGATACGTTGGGCGCGCTGAGGCGACACCGATTTTACTCGACGGACTGCGTCGGCTTGAATATCGCGGCTACGATTCAGCCGGTCTCGCCGTTGTGCAGAAAGGGCGCCTGGAGACACGTAAATGCGCGGGACGCATTTCTGCGCTCGCGAAATTGGTCCGGAAACAACCGGTGTCAGGTTCTCTCGGCGTCAGCCACACGCGTTGGGCCACGCACGGAAAGGTGACCGATGAAAACGCGCATCCGCACTTCGACGCCAGCGGCAAGCTCGCCCTTGTGCATAACGGGGTGATTGAAAATTATCAGGCGCTCAAAGATGAACTCGTTCGTGATGGCGACACGAACTTTCGCTCGGAGACGGATACGGAAGTGCTCGCCCATCTGATTGGAAAACTCTACGATGACTCGTGCGCGAGCACAGTGGACGCGCCCGGGAAGAAGGCTCGGCTTTTTGACGCTGTTCGCACGGCGCTCCGGCGAGTGATCGGCACATACGGCATCGCGGTGGTGCATGCCGATGTGCCGGATTTCATGATCGGCGCGCGCCGCGGAAGTCCGCTCGTGCTCGGCGTAGGCAACGGCGAAAATTTTCTGGCCAGCGATGTAAGCGCGATTGTCGCTTACACCCGCGACGCCGTTTACTTAAATGACTTCGATGTGGTAGCGGCCGGCCCCGACAAATTCGAAATCAGTTCGCTCGCCGGAGACATCAGCGAACATCCGGTCAGCAAGGTCGAGTTCACAGCCGAAGACATCCGGAAGGGTGACTATCCCCATTACATGCTCAAGGAAATCTTTGAGCAACCAAACACGGTGCGCGACGCGATGCGCGGCCGCCTCAACGTTGACGAATGCACCGCGAAGCTGGGCGGTTTGAACATGACACCGCCTCAATTGCGCGATGTTGGACGGATCGTTCTCACCGGGTGCGGCACCGCGCTGCATGCCGGCAGAGTCGGCGAATATTTGATCGAGCGACTGGCGAACATTCCCACGGAAGTCGATTACGCGAGCGAGTTCCGCCATCGCAACACCCCGATGACTCCTGAGACGCTGGTCTTCGCCATCAGCCAGAGCGGCGAAACCGCGGACACGCTCGGCGCGTTGCGTGAAAGCCGGCGGAAAGGGTTTCGCACTTTGGGAATCTGCAACAATGTCGCGAGCACGATTGCGCGCGAAAGCGACGGCGGGGTTTACATGCACGCGGGGCCGGAGATCGGCGTCGCGGCGACAAAATCTTTTACATCGCAGCTTGTCATTCTCACGCTGCTCGGGCTGCTCTTCGGACGGATGCGCAATCTTTCCGCCGAACAAGGAAGCCTCGTCATTGACGCATTAGAAGCGTTACCCGGGCAGGCCGAGGCCGCTCTGGACCTGAACGACCAGATTAAGGCAGTTGCCAAAAAATATGCCAACGCGAACGGCTTTCTGTTTTTTGGGCGGCAGTTCAATTACCCCATCGCGCTGGAAGGCGCTCTCAAAATGAAGGAGATCACCTATCTGTTTGCTGAAGGACATCCGAGCGCCGAGCTCAAGCATGGGATCATCGCGCTGATCCGTTCCGGTTTGCCCTCGATTTTTATCACTCCGGATGATTCGGTTTTTTCAAAAAACCTGAACAACATCGAGCAAGTGAAAGCCCGCAAAGGGCCGATCATCGCAGTGACCAGCGGAAACTGTGCGAAGCATCTCAAAGGACTTGCCAACGAAGTCATCTTGCTGCCCGAAGCGCCCGATTACGTCATGCCGATTCTGACCGTCATCCCGCTTCAGCTCCTTGCCTATCATCTGGCCGTCGAAAAGGGCCGCGATGTCGATAAACCACGCAATCTCGCAAAAAGCGTGACCGTGGAGTGAGGGCTTGGGGAGCGGTCGCCGCGGCGACCACATTTCGGCGCCCTCACCGAAATGCCCGCCCAGCCGTGCAGCGACATCTTAGTTAGGAATCAAAGAGTTCGCGATCGCGAGGGCGCGGTCGCCAGCACGTGAGGCGCGTGCGCTCCCCAGATTTCCGCTGGCGGGTGGAAATAACAGAGATTTGCAGTAAACTGGCTGCTCGGCCATCCTTTCCCCCCGGTGCAACATAACGAAGAATACGTGCTCAGAGTCCTCGAGGATGTGGGACTCATCACGCGCCCACAGATCGACAGCGCCCGCACACGGCTAAACGGCGAGCCGGGCGTGATCGATGTCTTGATCAACGACGGCACGGTGTCCGAGGTGGACGTCTCGCGCACGCTCGCTGCGCAAGCGCAAATGGATTGGATCGACATCTCGTCCATGGTCATTCCGCCGCAAATCATTAACCAGATCCGGGGAGAAGATGCGCGCCGCTTCAAAGTGATCCCGGTCGCTTTCGGCGAGACCGGGCTGGTGGTCGCAGTGGGCAACCCGCTCGACATCGACACGATGGACAGCCTGAGTTTTCTCTTGCAACGCGATTTGGAACTCGTCTGCACCAGCCCAAAAAAAATTCGCGAAGCGCTGATCAAATACTACGGCACGGCCGATGAAGCAGCGGACGTTCTGCAAAAGAAAATTGGAGAAGACATCGATCTAGGCTTGGAATTTGGCGATGGCGCCGAAGCGATGGCAGTCGATGAAGCAGACGCGCCGATTGTCCGGCTGGTCTCCAGTTTGCTAGTCGAGGCGCACCGCGCGCGAGCGAGCGACATTCATCTGGAACCGATGGATAAAAAATTCCGCGTCCGTTTTCGGATCGACGGCGTGCTCCAGGAAATGCAAGCGCCGCCGAAGCGTCTGCAATCAGCCATTATCAGCCGGCTCAAAATCATGACCGGTTCGATGAGCATCGCGGAAAAACGCCTGCCGCAGGACGGTCGCATCCAGGTAAGAATCAAAAAGAAGCCGCTCGATCTTCGCGTCTCGACCATTCCCACCAATCACGGCGAGAGCGTCGTGATGCGCCTGCTGGATAAGGCGAGCTTAAAGCTCGGTTTGCCGGAGCTTGGATTTTTTTCCGACGATCAGGAAACCTTCGAGCGCCTGATCAAACTGCCGGATGGCATTCTTCTCGTGACCGGGCCAACCGGCTCCGGCAAAACGACTACGCTTTACGCCTGTCTCAATTACATCAACAAACCGGACCGCAAGATCATTACCGTGGAGGAACCGATCGAATATCAGATGACCGGGATCAACCAGGTGAAGGTGAACCCGGAGATCGGCATGACGTTTCCGGCCGCTTTGCGTTCCATTCTGCGCCAGGCGCCCAACATCGTCATGATCGGTGAAATTCGCGATCTCGAGACTGCCAGCATTGCCACCAACGCCAGCCTGACCGGGCACCTTGTCTTCAGCACACTGCACACCAATGACGCGCCCTCAGCCGTGGCGCGCCTGATCGATCTCGGCGTGCAACCGTTTCTCGTTGCCTCGTCCGTGCGCGCAGTGACGGCGCAACGGCTCGTCCGCCGGCTATGCAACAACTGCAAGCAGCAGGCGGAACTTACCGACACCGAATTGCGCGCGCTTCGGATTGAGCCCGGCCAGGTCTCCGAAGCGCAGGTGATGAGACCGGTGGGATGCGAGGAGTGCCGTCAAATTGGTTACAGGGGACGAATGGGCATATTCGAAATTTTTATGATCGACGATGAGGTGCGCCACATGATCAACAAACGCACCTCGACCTTTGTGCTGCGGCAGCGCGCGCGCGAACTAGGCATGGGAACGTTGCGCGAAGACGGTGTGCGCAAGGTGCTGGCGGGCCTCACTTCTGCGGAGGAGGTCATCTCCGTCACTGTCGGAGACGTGAGCTGATGAGCGCAGCCGATTCTCGATTGAGTAGCGCACGCGTCGCGCGTGCTGGCGACGGCGTCACGCCGTCGCGGACTTTTCTTGAGACGCAGCCCCAGGATGGAGCTCATTATTCTCGCCGGAGACTCCCGCACTTCGAAAAGCCATGGGCGATCTATGCGGTGACAATCAGCACGAAGAAGGACCGTTGCCTCTCGCCAAAAGCGCGCACAATTGTTCTCGATTCGTTACGTCATTTTCACAACCAACGTTATGAAATGTTCGCCGCCTGCGTGATGCCTGACCATGTACATCTCCTGCTCCAACCGTGGCCAAAAGGAAACGATGACAAGAGAAACGTGGTTTTCTGGTCGCTGAGCGAACTGATGCATTCAATCAAATCATTTTCCGCGCATAGTATCAATGAGCTTGAGAAGAATAGCGGTTCGGTTTGGGAGAAGGAGCAATTCGATCGCTACGTACGATCGGATCGCGATCTGGAAGAGAAATTCCATTACATTCTCCGGAACCCATGGGACTCGGGCGTAGCCAGTCAAAATGAAGATTACCCGTGGATCTGGATGCAGGATGACGAATACCGCAGGGAAAGTTCGTTTCGGCGCGACGCCGAAACCAGCACGCGTGACGCGTGCGCTACCCAGAGACTTGAATCATGACCGATAAACAACTTGCCGAATTTTTCGTCGAACAGCACGTGCTCCAACCTTCCCAGGCGGAAGACGTCCTGAGCGAAGTGGAGTTGAACGGCAAGACGGTCGCGCAGGCGATGATCGACGGCGGCTTCATCGATGAGCCGGGCTTTTATCAAACAATCGCCAACGGTCTTGGCACCGACTTCATCGATCTGACCGAACGCGAGATCCCGTCGGAAATTGTGCGGTTTGTTCCCAGTGGGATGGCTCGGTTGCACGGCGCGCTTCCAGTTGAAATGAGCGCAACCACGATGCGAATTGCGCTGGTCGATCCGTTTGATCTCCATGCCGCGGAGGACCTCCGTTTCGCACTCGGTAGAGACATTCAGGTCGTGGTTTCGCCGCCCGAGCAAATCGAAGAACTGATCAAGCAGCATTACGGCACCGACACCACCAGCATGGAGGACGTCCTCAAGCAGTTGGGCGAAGCCGGCGAGCTTTTGCAATTGCGCGAGGGCGATGGCGAGGCCGCGGTGGAAGCGGAGGCGAATGCAACGCCCATCATTCGCTTTGTCGATCTCATTCTTTACCAGGCAATCCAGGACCGCGCGAGTGACATTCATTTCGAGCCATTCGAGAACGAATTCAAAATCCGCTACCGCGTCGATGGCGCGCTTTACGAAATGTCGCCGCCGCCGCGTCATCTGGCTCTGCCGGTGATTTCGCGAGTGAAAGTGATGGCAAACATGAACATCGCGGAGCGACGGCTCCCGCAGGACGGCCGCATCCAGAAACATATCGCCGGGCGCAATGTCGATCTGCGCGTTTCAACGTTGCCGACGCAATTCGGCGAGAGCCTGGTGCTGCGCGTGCTCGACCGCAGCATCGTCAATCTCGACCTCGAAGCGCTGGGCATGCCGGATTACATTTACAATTTCCTGCTCGAAATGATCGAGCGTCCGAACGGCATCTTCATCGCGACCGGGCCGACCGGTTCGGGAAAAACAACCACGCTTTACTCCTGTTTGCGCAAGATCAATACGATCGATTCCAAGCTGATTACCGCAGAGGAGCCGGTGGAATACGATCTGGAAGGAATCGTGCAAGTGCCGGTGAACGAAGCTATCGGCCTGACGTTTGCGCGCGCGTTGCGGTCATTCCTGCGACAGGACCCGGACCGGATCATGATTGGCGAGACGCGCGACCTCGAGACGGCGCAGATTGCCATTCAGGCCTCGCTCACCGGGCATCTTGTTTTTACTACGCTGCACACGAACGATGCGCCCGGCGCCATCACGCGTTTGATCGACATGGGCGTGGAACCGTTTCTGGTTTCCTCAACGCTGGAAGCCGTGCTGGGTCAGCGTCTGCTGCGCAGCATCTGTCGCAATTGCCGCGCGCCTTATCAACCCAACGACGCTTTGCTCGCGGAGCTAGGCATTTCGCGGCAGGACATAGGCGACAAACAATTTTTTTACGGCAAAGGCTGTGACGCTTGCAACAGCACCGGCTACAAGGGACGCAAAGGAATCTACGAGCTGCTGAAGGTTAGCGATCCCATTCGCGAATTGATTAACGAGCGCGCGCCCACCGTGACGATCAAACAAAAAGCAATCGAGCTTGGAATGATCACGCTGCGCCAGGACGGCCTGCGCAGCATCTTCGCCGGCGACACCACCATCGAGGAGGTACTCAGATATACGTGAGGATGCGGTGCGTAACTGGCGGCTAGCGGATGCCGGTCAAAATGATGAATGACTAAGGATGAATGACGAAGGAAACCAAAATGACGAATGACGAAAACGACGCCGGCTCGGCAGGCTTCGGGCTTCGGCATTCGTCATTAATTCGTCATTCGACATTCGGATTTCGTCATTCTGGCGCGTCAAATGACGACCCTCGACATAGGTGCCTAAAGTAGTTACAATAGCCAGCCATGCCACGCTTTAACTACGTAGCTCTCGACGCCCGCGGACAGGAAGCCACCGGGTTGGTCGAAGCCGTCTCATCCAACGCAGCAATCAACCAGCTGCGCCAGGCAGGGTTTTTCCCGACCAGCGTTGTTGAAGAGGCGATCGCCAGTCGCGATGGCAAGGAAGCTCGCCAACGCGCCACGACGATTGAACGCACGACGAAACCGCGCGCGAAAAAGGGCATAGTCCTCTTCCAGCGCAAAAAAATTAAGTCGAAACTCCTGATGCTTTTTACGCGCCAACTGGCGACGCTGATTGATTCCGGGTTGCCATTGCTCAGAAGCTTGAACGTTCTGGCAAACCAGGAACGCGACAAAGTATTGAAAAGAACGATCAACAAAGTCGCCGACTCCGTGCAGAGCGGCAGCACATTTTCCGACGCGCTGGCGCTGCATCCGCACGTTTTTAACGATTTGTACATCAACATGGTTAAAGCCGGCGAGGTCGGCGGTGTGCTTGAGCTGGTGCTGAACCGGCTTGCCGAGTTTCAAGAGAAAGCCACCAAGATCAAAAACAAGGTGGTGTCAGCGATGGTTTATCCCATCATCGTGATGACCATGGCCGTGGGCATCATGTGTTTTCTCATGGTGTTTATCGTGCCGAAGTTCGAAACGATTTTCCACGACCTGCTCGGCAACAAACCGCTGCCGCCGGTCACGACGTTTGTCATCAACGTAAGCGGTTTCATGAAGAACCATGGCCTGGTTCTGCTGGGAGCGGTCGTGGCTGTGGTGTTCCTTTACAAGTTTATCGGCCGCACACGCGCCGGGCGTTTAGCCATCGACAGCTTCAAACTGCGCATGCCGCTTTTCGGCAATTTAAATCGCAAAACGGCGATCTCGCGTTTCGCGCGCACGCTAGGAACACTGGTCACGAGCGGTGTGCCGATTTTGCAAGCATTAAACATCACACGCGAGACCGCAGGCAACGCGGCAATTGCTCGCGCGATCTCGCAGGTGCACGACAGCGTGAAAGAAGGCGAATCGATCGTGCAACCACTGGAAGCCAGCCGCGCGTTTCCGCCGATGGTGGTCAGCATGATCGATGTGGGTGAAGAAACCGGCAAGCTACCCGAAATGCTCCTGAAGGTCGCCGACGTGTACGACGACGAAGTCGATAATGCCGTGGCTGCGCTGACTTCGATGCTGGAGCCGATCATGATTGTTTTCCTCGCGGTGATCGTCGGCACGATCGTGCTCGCGCTGTTCACGCCGCTAATCAGCATTATCACCGGCTTGCAACAACAAACGTGAACCCGCCTGCGGCGGGAATGATGAAGCCGCGATGACGAATGACGAAGGAATGACGAAGCACAGCGTGATTCGTTACACCGTTACATCGTTACATCGGATATACCGTTCAACGCTTCAACACTTCCTTGGCCGCCGTAGCCTTGGCGAAGGAGGCAACGCTTCAACAGCTTGCCCTGAGCGACAGTCGAACGGGCTTCAACGCGGCCAAGCTAAAGACGCCTTCACTCTCATTGAACTGATTGTTGTCGTTGGGCTCATTCTCATTCTCGCGGGCCTGGTCCTGAGCACGGCCGGCTACGCCCGCAAGAAAGGCGCCCGCTCCCGGGCCGAAACCGAAATCGCCGCGATGTCCGCCGCCTGCGAAAGCTACAAGGCGGATTATGCGATTTATCCGAGAGATGCGAATTCGACCGACCTGCTCGACCCCACAACCAACGGAAATTCGAGCAGCCCTTCTTACAATCTGGCCAGCCTCTGGCTTTATGAGCAGTTGAGCGGCGATTTGAACCTTAACCAGCAACCGACCGGCAAAAGCTATTTCGCGTCTAAGCCACAGATGCTCTCCACAGACACCAACGGAACTGTGCTTGCCATCAAGGATCCATTCGGAAACAGCTACGGCTACTCGACAAGAATGGCCTCGACGGGAAGTGGCG
>QHQA01000122.1 GCA_003219695.1 Verrucomicrobiota bacterium
CTTCTTCAAACCGCGCAACAAAACGCCGACGTTATCGCCCGCGCGCGCTTCATCGAGAAGTTTGCGGAACATCTCGATATCCGTCGCCACGGTCTTTGCTGTCGGACGAACGCCGACCAGCTCAACTTCCTCCATTTTCTTGAGAATGCCGCGCTCGACACGGCCTGTCGCGACGGTGCCGCGACCTTCAATGTTGAACACGTCTTCGATCGGCATCAGGAACGGCTGATCCACTGGCCGATCCGGCACAGGCACGTAATCGTCAACCGCCTCCACCAGCGCGAGCACCTGTTTTTCCGCCTCGGCGTCACCGTTGAGCGCCTTGAGCGCGCTGCCTCTGACAATCGGGATTTTGTCGCCTGGAAATTCATACTGGGTCAACAGATCGCGCACTTCCATCTCCACCAGATCGAGAAGCTCGGGATCATCGACCATATCGACTTTGTTCAGGAAAACGACGATGGAGGGCACGCCCACTGATGGCGCCATCCATTTGCGCCGCGCCGGTGATCATGTTCTTGACGTAGTCAGCGTGCCCCGGGCAATCGACGTGGGCGTAGTGGCGTTTCTCGCTCGAATATTCCACGTGCGCCGTGTTGATGGTGATTCCGCGTTCTTTTTCTTCAGGCGCGTTATCGATCGATTCATATGCCCGCACTTCGGCCATCCCCTTTTTGTTCAGCACCATCGTGATTGCTGCCGTCAGGGTGGTTTTGCCGTGGTCCACGTGACCGATCGTGCCGACGTTCACGTGCGGCTTGTCGCGTTTAAAAGCTTCCTTAGCCATTTGAATTCTCCTGTTTAACTAAACTTCGTCTTTTCTATTAATTATTTCCACTGCCGGTCGCGAGTTCTTTCTGGAGCCCATGACCGGGATTGAACCGGTGACCTCGTCCTTACCAAGGACGTGCTCTACCAACTGAGCTACATGGGCAGCTTTCGCCACCCAGCGGCCTCGGCGGCAACCCGAGCGGCAAACCGGTTTCGCTCTCCACCAGAGATTCAAAAGTCCCAAAGCCGCGTCAAATTTGTAATTTGAACGACCATGGGACCGCCCTCGTTCCAGCAAAAAGCGTCCGCAAGCTAACCGCGCGCGTTCGCCTGTCAAAGAAATTTCTTGGTAGGGACGGCGCGCTGCGGCCGCCGCGGCGACACATGCCGCGCGATGTCCCTCCCTTCAGCGGATTATGTGGCTTGTCTCCTCGGCCTTGCCTCGCGTAATCAGACGCACGATCACCGCAATGATCAACAAGGCCACGACGGCGATCACGATATAGAGCGGTTTGATCTGACTGATCAGGCTGGGTTTCTCCGGAGTTGCCGTGGGCGCTGTCGTTGTTGTTGCAACAGGCGACGCATTTTGTGCAGCCAGCCGCCCCTGGGTCCACTGCAAGCGCTGGAAAGTATCGTTGTCTTGCGGGTTCAGCTTCAGTGCCGCTTGAAAGTCAGGAATCGCCTTCTCGTACTGCCCCATCAAACTGTAGGTGTAACCGCGCTTGGTCAGGGCTTCCTCATCGTTCGGGTTTTTGCTCAGGATAAATGTGTAATCGGCAATCGCGGCATCAAAGTTTTTCATTCCGCGATATGCTAACGCGCGCCGATCATAAGTTAGCAAATCGTCCGGGTTCTTCTGGATCACGGCGGTGAAATCGGCCACCGCCTTGTCCCACTGGCTGAGTCCTAGCTCGGCGAAGCCGCGCAACTTGGTGGCGTTGACGTCGTCGGGCTTGAGTTCCAGTGCCTTCTCGGTGTCGGCCAGCGCTGGTTGATAAGCCTTTTGCTGGAGCAATACCTGAGCCCGGCCGATGTAAGCGCGCTCATCTTTCGGCGACAGCTCAATGGCCTTGGAAAAATCGTCAGCCCCTTCTTGGAGTCGCTGGAGTGCGAGATAGGCAAAACCGCGACCCTCATAAAATGCCGGTTGTTTATCGTTTGCCAGGATTGCCTTGGTAAACTCGGTCACCGCCTGATCGTACTGCTGGGCATCAAGTAATTGGACGCCCTTTGCGTACTCGGCTGTTCCGGCCCCGGCCACTTTCTCTTTGGCTGCTTTCTCTTTGGCTGCTGGCGCCAAACCGGCGACGCCGAAAAAGCCGACTGCAATCACGAATGCTGTGATTCGACTGGTAATCATATTAGTTCTCTCCTTTTCGGCCCACTTTTTGAAGGATTTCCTGCTTGCAGGCGAGCAAATTCATCCACCAAACAAATAAACCGATGAAGGAGCTGAATTCCACCCGAGAGATTCCCAGTCTGCGCAGCCGCAGCAGCTCCTCGGAAGGTTATGCCGCGCTCTTCGCCACCATCCTCATCTGGTCCACGCCATCGCTTTTTCAGTACTACCTGAACCGTTACTACGATCCGTGGGCGCAAAACTTTTATCGTTATCTGGTGGCCTGCCTTTCCATCGCGCCCCTGCTGATTTACCAGATGCGACGCCGGAAGTGGCCGATCGATTGGCGCGCCGTCACAATCTGCATCGTGCCCTGCCTGCCTAACGTTATCCATCAGGTCACGCAGGTGATTGCCCTCTTTTACATGGGACCG
>QHQA01000123.1 GCA_003219695.1 Verrucomicrobiota bacterium
CAATCTGACCATTATCGGTTCGGTGGCGAACATGATCGTGGTGGAATCTGCGCGCGAACATCTGGAAGTCGGTTTCTGGGACTATGCGCGCTTCGGAATTCCGATCACGATCCTGACAACCGTGGCGGGCGTTGCGGTGCTGTTGTTGCTGCGGTGAGAAGGTCGACGAACGCGTCAGCTGGCTATCAGAGTCTTTATCGCGCGGCGGTGTGGGGACGGGATAGGAACTGAGTCGAGCGAACGAATAGGAAACCAGCGGCGCCGCTTGTTCGTAATCTCGCGCGCCCCTCGGCGAAAAACCCGGAGTGTCACGCGATGATGCGTGAATGGAAACACCGACATGTAAAGTGGACGTCGCGGCGAACTTGACGGCTTTAAGCCGTCAAGTTTAAGGGGCGGCAAAATCCACATGCCGCGCCAGCGTCTGGATGATTGTTCGAGCAGAATTTTTTGCTGACAAACCACAAATGCATGCTTTTCGACGAGTCGCGTCGTACGCGGGCGAGGTTTCCTGACTGGCAGCGTTTCCGGATTTTTTGCGAGGCAGAATTTTTTTACCGGGCAAATGCCACACTTGGGCTCGCGAGGAATGCAAACAAGTGCGCCGAGATCGATGAGTGCGCAGTTGTAAGTCCGGGCGCTGGATTTTGGAAGAAGCGTTGCTCCATATTGCCAGAGTGTTTTTCGGCCGGCGACGGAATCGATGGCTTTACGAAAATCGAAAAGTCTCGCCAAAACGCGAGTAGTGTTAGCCTCGACGATTGGGACTGATTGATTGAAGGCAAAGCTGGCGATGGCGTGCGCGGTGTATTTTCCGATTCCTGGGAGTTGCTGCATTTTCCCGACCGATCGCGGGAAACGTCCGCGATGTCGATCCACGACGGCCTTTGCGGTGGCATGAAGATTTCGCGCGCGAGCATAATAACCGAGACCTTGCCATACGCGCAGCACGTCGTTTTCGGAAGCGCGAGCCAGTGACGCAAAATCGGGGAAACGGCGGAGCCATTCATGATAATAAGGGATCACAGTGACGACTTGCGTTTGCTGGAGCATGAACTCGGAGACAAGGATTGCATATGGGTCGCGCGTTTGGCGCCAGGGGAGATCGCGGCCGTGGCGGCGAAACCAGCGGAGCAGAGAACGTTGAAACGTGCGAACGTTTTGTGGCGAGATCACAATTTTTTACGACGGTCTTCTAACTTGTCATGTCGAGCAGAGTCGAGACATCTCTAAATTTTTCCCGAACTAGCTAGAGATTCCTCGACTTCGCTCGGAATGACAAAATGGTTGAGCGTCGAGCGTCGAGCGTTGAGCGTGTTCCGAAAGAAATGAATTCTTACACCCATCCGCTCACGAACCAGCAGGTGGCAAAGCTTCGGACGCTGCTCGAAGAGCTCGGATTCGAGTTCGCGCCGAAGGAATGGACAATTTTCTTCGCGCAGAAAAACAAGCTCAGCGTGGGGGTTTACCAGAAGGGACCGAAGGTGCTCGTGCAAGGTCGCGGCGTGGAAGAGTTCGTTCAATTCGAACTGGAGCCGAAAATTCTCGGCGAGGCGAAGCTGGGCTACGAGGAAGTGCATTCACCGGAAATGTTTGAGTCGCACTTTGGTGTGGACGAGAGCGGGAAAGGCGATTTTTTCGGACCGCTGGTGATATCCGGTGTTTACGTTGACCGGCTTATCGCGCGCAAATTTCTCGATGCCGGTGTGGTGGACAGCAAACGGATCGGCTCCGATGCGCGCATTCGCGCGCTGGCGGACACGATTCGGAAAAGTGCGCTGGGTCTGGTGGAAACAGTTCTGATCGGCCCTGCGAAATACAACGAGCTTTACGAGAAGTTTGGCAATCTTAACCGGCTGCTCGGGTGGGGCCACGCCCGCGTGATCGAGAATTTGCTGGCGAGAAAGCCGGACTGCCCGCGGTCGTTGTCGGACCAGTTTGCGGATGCGCGGGTGATCACCGCGTCCTTGCTCAAACACGTGCGCAAGATCGCCATCGAACAGCGCCCCAGAGCGGAGTCGGACATTGCGGTAGCGGCGGCGTCGGTCCTCGCGCGGGAGGCGTTCATTAATTGGCTGGAACGCAAAGGCAAAGAGCTCGGTCTGCGGTTGACGCGCGGAGTATCGCCGGGCGTAAAAGAGAGCGCCAGAAAACTGGTGGAAATGAACGGGCCGACGGTGCTACGAGAGTTGGCCAAGGTGCATTTCCGCACCGCGCACGAGGTTGCGCCGGACGTTTATCCCGCCCCGCCGCCACGCGAAGAATGGAGAAGGTACTGAAGTTTTGATTTGCGCCGCTCAGCGGTCGGCCAGAGCCAATTCCGACGTAGCTGCCGAAGTATTCTTTCTCCAGATATGCTGCTGAAAATCGTACTCCCAGCCGCGCTGACGCAATGCCTGGCCGACCCTCTCCGCATCGACAGCCAAATTCTGCAAGGATTGGTTTTTCCAAGCTCCGATGGTTAGCTTGTTAAATAATGATTCGGTCCGGAAGCCGGTCGCAGGCAATCCTGGCAAGTACTCGTCGAGCAATTCTTCGAACGAAATCGATTTGTTGCCTTCCCGAATCAGGCGCGCGGGTTCTTTCGGCTTGTAAAATGTGAGCAGCATTTCGCCTCCTAGTACGCTTTCCACGTTTTTCTTTTTGTGCATTGACCAAATCACATCCTTGTCGTGGGTGATAGCCGCCTTTAGAATTCCGCCCTCTTCTTCAACAGCATCAAGAATAACTTGGAAATAACTGACGTCCCAATGCTGGAACACGACGGTTAACCAACGGTCTGGTCGAAGAAGCTCGAAGCATTCTCGAATGCTGGCACGCAGTTTGGCTCTGTAATGGTCTTGGCTGAGCCGCAACTCGCCGCCAACAATTGTTTCAGCGTCAGCATTCTTTACGGAGAAGCCCAACCAATGATTCCACAGAATTGAGAGATCAAGATACGCAATGTGGCCACCGTAAGGCGGATCGGTGAAGATATAATCAACGGATGCTTTCCCGATTCGACCTGTGAGACTCGCGGCATCCTGCGACAAGATCGTGAGCTGTTTGCGACTATCGATGTGGCCCTGCGTCGCCCCCGTTATATTTGAATAATCGCGAATTCGTAAGATCTCGTTTTTTGCCGCGACCACATTTGCGAAGCGACCTTTAAAGGTCTCCCAAATTGGCAACTCAACGGTCTCTGATGCCAGTTTATACCGGTAAATACTGAATATGCTTGATCCTCCGCGACTCGGCACTCGGCCTTTCGCAGAAAGAAATGTTTTGTTGAGCTTCGCGACAGATGCCGACCAAGCCAAGAGAAGTGACTCGCGAAGGTTCTCGGTGGGCTCAGCGTCGATTGCACTCTTGATCAAAGCTAGGCCTGCGAGTTGCCTTGGCGTGAAAACATCGTAGAAGAACTCGGCGTCGGAGCTCCGTGGCAGGCGAATGTTCTCCGGAAGCGAAACTCCGCTGAGGAACTGTTCCAATTCGGAGTCTGTCGCGCGCTCCACAGCTCTTACTTTGCTATAACAACGCTCCCCAACCCTCCGGAATGCTTCACGGAGTTGCACGGTCGAGTCGAGAGATGTATCGGCGATGACTGCCGTTATGAAATTCGCAAATGGATTCAGGTCATTATGAATGGCTCGTCGTCCAAGCAGCACCGCTTCAACGGCCGTAACGCCGCTGCCCCCGAAGGGGTCGAGAACGACGTCGCCAGCCTCGGAGTATTGTTGGATGTACGCGCGGACAACATTCGACGGTCGGCGAGTGAAATACGGGTGGACGCCGTAATGCCGCGCGGCCTCTTGCCGCGCGGCGGGTATATCTCGAAGAATCGGTTCGATATCGCCTCGGTTCATGCTGCTTTCTTCAAGTAATCACACAGCGCAGACAGTTCCACTACATCGACATGCGGGCGCAGATTCGTGAGATCATGCTCAATACAGAGGACAACAACGCGAGGAAGTTTCGGGTACCGTTTCTCTTGGTACTTAAAACCGCGAGATCGTTTCTTCAGTTCGATTGGACATGGATACGGAGCGTAGCCAGTGAAATGAAAGGCGCTCGGCTCGCAGTCGTAATGTATCACACGCAGTGGGCCAATGTGCATGCCGAGTTTTGAAAGAGCGCCTCTAGCCCGAAGTAGATCAAACTCGTAAATGTTGGATTCGCCCTTGCGCGAGTGATCCTCTACTACGCTGCAGATCTGCGCCACAATCCATCCGGCTTGTTGCGGCTCGTCTGTCAACGAGGCTGCGATTTGATCGCGCCAGAGGCGGCTTTGATCATCTCGGTGGAATGATAGCGGATGATGCGATGGCATGGTCAGGTGCTGCACTCTTTGGCCGGGCCGCCACAAAACCGCCGTTGGCCAAACAATGAAATGGCCATCGGGATGAAGCTCGACGTTGATATCGATTCTCTCGAAATCGGCCCCCTCTTTAAGTGAATACCAGCGCCGAATGGCCTCGCCAATAGACTCGGTTGCCTCGCTGCCTTGCTGAATACGATCATGCCCGACCCGTCCAGCAATGATTTTTCCTGATCGATCGAGTTTGTGGTCACCCCCACGGCAATGAACGGCGTTTCAACAATGCCATAAGGTGTCTGCAACACGACAGCCCGCGCTCCTTTCCGCCGCAAAAATTCCCGCACGTCCTCAGTTAGATCATGAAAATAGTATTGCGGTCCGCCTGTGGCTCGGCTGCCAGCCTTCGTTTGCTGAAGATGCACCCACTCAAAATAGCTTACCAGGATTTTTCAGCGAGTGAATTTCAGAGCTGGATTACAATCAATTGAGTTTCCGATGGGTGCCAGCGGATTAAGCGACGATCGCTATTTAAGCAGAAGCCAGAAGATAGAGAGTAGCGACTCCCGGCATTGATTTGCGAGGCGATGATATGAATGAATTGAGGCATCACGCAGATTTAGTGGTTTCGTTTGATTCTCTGGGCGAGAAGGTTAGTCGGTTTAACAATTCTTCATTTTTGTGGACAATTTAGCCACCGTGACAACAGCCCCGGAACGATTACTAAATAGATATGGCTAAGTTGACCAAGCGCGACATAGTTGTGTCGATCAGCAATCAGACCGGGATGGTGCAGCATCAGGTTTTCGATGTCGTCCAACGGGCGCTCGATAAAATCACCGACAGTCTGGCAAACAATATTCCCGTTGAGCTGCGAAATTTTGGCGTGTTTCAGCCGCGCCTAACGAAGCCGCGGATTGGGCGAAACCCGAACCAGCCGGGCAGTAGTTTCGTGATTCCTTCGCGAGCAACGGTGAAATTTAAGCCGGGCAAAATCATGCGTCAGCGCGTCGAGAAGCTTTCCCGAGAATTAAAAGAAGCGGAAGAGCGCCAGGCTAAAACAGCAGCTGCCGGACAGGGCGGCGGTTGAAGAGCGGTGAAGCAGACAATCGTGTCTGTTCATGTCAGGTCAAACAGCTTCGCAGACAGGAGGAGTGTCTGCCTAACGATTCAGGAGAGCAGGTTCCAGATCGTTTTCTCCAGACGCTCAAAGTTGATCGGCTTCGTGAGATGCTCGGAAAAGCCTGCGGCTCTGGCTTCGTTTACGTCGTGTTCGCTGCCAAAGCCGCTGAGCGCAATTGCGGGCAAATCTTTTTTGAGACGGACCTCCCTCATTAATTCGTAACCGCTGCGGTCCGGCAATCCGATATCGCTGATGAGCAGATCGAAGTCCTGCGTATGGACTTTCTCCACCGCTTGTTGAGCAGTATGGGCCACGGTAATTTCGTAACCCCGGCGCTCCAGCATTCTTTTCATCCCGATGCAGGTATCATGATGATCCTCAACCAGCAGGACACGCCGGTGCTTTGAACCGGCCCGATCCGCTTCCCCGTCTGCTGGTTGATCTTGCGTCTCGCCGTCGCCACAGATTGGAGCGAGCACGGTGTTTAGTTCAACGGAAAATGTAGCTCCCTGGTCTTTCCCGGGACTTTGCACCCGGATTTTTCCGCCGTGCGCGTCGATCAACGCCTTCGAAATGGACAGGCCGAGCCCGAGGCCTCCAAAACGGCGGGTGATCTCAGCCTGGCCCTGCTCAAATGCGTTAAAGATTTTATCGATCTTTTCCTGCTCGATGCCGATGCCAGTGTCTACAATGCGCGCCGCAATTTTATCCGGCGATGGGTTGAGCGTCTCGATGGTGATTCGGCCTTTTTCGGGAGTAAATTTCACGCTGTTCTTGATCAAATTCCAAAAGACCTGTTGCAATCGCGCCGGATCGCCCTCCACGTGCGTATGAACGGCGCGAAGGTGGAGCTTCACTTCCAGGTTCTTCGCCTCGATTTCTTTTCGGCATATCTCGTAAGCGCGCTGGATGACTTGATGAATGCAAATCATCTCAAAGCTCAATTGCAATTTGCCTTTCGAGATACGAGTCACGTCGAGTAAATCGTCAATTAAGCGCGCTTCCAGTTCCACATTGCGCCGGACGACTTCCAGCGCTTCTCTGACGGGCTGAGAGTCTGGCACTTCGGCTTCCAGCTCTCCCACCATGGCAATTACCGGCGAGAGAGGACTGCGCAGCTCGTGCGACAAAAGTGCCAGGAATTGATCCTTGGCAGCATTTGCGGCAATCAATTCCTGACGCAATGTGACGTCGCGCGTCTTGTCTTCCACCAGGTAAAGCGCGCCTTGAATGGTTTCCTGCGCGCCCTGTAGCCGGAGCAGATTAATATCTAAAAAGTGCGTGACCCCGGTCTTATCTTTCAATGGGTGCTCAGTTAATTGGAATGGCGTTCCAAAGCTAAGCACCCTCTCAATTGCTCCCGGCGGCGCGATCTTCACTTCCTCGCAGGTGATTTCGGTGATGTCGCGACCGTCCGGCAGGTCTCCAAAGCGTTCCGCCATGCGCACAAAAGCATCGTTGGCGTGAAGAAAGCGGCGGGACACAGGATCGACAAAGGCGATTCCGCCGGGCATGTTCGCAAGCATTTTCTCGTTGAAGATAACCTCGCGCTCCAGTCGCTGCCTGGATTCCATCTGACGCTGATAAAACCTGCTGCCCAGCCACGCAAAGACGGCCGTGAGCACAATCAACCAGGCCGCCAGTACGGTCATTCGCCCCAGAAGATCATGAACCGGCTGATAAGCCAGGGCTTTGGGCTGCTCCGCCACCGCCACCCAGCCGGTCGATTCAACAGGGCTGAAAGAATAAAGATTGCCATGACCCTCGAAATGCCCGCTCTTGATCTGGCTGATCTCCTTGATCAAGTCGCTATTTTTCGCCGGTGAAGTTGTTGCCGGGTTCGGTTTGAAATCGCTGGCAAAAAGCGCGTTGCCATTTTGATCGAGCACCTCAAAAAGGAGCCGATCCGAAAATTCAATCGTGGACAGGCGGCGGCCAATTCTTTCCACAAGGACGGAAACTCCAACATAGCCCAGGATGCTCCGGTCCGGCGCGCGCACCGCGCCGACGATGTCGGTGACCGGTCGATTGTCCGATAAACGCGGGTGGACCGCCGAGACATACACTCCGGTGGTCGCTGCTGCTTGTTCGCGCCAGTGCTCGGAGCCAAAATCCTTGCCGATTACCTCGGGAGCGGTTGGGATCGATGCGAGAAGAGTACCGTCCGGCATGGTGATAAACATTCCGTCGATCTGCGGATGCGAATAAAACGCCGAGTTTACCCCTTGCTGGGCAAGCTGCGGGTCTGCTGCGCTCAAAACTCTCGCCGTGTCCGGCAGCGTCTGATAGTACTCGATCACGCTGCTGCTGCGGTTTAGATCATGGCCAACCAGGTGGCCGACCAATTGGATCAGGGTTTGCCGGTCACGCAGGATTCTTGATTCCAGCGTATCGCGCAGGATGGTATAGGAAACAATCAGCGTCAGGATCGATGGGATCCATCCTGCCAGAAGAATAGGAAAGATGATCTTGAAACGCTCGAAACGGTCGAGCGTTCGTTTCGTTATTGGATCTCCCAACCGCATGCCTGCCTCGAGAAAATTGGCCCTATCACGGTTAACCTGCTGTTCGCTCCAAGCAAGGGCGAATGTCGCGACCAAAAAAGCGCATGTTATCGCAGCGAGGCGAGACTTCTTCCCGGCCATGTCACGGCAATTGCCAGACCAGCCGCCCCGGCAATTACGAAGATCAAGGGGAGACTGTTGTGTATCAACACGATGTGACCGCGGTTATCACATGCAAACCTGCGATTTTTGCATTGACGCAACCGGTGGAAACGGCATCATGTCGCCCTTACTGCTTCAACGATTGGCGGCCATAGGAACCCATGCAAGGAAGCGTCGGACATATTATTTGGACGGTTTGCTACCTGAGCGTGCTCATGGGGCTTTCAGCGTATGGCATCCATCGCTATTTCATCATTTATCTGTATCTGAAAAACCGGAAGCGCGCGCCCGCGCCGACCCGTTATTTTGAACAACTGCCAAAGGTGACGGTGCAGTTGCCGATCTTCAACGAGGTGTATGTGGCCGAGCGGTTACTCCGTTCGGTGAGCGAACTGGATTATCCGCGGGAGCTTTTGCAAATTCAGGTGCTGGATGATTCAACCGACGAGACTCGCGAGATCACCGCTACGTGCGCGCAGGAACTGCGCCAGCGAGGTTTTAACGTCCAGCTCATCCATCGGGCTGATCGCACTGGTTTCAAGGCAGGCGCGCTCGCGACTGGCCTCGATGCCGCCGGAGGCGAATTCGTTTGCATCCTGGACGCCGATTTTGTCCCGCAGAAGGATTTACTAAAACGCACCATCCATTTCTTTACCGATCCCAAAATAGGAATGATCCAGACCCGCTGGGGCCATTTGAATCGCGGATATTCATTGCTCACTCGCATGCAGGCGATCTTTTTGGATGGGCATCTTTTGCTTGAGCAAACAGCACGCAGCCGCAGTGGTCGGTTTTTCAATTTTAATGGGACCGCCGGTCTCTGGCGGCGTTCCTGCATCGAACAAAGTGGAGGCTGGCAATATGATACGCTGTGTGAGGACCTCGATCTTAGCTATCGCGCCCAGCTTGCAGGCTGGAAATTTGTCTATCTTTTGGATGTTGTCACTCCAGCGGAGCTCCCCGTGGACATGAACGGCTTCAAGTCCCAGCAGCATCGCTGGACGAAAGGCTCGGTCCAGACCTGTAAAAAATTGCTGCCCAGCATCTGGCGCAGCCGGCTTCCGTTTCCAATCAAGCTGGAGGCCACCGGGCATTTGATGTCTAACTTCGCGTACCTGCTCCTTGCCATTCTATGCGTTCTTTTGCACCCCTCCGCAGGCGCCCCTCAAGGCGGCTGGCTGCGCACAGTGCTCATTGACATTCCCATCTTTCTTGCAGCATCGGCCTCGGTCGGCCATTTCTATATTTGCGCCCAGCGCGAGCTGCATCCACGCACCTGGATGAGAGAGATCCTTTTTCTGCCATGTCTGCTCGCCTTGGGAATTGGCCTGTCGCTGAATAACGCGCGAGCGGTGCTGGAAGCGCTCATCAATCACAAATCCGATTTCACGCGCACGCCGAAGTATGGCATTGAACGCAAATCGCAGCGCTGGCGCAGCTGCAAATACCGGCCCCTCAAGTCAACACTTCCGCTGCTGGAACTGGCTTTCGCCGTTTATTTCAGTTATTTCGTGGTATTCGCCATTGTTCACGGTCAGTTCCTCTCGGTGCCGTTCCTCCTGATGTTCCAAGGTGGTTTCCTGTATGTGTGCCTCTCTTCATTCAGCAGCCGCTGGTCAAGGATCAATTTTGGGGGCTCGCGCTCGAGCGCTGCAATTCCCGCGTGACAAAACCCGAATTATCGGGTAAAAGATTGCGCATGTTTCGGCTGTTGGCGGTCATTTTCAGTCTGGTTTTCATCGCGCCGGCATTTTCTGCAACACAGCCGATTCAGATCGATACATCTCATCGTCTTATAATCAGTGTCCGCGACCAGAAGCTAATGCTGATGGAAAATGGCGGGCGAGTTGCAATTTATCCGGTCTCGACCTCCAAGTTCGGCGTCGGCGATTTTCGGGGCAGAATGACGACGCCACTCGGTGACCTCATGGTTGCGAAAAAGATCGGTGAAAACGCACCAGTCGGCGCCGTGTTTCACAATCGGCGTTGGACGGGTGAAATTCTCCAGCCAAATACGCCTGGCCGCGATCCGGTGACTACGCGGATTATTTGGCTCAGCGGACTCGAAGCGCAAAATTCACAAGCGTTTCACCGCTGCATCTACATTCACGGCACGCCAGAAGAAAAGACGATTGGGCGGCCCGCCAGCTACGGCTGCATCAGAATGAAAGCCGCCGACATCGCCGCGCTCTATAATCAGGTTCCAGTAGGGGCGCTCGTGCAAATCATTCCCGATCGTTTGCCCAAGGTGCCAAAGGCGCGGCCGGCGCCGGCCAGTGAGACGTTGGTCGTGCAGAACGAAAAACCGAACATCCAGCAGCAGCCTGAACCAACATCTGCTTCAGGCACACTCAGCGTCGAGCAAATGCGAATGGGAGGAGCGCTTGCTGCTCAGCGGCAAAAAGCGAAGCTCGCATTGGGCAAACGCATGTAGCGCTTCGTGCTCACAAGCGTCGGCTTTCACCAGATTTTGATTAGCAATGGCCAACACCAGATCAGCTTCCAAACGCGCTCGCCAGACTTTGAAACGATCGCTGCGTAATCGCAGTTCGGTGACGCGACTGCGCACAATCCAAAAACAGGTGCGCTCTTCCGAAAAACCCGGCGCAGAGCAGATCCGAGCGGCCATTGCCGCGATCGATAAAGCTGCGAAACGCGGGATCATCCATCGAAACGCCGCCAACCGTCGCAAAGCGCGGCTCAACAGGGCGCTCGCCGCGGCGAAATAGGTAGGGACGCTGCGCCGCGGCGTCCGGACATCGCCGCGCGGTGTCCCTACCATCTTCCCTTTGCATATCTTACCGGCCGGATAGATTCTATGGAATGATTCCCGCTCTCCTTCTCGTTTTTTCCGCCGTCGCTTATCGGGTCACGACGGGACTCTTGATTCATTCCGGTGCAAACTGGCTTTCCAACTTCACGCCGCTCGCGGCAATCGCCCTTTGCAGCGCCGCGTATTTTCCCAAGAAATATAAGTTCTCGGTGCCGCTGGCGACGCTGTTTCTTTCCGACGTGATAATCAATTTGCGTTATGGCGCGCCGCTGCTGGACCCGCAGATTCTCGTTCGCTATGCGGCGCTCGCACTCGTTGGATGCGTGGGAATTCTCCTACAAAATCGGGCATCGCTAAAGACGCTTTTGCCAGCTTCCATTGTTGGATCGACAATTTTCTACGCGGTCACCAACGCGTTCTCCTGGTTGAGCGATCCGGGTTACACGAAAAATTTCGCAGGACTCGTTCAGTCGCTTACCGTGGGATTGCCTCAATACAGCACGACGCCGAGTTGGATGTTTTTTCGCAATTCACTCGTTAGCGATCTTCTGTTCACGTTGCTGTTTGTTGTTTGCATGAATCTGGGACAAAGCAGGGAGAGATCGGGAACTCGCGCCGTCCCGCAGCTGGGGGGTCCCGCCGCTGCGGCTTGACCGCCATGCAGCCGGGAGAGCAGCGCGACGAAGTCGAAATGCTCTCGCTGATGCTGTTGATCCGGCGCTTCGAGGAGCGCGCCAGCCAGCAGTATCAAGCGCAGAAGATCGGTGGTTTTTGTCATCTTTACATTGGTCAGGAAGCGGTGGTGACCGGGGCGTTGGCCGCGGTGCGTGACGATGATTACGTCATCACTGCGTATCGCGATCACGCCTACGCGCTCGCCCGTGGCACCAGCGCGGACGCATGTATGGCGGAGCTTTTCGGAAAAGAGACTGGCTGCTCACGGGGTCTCGGCGGCTCGATGCATTTCTTTGACCGGAAGAATCACATGTACGGCGGTCACGCCATCGTCGGTGCACACGTTCCGCTGGCAGTGGGGATGGCTTTTGCCATTAAATACCGGGGCGAAGATCGGGTGACGCTCTGCTTTTTCGGCGACGGCGCAATCAATCAGGGTTCATTCCACGAAGCGCTGAATCTAGCCGCGCTCTATAAATTGCCGATCGTTTTCATTTGCGAGAATAACCTCTTTGCCATGGGCACCTCGGTGAAACGATCGACCTCGCTCAAGCAAATTGTCGATCGCGCGGAAGGTTACGATATTCCGGGCGAAATCGTCGATGGAATGAACTTTCGCGAAGTGCGTGACAAGGTCGCCGAGATCGTGGACTCCATCCGCAAGGAAGCGCACCCGGCATTTTTGGAGGTGCGCACTTATCGCTATCGCGGCCACTCGATGTCGGACCCAGCGAGTTACCGCACGAAACAGGAATTGGAGAAATATCGGCTCGATGATCCCATCACGCGCTTGCGCGCGCAGCTCACGCGCGAGGGAAAATTGACCAACGAACAATTCGACATGCTCGACAAGCGGGCGAAGGAAACCGTGCTGGCGGCGGTCAAATTTGCCGAGAAAAGTCCAGAAATGCCGGTCGAACAAGTTTACGATTACGTTTATTTCAACGGAGCGAAAGAGTGAGAGAAATCACATATCGCCAGGCGTTGAACGAAGCGCTCGCCGAAGAGCTCGAGCGCGACCCCAATGTTTTTCTCATGGGCGAAGAAGTCGCCGAATATCACGGCGCTTACAAAGTGAGCCAGGGGCTGCTGGAACGGTTTGGACCGAGACGAATCATCGACACGCCGATCAGTGAAAACGGTTTCGCCGGGCTCGGCATCGGCGCGGCAATGGTGGGTCTGCGGCCAATTATCGAGTTCATGACCTTTAGTCTCTCCCTCGTAGCGTTCGATCAGGTAGTAAACAACGCGCCGAACATGTTCCTGATGTCGGGCGGGCAGTTCAACGTTCCCATTACGTTTCGCGGACCGAATGGTCCGGCGCATCAGCTCGCCGCCACCCACTCGCACGCCACGGAAAATTTTTACGCGAGCGTGCCCGGTTTAAAGGTATGCGCACCGGCCACGCCAAGCGACGCGAAAGGTTTGTTGAAGACCGCAGTGCGCGACGACAACCCAGTGCTCGTTTTGGAAGCGGAACTGCTTTACAGCTCGAAGGGAATGGTCGAGCCGCCGGACGAAGAGCTGCTCATCCCGCTCGGTAAAGCGGACGTGAAACGCGAGGGTACTGATGTCTCGATCATTTGCTACGCGCAGACTGTGCCGCTGGCGCTCAAAGTTGCGGCTCAACTGGAAGAGGAAAACATCTCTGCGGAGATTGTCGATTTGCGTTCGATCAAACCGCTCGACGAGCAGACGGTTTTCGATTCGGTGGCCAAGACGCATCGCGTGGTGATCGTCGAACAGGATCATCCGTTCTGCGGCGTCGGTGCGGAAATTTGCTACCGGATTCAAAAAAACATTTTCGATGCGCTCGACGCGCAGATTCTGCGCGTATCTCAGGAAGACGTTCCAATGCCCTACAATGAACGCCTCGAGAAGGCCGTTCTCCCAAACGCGGACAAGCTAGTTACCGCCGTGAAACAGGTTTGCTACGCATGAACCAAGTTAAAAGAGTTACGATCGTTACAATGTTAAAAGGAGATCACCATTGTAACGATGTAACTGTCTTAACTTTCTAACTTTTCTCTCCATGCCTGAAATCCAGATGCCAAAGCTCAGCGACACGATGACGGAGGGCACTCTCGTGGGGTGGAAGAAGAAGAAAGGCGATCAAGTTTCGGCCGGCGAAGTGCTCGCCGAGATCGAGACCGACAAGGCAACCATGGAATGGGAATCGCCCGAGGATGGAACGCTCACTGAGATTTACGTCGAGGAAGGCGGCAAGGTGAATGTCGGTGACAGGATCGCGTTCATCGGCGCCGAGGGCGAGGAAGCACCTAAGGAAGAACAGGAAAAACCCAAGGAAGAGAAAGAGGAAAAACCTGAAGTCGAAGAGCAGAAGGAAGAAGAACCGAAAAAGGAAGCTGAAAAAAAAGAGCCGGAGGAAAGAGAAGAGAAACCAAAGAACGAAGAAGAGAAGCCGAAGAAGCCGAAAGAGGAAGAGGAGAAAGAGGCAACTGCCCCGAAAGCGGAGAAGAAAGCTGAAGG